>CAVKGJ010000084.1:0-1528 GCA_963655605.1 Oscillospiraceae bacterium
TTCCGTCTATCTTTTCTTGCTTCATGGTTGGAAATTCCATTCCGGTTTTTCTCCTAAATTAGCAGATTTTGAATTTCCACAGTATCTTTTACAGGCTCGAAAGGAGACAGGAATGCCTGCATCAAACGAGCTTATAGACCAGTTGTTGATTGACTATAAATCCCCGGAAGACCTACCTGGTGAGCAAGGCTTGCTCAGGTAGCTTACCCGAACGTGCCCTTGAAACCGGAATGGAACAGCACTCTGATTATGAAATACTGTTGGTAAAAATACCAGTAACTCCCGCAACGGTAAAAGCCATAAAACAATACATAGCATCCATGGCGATATCAAGATTGACACTCGGCGTGGTTACAACGGCAGCTTTGAGTCGCTGCTGTATCGAATTCGGAGATCGGATTTCGGCTTGTCTCTGAAAAATGTCCACAGAAATCGTTACAGGCACACTGCTTTTATGTACAAGATTTCTATCTTCCGATCCGCATCTGGTAATGCTCTGTTCACTAGCCTCCCGTTACAGGCGGGAAAAAGGCGACTTCGCATTCTTCCGTTAATTCCGTACCGGAATCGGCCATTTTCAGTTGGCAAGCCATTCGCAGTCCATTTTCCTTTCCAAGCACATCGCTCCAGGGAACTCCCCGTTTCATCAGATATTGCCGAAGATCACCCACTGTTCTTATCTCTTCCTGTATATCAATCCATTCTTCCGAAATACCCAGTGCCTCACGCACCTTTGCAAAATAGCGCAATCTGATTTTCATGGATGGAAAAACTCGCTGAAAGAAATGAATTTCACCCAGTCTCCTGTCTTGATTGTCCGACCGGGAGGATTGTCAATCAATCCATCCCCCCACACAATGGATGAGAGGATACCCGACCCCTGATTGTCAAACAGCTCGGCTTCTCCCTGTTCATTGAGTCTGGCACGCAGGAATTCGTTCCGCTCGTCCGCCCTGTCATGCGTGCTGGCGGCTCTGACCCTGACTGCTTTCGGTGTTACATCTGTCACCCCCTGCATTCGGAGAATATATGGCCGGACAAACAACAGAAAAGTCACATAACTGGATACCGGATTGCCGGGCAATCCGATAATAGCGGCATTTCGCCGAATACCGGATGGATTGTCGATTTCACCATATGCAAGCGGTTTGCCAGGCTTGACAGCGATCTGCCAGAAATGCAGTTTTCCTTCCGTCTCAATCGCTGCCTTGACATGATCTTCCTCGCCAACCGATACCCCACCGGATGTCAGAATCAAATCATGCTCTTTCGCCGCTTCAGCCAACATCGAACATGTCATCTGAAAATCATCCGGAACGATACCGAAATCAGATACATCACAACCGAAATCTTCTAGCAGGACTTTCAGGGTATACCGGTTGGAATTGTATATCTTGCCCGGCAAAAGCGGCTCCCCCGGCAAAACCAGTTCATCTCCTGTCGACATCAGTGCGACTTTCGGTTTTCTGACAACCGGCAAATGCGTCAGTCCCACCGAACCGGCAATACCGATATGCCGTGCCTGCAA
>CAVKGJ010000084.1:1538-5526 GCA_963655605.1 Oscillospiraceae bacterium
CAAACGGGTTCCGGCATTCAAAACAACATCGCCTTTTTTGACATCCTCTCCTGCCTGTCTGATGGACTCCCCTTTCACGGGCATACGTTCGAATTTCAGTCTGTTTCCCTCGACCAGACACCACTCCTGCCGCATCACCGTATCGGCGCCATCCGGTAACGGCGCCCCCGTAAAGATCCGTGCTGCCTCGCCAGGGCCAAGCCCACCTCCCGGGTGTCCCGCCGGAATTCTCTGCCGGATGAGCAGTACCGTTTCCGGACCGGTTATATCACTGAACCGGAAGGCATACCCGTCCATGGCGGAATTGTCCGTATTGGGAACAGTTACATCCGAATACTGACTTTCAGCCAGAACGCGGCCGTTCGCCTGCAAAAGGGTAACCGTTTCCACCTCATTCACCGGAGAAACATTTTCAAGCAAACGGGAAAGTGCTTCATCAGTTGTCAGCATGTTTTTTCCCTATTCACAAGTTCTATGACAATATCGCGCCTGACCCGGACCCGGCAAACCAGTTCAGAGTCCCGTCCTTTCAGCGATGAATTTCTTGACTTCTTCGTCATCAATCGGCATGACCGTGAAACGCTGCGGCAATTCCTCGATTTTTTCGAAACCGGCCGGTCTTGTGGCATTTCTGCCCAGAGCCTCGAAAATCGTTTCATTGAATTTGGCCGCCTGAGCCGTTTCCAGCACAATCATGGTAACGCCTTTTTGCTGATGCTCGCGCGCAACCTTGATACCGTCCGCAGTATGTGGATCGATCGTGATACCATATTCTCTCTGAACAAAACGGATTGTTTCAATACGATCCGCATGAGTGGACTTGCCTGACTCGAAACCGTAATTTTTCACCTGCCGGAATTCGTTTCCATCGCTTCTTTCCCGACCGGACAAGTCGAAAAATCCTTTCGTTTCGATTTGTCTGAAAAGACGGTTGACCCGTTCACTGTCCTTGCCGAGCAGATCATATACAAAACGCTCGAAATTGGATGCTTTCGAGATATCCATCGAAGGACTGCTCGTATGCCATGTTTCTTCCGATTTTCGGACACGATAAATACCTGTCCGGAAGAATTCGTCCAGCACATCATTTTCATTTGTCGCGACAACCAGACGGTCTATCGGCAATCCCATCATGCGTGCAATATGTCCCGCACAGATGTTGCCGAAATTGCCCGACGGTACTGTAAATGATACTTTTTCCTTATTGTCAGTCGTTGCCATTAGGTACGCCCTGAAATAATAGACGACCTGAGCGACAACACGGGCCCAGTTGATGGAATTGACCGTCCCGATTTTCTGCCGTACCTTGTATTCCAGATCGTTGGAAACCGCTTTCACGATATCCTGACAATCATCGAAAACACCTTCAATAGCGATATTGAAAATGTTCGGATCCTGCAAGCTGAACATTTGCGCTGTCTGGAAAGCGCTCATTTTCCGGTATGGCGACAGCATGAACACGCGAATACCCTTTTTACCTCTCATGGCATATTCGGCCGCACTGCCGGTATCACCGGATGTCGCACCCAATATATTGAGTTCGGCATTCTGCCGTCTCAATTCATACTCGAAAAAATTGCCGAGCAACTGCATGGCCATATCCTTGAAAGCCAGCGTAGGTCCGTTCGACAACCCCAGCAACATCAGTTTCCGGCCATCTTTTTCTTCCAGCAGACGTAATGGTGTGATGACATCTGCCGCATCATCGCTTCTGATATTCCTGTACACTTCAGGCGTATAGGTCTTTTCAACCAGCATTTTCAGGTCTTTTTCCGGAATGTCGTCTGCGAACTTTCCGAGAATTTCAAAAGCCAGTTCCGCATAGGACAGGGAACGCCATTTGTCCAGCTCCTGCCCGGTTACGACCGGATAGGATTCCGGCATATAAAGACCGCCATCAGGTGCCAGGCCTTCCAGCAAAATCTGCGAAAAAGAGCGTTTCGAAGCGCTTTTATCTTTGGAGCGGGTAGATATGTATTGCATACAGACATCTCGACAATTCAGCAATGGGACACAACCGGAAACGGAATGCCCGCTTTCACGAAATCGGCAACGCTATCCGGTTCAACAAGACTTAGCATTGTAACCAAATTCCGTTTCAATAGACATTTATCGAATAAAATTGCACGTTTTCAAACGATAGTCCAACCAGAAAGTTCAAAAAGTAATATCCTATTTCCATTCACCGTTTTTTGGATACGACATCATGTCTCCTAAAGTCGCCATTGCCCAAATCAACAGTACCGTCGGGGATCTTCCCGGCAACCGGGAACGCATCGCCCAATTCGCCCGCCAGGCCGCTACCCGGGGGGCCGATATCGTACTCACGCCGGAACTGTCTCTGACAGGTTATCCTCCGGAAGATCTCCTGCTTCAGCACAGCTTCCATTCGGCGACACAACTCGAGCTGGACAGACTGAAAAACGAACTGGCGGAACTGGACAACGTCCACGTTCTTGTCGGCCACCATTGCATCCGCGACGGGCTTTGTTACAACGCGTGCTCTGTACTGGCAAACGGATCCATCGTCGGCACCTATTTCAAACAGGAATTGCCCAATTACACTGTTTTTGACGAAAAACGCTATTTCACACCGGGAAAGGAACCGCTGGTATTTAACGTCAAGGGAACCCGGTTCGGGATAGCGATCTGTGAGGACATCTGGTTTTCCGAACCCGCAGAACGTACCCGTGAAGCCGGCGCCGATGTTCTTCTGGTCATGAACAGTTCTCCCTATCATATGGGGAAAATGCACCAGCGTCCGGTTATCGTCCGCCAAAACGTCATCCATCACGGAATGTCCGCCATTTATGCCAATCTGGTCGGTGGTCAGGACGAACTGATTTTCGACGGCTGTTCATTTGCGATGAACCGTGCCGGAAAAGTCTGCATCCAGCTGAAACAATGTGAAGAAGACATGGAAATCGTGTCTTTCGAAAACGGCGATCCCGTCAATGGACGCATGGAAGAACATCCTTCCGTCGAACGTGAAGTCTATCGCGCTCTCGTTCTGGGCGTGAGAGACTATGTCAACAAGAACGGTTTTCCCGGAGTCATTATCGGGCTGTCCGGTGGTGTCGATTCAGCGCTCGTTCTGGCTATTGCCGTTGATGCACTCGGCCCTGAAAAAGTCCGTGCCGTCATGATGCCATCTCCCTATACGAGCGATATTTCACGCATCGACGCTGCCGAAATGGCTGCCCGACTCAACGTCAGTTATGACGAAATTCCGATTTCGGACTGTTTTTCCTCGTTTTTGCAGACGCTGGCCCCACAGTTTGCGGGTCTTGCCGAAGACTCGACGGAAGAAAACCTTCAGGCCCGCATACGCGGTACGCTTCTGATGGCCCTGTCCAACAAATTCGGTTCCATCGTGTTAACTACAGGCAACAAGAGTGAAATGGCTGTCGGTTACTGTACCCTTTACGGCGACATGGCCGGTGGTTTTGCCGTCATCAAGGACATATACAAAACGCTCGTTTACCGGCTCTGCCGCTATCGCAACACCCTCTCGGACGTCATTCCGGAACGGATGCTGACCCGTGCACCGACAGCCGAGCTGAAACCCAACCAGTTCGATCAGGATACGTTGCCTCCCTACGAAGTGCTCGACGCAATCGTCAAAATGTTCATGGAAGAAAACAGAAGCGTCAATGAAATCGTCCGCAACGGCTACAGCCACATCGTCGTCGAACGGATCGTACGCCTGATGAGAATCAATGAATACAAACGCCGCCAGGCCCCGATCGGCATCCGTATCACTCCGCGGGGCTTCGGCCGTGACTGGAGATGTCCCATCACCTCGAAATTTCGCGATTGATGACGAATTGTTTTAAAATGAGGCCGGTTTTCCCATCTGGCAAAACATTCCATTTTTCCCGTCACCGGAGTTTGCATGAAAAAAATAACCGCGATTATCAAACCTTTCAAACTGGATGAAGTACGCGAGGCTCTTTCCGATGCCAATATCAACGGTCTGACCGTTACC
>CAVKGJ010000085.1:0-3069 GCA_963655605.1 Oscillospiraceae bacterium
TGAAGGTGGTCTGGCTGGCTATAATGGAATCGTCCAGAAAATGGACCTTGCCGATTCAGAACTGGAAATCAGCACTGAATCGGTTCTGCATCGAATTCGGAGAAAGGGTTTCTTCCTTTCTCTGATAAATGTCCACAGAATGCGTTACAGGCTCGTTCAGGACTGTTCCAGATGGGCAAGACCTTCGAGCGCCTTGCCGGTTTTGGCGCACATCCCTTTCATTCCGGTTCCTCTGTCAACATACCAATACCGGTAACCTGATGGCGATGGCCGATCAGGCTGATACTGCTGGCGATCACATCATCGAGACGGTCAGCTTTCCGGCCAGAGATGTGCTGGCGCCGGTACCATTTGTTCCTAGTACGGCAAGGGTTTGTCCGATAACGGCTTTTCCGGTAACGACCAGATCACCAGTACATCGTGTGATGGGGGTATTGGCAATAACTTCATCGGCAGTAATGTTGGCGATACTGCCGCCGGGCAGTGACGCCAGCAGGCTGTGACTGCCGAAATCGTATTCCAGCACGGCACCGTTCGGAAGAACGCGCCGGTACAGGGTTGGGCTGGATGTCGGTGCAGGAGAGATTTCGGAATAGATGGCGGGATAGACTGTTCCGGCTGACAGGTTGCCACCTGGAGACAGGATAATGACTTGCTCGTCAACAGCAGGCGGGTCCCATTCCCGAACGTTGCTGGCACGCCGGACGTCCCACTGAAGCCAGTCTGTTTCATTGTCGCTGGTTTTGACACGTACGGCTGTGCCGGCATAGTCGATACCGGTAATGGTTCCGTAACGGACGATGTTGTTTAACAGGCGGAAAAGTTCGGCAAATTCGGTATCCATTCCCGCATGATGTCTGCTTCGGGGGCTGGGTGCATCATGTACAGGGTTGGTTGACGGACAAATAACCGCTATAGGGTTGTTTGTTACGGAAGTGTGTATTCCGTAAGGAATTGGATTACACCTTACAAAAAAGACCAAAATGGCATGCAATGTATTGCATTGTATGAACAATATAATACAAATTTGATTTAATGGGGGTAGTATGGGACAAACAACGATTAGTGTTCGCATGGATGACGAGCTGAAAAAGCAATTCGATTCTGTTTGCAATGAGCTTGGTCTGTCCATGTCAACAGCAGTAACTATTCTGGCCAGGAAGATGGCACGTGAAAGGAGAATTCCCTTTGATGTGTCGCTTGATCCTTTTTTCAGTTATTCCAACATGGCTGCATTAGGCGAAAGTGCTTATCAGATGCATCATGGCAAGACGATTACCCGAACACTGGATGAACTGGACGCGATGGTCAATGAGTAAGATTGTTTTTTCGGAACAGGCCTTTGAGGAATACCTGTATTGGCAAGTGCAGGACAGAAAGGTGCTGAAACGGGTTAATCTCCTTTCCCGGAGATGATTGTTCGCGCTTTCATTTTATCCGGGAGGGACTTCCTTTTTCCTGTTGTATCGAAAGGTGTGTGAGTTGAGTTCATGTCATATTGACCCGCTGTTCAGGGACGCTCACGAGGTGTTGACGTTCGCGTTCAATTTTTCTCATCAACAATACGCCAGAACGCCCATGAGCAGGATTATCCTGCCATCAGGGCCTGGGAGAGGACTGGGCGGAGGGGACGGCGCGGCACAGGCGGGGATGATACGCTCCGAGGTGGAGCAGCTCGACCGTATTGCACAAGCCTTTCTGGTCGCCCGTTTCGCACCCGCATCCATACCATGCGACTGCGGCAGGCCGTGTTGTTCAGGAAGACAATCCAACGAGGAGTGGCACGCGCTATTGGCGTGTTGTCGCTGTACCTCAAGGAGGTAGTCTTATCCGGCAGTTTAACGACGATCGACATGCGGGTCGATTATCTCCGGAGATTCTTCGCCAGAAGGAGCCAGAACCCAAGCATAGACGATCTGGCGCGAAAGCATCATCTCGCCAGAAACACCATCGTCAATCATTTGGCAATCGTAAAAAGATTTTTGCTCGGAGAATCCGCAAATGGAGCGAGACAGGCAGGGCTGGAAGAAAGAGCCATGACCGCCATCACGGACAGACTGGAGCGGGCGGCATAACTGGAGCAGGAGAGTGAAAAAATACCAAAAAACAATAAATGTTAATGGTATAATTATACCTATAAATGATAGGGCGATACGTGGAAGAATCTGAAAAAAACTGGGAAGTAAAATTTACAGGGAAAGCAAGAAAACAACAGAAGATCTTGCCAAAAACAATTACTCCCATGTTACAGGCTCTCAGGAGAGAGCTTGAGCAAGATGGCCCGGAAGCGAAAAACTGGCCGCACTTCGGTCCGATACACGGCAAAGCAGGATACTTTCATTGCCATCTGAACAAGAACCGCCCGTGTTATGTTGCCGTTTGGCGGGTTGAAAACAATGAAATCAATGTTATTGAGGTCAGATATGTCGGAACTCATGAAGGAATCAACTACAACAGGATTGACTAGATTCAGTTTTACCGTCCCAGATTGCGAGGCCATTAAAATCGAGAAAGCCATCCGGGCTATTCTGGAAATCGTCGCGGACAAACAGGACGATGAAGATAACAAGCTTTATTCTGCTGATGAGGTATTGGGTCCGTCAACACCCGGTATCATTCTGCAAGGTTTCCGTTATCGTGAAGACTTGACTCAAGAACAGCTTGCTGTAGCGATTGGTGTCAAACAGAATCACATATCCGAAATGGAACGGGGATCAAGAAAAATATCCCGGAATATGGCAAAGCGTTTCGCGGAATTTTTCCACACATCAGAAAAAACGTTCCTGTAAGGTGTACTAGTCTCGACATCATCGGACACTTTCTTGGTTTGAGAGGTATTTGTTTGTCAGATTCAGACGAGCCTGTAACGCATTCTGTGGACATATATCAGAGAAAGGAAGAAACCCTTTCTCCGAATTCGATGCAGAACCGATTCAGTGCTGATTTCCAGTTCCGGATCGGCATGGTCCATTTTCTGGACGATTCCATTATATGTACTAGTTCAGATTACATCTGACAGTTAAGACTTGCAGCAAGTGGGTTTTTCCAGTTTGATAGAGGTGTGACTCT
>CAVKGJ010000086.1:0-17243 GCA_963655605.1 Oscillospiraceae bacterium
GGCTGGCTGATGATTCCGTCTATCTTTTCTTGCTTCATGGCTGGAAATTCCATTCCGGTTTTTCTCCTAAATTAGCAGATTTTGAATTTCCACAGAATCCTTTACAGGCTCTTAATTCCGTTCCGGATACAACTATTCTCGCGCTGTTCCATGACCGATCTGAGTGCCCTTGCCGTCGGAACCTCCGTCAACACCAGCATTTAGTCGCCCTGAACAGTGTCATGCAAGAGCTCTGGCACCAATATTCGGTCAATTGTACGGTACCGGAAAATTTGAAGAAATAGGCAAGGAAGCACGACAGGAGGGTTGGCTCGCCATTTTCCTATCACTATGCGGTTTTTTCTTTCATACAGCCAGCTCTTTTTCGACGCTATTCAGATCACATCTTCTTATATCCTACGCGCTTACAAAGTCGTTCTGGCTCCAACGCTTTTGTATATCCTGACACTCTGGTACGTCTGGTGGGATGCAGCTATATATTCGCTTCCGGACTTGTTCCATCACTGACGCCATCCGAAATCACCGGTCCTTCCGGATTCTGATTCAGCAACTGCATCAGCCTGGTCATCCTTTCTGCAAGCATGAGTGTCATGCTGAAAAAACCGAAAAACAGGCATGGAAAGAAATATCATCAAGAGAAACAAGATGACAAACTGTTGCCCGATATCTGCACCATCAATTACCGAAAACACCTTCCCATCGCCGAGAACGGAAAACAGCCCGTATCTTCCCTGAAACAGGGAATTGCAGGAAAATGCGAACAAAACCACCTGTGAATAAAAAACTCACAGCATTTTTCCCTACTGGCTTTTGTCAATTACAAACCCGTTTCCGAATCGTACACATCATGTTTCCCCATGCGATATAACCTCACCGATCAATCCGTTCCTGAAAAACACTCGACAACAAAACGGCTTTTTCTGGCCTTGCTTCCGGACAATTTGCTTATCAAACAACTTACCAACCTGCAAAAAAACATACCGGGACGGAAAACACCTCCGGAAAATCTGCACCTGACACTTGCTTTCCTGGGCAACCAGCCTGATTCTGTCGTTTCAGAACTAACCGATTTTCTGGATCGTCTGAAATTCAGTCCTTTCAGCCTGTTACTGGACAAAATAGGCTGGTTTCCGAAAATCCGTCTGGGCTGGATTGGCCCGGCAACCGTTCCCGCGGCATTGATCCACCTGCACAGAACCACACGCCAGTTTCTAGTACCTTCATACATCCCGGACAAAGAAGAAACTTTCCGGCCTCATATTACTTTGGCCAGACAATCGGTTCCCGCTGATATGAAAATATCCGAACCAATAGTATGGTACGTCAACCATCTTGCATTGATGCAATCCGTCCTGAATGCCGAACCCGGCAAACACCCCCGGTACCATATTCTGCATGAAACGATAGCAAGAACCTGAATACATTTCACCGTTTTTACCGGCAGCTCTGCATATTCCGGAAAAATAGCTGAAACATTTCATCACTTTTGCCTGCCGGAATCCGGTTCTGCCCATTTCCGGCAACAGGAGAAAACAACCATTTCCACTTTCTGGACACGAAATAACGTATGAAAAAAACATGCCGTTCCCAGATCCCCTGTTCTTCCCGCCTTTCATATCATGGATGAAAACGGAACAATGAAGCCGCTCCACGACATGCGGCAAAACACGCCAGCAGCATATCCTCGCCAATGGGAACACCGGCGTTCAACAGGTTCCTCAAACTGCCGCTATGCGTTTCAGAACATACGATGCGGCAGCCATTCCAAAACTGGCCGTAACAGCCATAGTTGTCCCGAATCCCGCAGGATTCAGCCCCGCGATCTTCCCGTCTTCCACTTCTCCGCTATTTTCCCGATCCGGATATCGTACCGGCTCAAGGGAATAAACCGCATCGATATCGAACTTGTTCTTGGGATTGCGGGGGAAACCATATTGTGAACGCAGACGCTTGCGTACCTTTGCCAGCAGAGGTTCCTGCTGCGTTCTAGAGAGATCACATATGTCAATTTGCGTGGGATCCAGTTGCCCTCCCGCGCTTCCGACAGTAATCAACTGTATCGCATGATCCCGGCAATAAGCGATAAGCCCGGCCTTGTCCCTAGCACTGTCAATAGCGTCAATCACGAAATCGGACCTGTTTTTTCCAATCAATCCATCCATATTTTCAGGTGTGAGAAAAAGCTGAATGGCATTCACATGGCACAACGGATTGATTTCCGCAATCCGCTCTGCAAGTACCGATACTTTCGGCCGGCCAAGAGTATTGCCCAGTGCCTGAAGCTGCCTGTTTATATTGGATTCGACGACGACATCTCCATCGATCAGAGTCAAATATCCCACACCGCTTCTGGCCAGCGTCTCGACGGCCCATGAACCCACGCCACCGACACCGATTACAGTGACATGGGCTTGTTGCAGACGTCTGAATCCTTCTGTACCGAAAAGTCTGCGCGAGCCGGCGAAACGGACAGACATATCTGAATTTTCTGCCATTGAAATTTTCTCATCTTGACATCCTCCCCTACCAGAAGGCGAGAGATTTCTGCTGAGTCAGAGCAATCGTACTCTGATCTCCTCAGCGGATTTCTGCTTCAACGAAACTGTCCGGAGGAAAAGGCCTGGTTTTCGCTGCAAATATTCCCACAACGGGGAATTTTACGGTATCGGACCAACCTCATATTTCCCCACGTTTCATGATCTCTCCACAAGCCGACACGGCATGCCCTGCCACCTGTGACGAGTTTAACACAGAACAGAGAAGGGATGTTTTGGTACACAGGATCGCTTCGCAATCCGTTTTTTGTATACTCGTCCTGAACAACGGAATCTTACGGAGCTTTCGATAAAAAACGAACAGATTTACCTAAACATATCTATTCTCCGACAAACGACAGTACCGGCATCATCAGTGAAACCGGATACGATCCTTTTCAATTTGCCAAACGATACCGGAGTAAGGTAACAGTTTACCGGACAAGGAAACAGCAACCAATGTTTCAAGTACCTGCCCGATACCGCATACAAAAACCGGACTTATCTGAACGATATCTCTTGCCATCACTCACTTCCCGAAAAATATGCTGACCAATTCATATTGACTGTTCCGTTCTTCCGATTTTCCAACATAATAGACAAGATGCCTTACAGAGAGAAAAAAACTGATTTAAAATCTATCATAATAATAACGTGCCCAACAGTGGCAACTGAGCGGGTACACGAAAGAATTTTCAGATTAAACAAACCATGATGGGGAGGGATAACTGTGTTCTGGGAAAAAAAATTGCAAAACTGGGTCAACGACATCCAGAAAACGTCGCCATTGCCATTGCGTCTTGAACTCTGGACCGGACAAAAATACGACCTCAATCCAAACGAAGATCCGAAAGTCGTTATCAGAATACCTGAACTAGCATCCCTGAGCTATCTTCTGAAGCCGACTCTGGACAATTTGGGGACAGCCTATGTCGAAGGAAAAATCGAAGTGCAAGGTACTTTGAATGACATGATCACGATAGGTAATTCCCTAGCCGACCTGTTCGATACACCGGCCTCGACAACCGCCGCCAAATTCAGGCACTATTTCGGCGGCAAGCATAACCGCAAGATCGATGCCGAATCCATTGGCTACCACTATGACGTTTCCAATGAATTCTATCAGCAGTGGTTGGATCCCAACATGGTCTATTCCTGCGGATATTTCGAAAATGGCGATGAAGACTTGGCCACTGCCCAGATCAAGAAAATTGATCACATCCTGACCAAGATAAGGGTACGGCCAGGCGACCGGCTGCTGGATATCGGCTGCGGGTGGGGAGCGCTTGCCATCAGGGCTGCAGAGAAATTCGGTGCCAATGTCGTGGGTATTACACTCTCCAAAAACCAGTACGAGCTGGCACGCCAGCGCGTTCGCGAGAAGGGGCTCGAGGACAGAATCGACATTCGTATTCAGGATTATCGCGATGTAACAGGACAGTTCGACCGGATTACCAGTGTAGGTATGTTCGAACATGTCGGTCTCCGTTATCTCGTTGACTATTTCAAGATCATCAAAAAACTTCTCAAGGATGACGGTATCGCCATGAATCATGGTATCACCAGTTGTGATCCAGACAGTGGCGAAACACCTTTTGGGGGAGGGGAATTCATTGAGAAATACGTCTTCCCGAATGGAGAACTGCCTCATATCGGTCTTGTTCTGAAAAACATGCAGGAAGCTGGACTGGAAGCGCTCGACATCGAAAACCTGCGCCATCACTATGCAAAAACCTGCGGCATCTGGGCAGAGAACTTCGAAAAGGCTACCTCTGCCGTCAAGAAACTGACCGATGAAAAACGCTACCGCATATGGCGTGTTTATCTGGCAGGTTGTTCATATGCCTTTGCTTTTGACCGCGTGGCCATTTTCCAGGTCACCTGCATCAAAGCTGGCCGCACGTCCCCCCTGTTGCCCATGTCCAGAAACTATATATACGGGAACAAGGACTGAGTCCGTCTTCATCTTGTTGCGAAAAACCCGGCTTTGCCGGGTTTTTCACTTTTCATCCTTCAGATAGCCCGCAAACATTTCCCTGAATTTCGCCAGTTTGGGTTCAATCACATAAACGCAATAACCCTGCTGCGGATTCATGCGATAAAAATCCTTGTGGAAATGCTCTGCAGGATAAAAAACGGTAAATGGCACCAGCTCTGTGACTAGAGGTGCCGTCCAGATATCCCTCACGGCGACCATAACCTCCTTTGCGATCCTTTCCTGCTCCGCCGAATGGTAAAAAATAATGGATCTGTATTGGGGACCGATATCGTTTCCCTGCTGGTTCAATGTCGTCGGATCATGAATAGCAAAAAAGACATTCAATATATCTCTGTAACCAATGATATCCGCGTCAAACGTAACCTGAACGACTTCCGCATGTCCCGACGTTCCCTCGCAAACCTGCAGATAGGACGGATTGTTCACATGTCCCCCCGCATAACCGGATACGACATTGATGACTCCCTTGAACTGCTGATAAACGGCTTCCAGACACCAAAAACAACCGCCACCAAGAGTCGCTTTCTCAGATTTCATATGACCAATCTCCAACTAATTTCAAATATCAGGTTCATCAAGGCACTCATCCGCAAATAATAATAAACTGTTTTTAAAAAAGTTTTTTGTCATGCACATAAAAATTGAAATATATATCAATTTATTACGAATTGACGCTCAATATAAAAGACATAAAAATGAAACAGTACGTACTTGTTTAATGCGTGTTTAATATTCCGTAAACAACGTTTGTACAGAATAGAACCGTTTTAACGGCAATTCTGCTTTATATTGACTATTCAGGGAGAAAAATCATGTTCAAGAAAATACTCATCCCTACCGATGGTTCTGCCTTGGCAACCCAGGCTGCACTGGAAGGTATTGATTACGCACAAAAGGCAGGCGCTGAAGTAGTATGCGTTTATGTCGCCGCTGAAAACCAGTCGACTGCTTTCGCTTTCTCCCCTCATGCCAAACAGGAAATCCACTGGCCAACCGACAGTGAATACAAACAAATGGTTACAGAGACAGCAAAGACATACATGACACCCATTCGCGAAGCCGCATCAAATGCCGGTGTCAAGTTTGGCGAAGAAACCTACATATCCAAATCACCGTCGACATCCATTATCAATTCTGCTGAAAAAAATGGATGCGATCTGATTTTCATGGCCTCCCGCGGTAATACAGGCTGGGAAAAACTGCTGCTGGGCAGCATTGCATCCAAGGTCATCGCTTCAAGTCCGATTCCTGTTCTGGTATATAAGGTGAAAAAAGAACAGCTTCCAAAATATACGGATTATTTCCCGGAAGTATAATCGCGCCTCATGCCGTTTCGCCGTCTCTTCCATCTTCGGCGAAACGGTTACATTGCAAGCATTTTTCACAATATATCCGGACTGTTTCGGACAGCAGATATCGAATGTGTCCTCATCCTGTAAAAGATGCCTTCCGGTATCATACTGATGGTCAGTCATGTCTCTTCGGTTTCTTGCCAAATGGCAGCTGATTTTCGTCTTCCGGGAAATTCCTGTCAACAACCGGCAATATTCCTTGTTGACCGATACAATCCAATCACTCTCTCTTCCGCAACTGCTCCATCCCGCATATTTGTTCTCACTGGTAAATTTTCCGGCAACCGGATTTCGGTCTGTTTTCTGCAAAAAACGGAAACAGAAATTAAATGATCCGACATTGACTGTCTGTTCAAAATACTTAACAATAAAATTGCCATTGATAGGTGCAGTACAGTATTTCCAGGCAAAAAACAAACTCCTAACAATATAGCCTGTCACAGCAGTTCAGTCCAACAACTGATTACTCAGGGAGAATATCATGTTCAAGAAAATACTCATTCCGACTGACGGCTCCGCATTGGCAACTCAGGCGGCACTGGAAGGTATCGAGCTCGCAAAGAAAGTAGGCGCCGAAGTGATTTGTGTTTTTGTCGCCGGCGAAAATCAGGCTGCGGTTTTCGATTTCGCCCATGTAAAAATGGATAATCACTGGCCAACCAACGAAGAATACGAAAAAGCGGTCAAGAGAGCAGCAAGGGAATTCATGACACCGATCCGTGATGCTGCAGCGAAAGCAAGCATCAAATTGACGGAACAGACTTATATCTCCAATTCACCCGCACTGTATATCGTATCCGCCGCAGAAAAAAACGGATGCGACCTGATTTACATGGCATCCCGCGGACGTGCTGGCTGGGAAAAAATGCTTCTTGGCAGCGTCGCGACACAAGTCATTACGGCAAGCCCTATTCCTGTTCTGGTTTTCAAAGTGAAAAAAGAACAACTACCACCGAAAGCCCAGCAGATAGCCTACCCTGACCTGATACCTATGGTCTAGAAACTTTCCCGCCGTTTCGCCGGAACAGAAACCACACTGGCGAAACGGTACTGTTCATTCCATTACGGCTCAAGCAGTCGTTCAACGATACTCTGACCATGACAGGCTGCACGTGCCAGCCTGTCATTCACGCCTCTCCAGACTTCGGTATCCGGCGTCGCCTCGACCACAATCACGTCCGCACCAGACTGATCCAGTTTCCGCAATGAAGCATATAGCTGATGGGCATATACCTCAAATGCACAAAACAATCCGATTTCCGCTGTCAGCGCCATTTTGCGTTCGGCAGGCAAGGAAGAAAAATGCAGCAATGCAACCCTGCATCCCCTGTTTTCCAGTTGTACAAGCGTCCGCAGCAATCGGTCTGACGAGATGACCGCAACCGGTATACTCGGTGCATAATGGGATGCTAGCGTTCCGGACGCACGCGGTGCATCACGATCGGGAGCTTTGGGCAAAATACCGATCACCTCCGCGATCTGCTTGGAACCGATCTTTCCCGGGCGGAGCAAAACGGGCCCGACCGATTCCATACGAGAAAGATCCAGAATGGTCGATTCTATCCCGACTTCACTCTGTCCTCCATCCAGAATGATCCTCAAACGCTTATCTTCTCCAAACTCATCCCTGACATGCTGTGCTGTTGTCGGACTTACATGACCGAAACGATTCGCCGACGGCGCTGCCACACCTCCCCGGCCCTGTCTGAACGACCGCAACAAGGCTTGCGCAACCGGATGGGACGGGCATCTCAGACCAATCGAATCCTGCCCGCCGGCGACATTCGGAGGAATATGGGATGCACGCTTCAGAATCAGCGTCAGAGGCCCCGGCCAGAAAACGTTTACCAGCTTCATGGCCTCATCCGGAATATGGCATGCCCAATAACCGATATCCGCTTCAGGCGCGACATGCACGATAAGCGGATGATCCGACGGACGGTCTTTCACTGCATAAATCGCCGCAATGGCCGAAGGATTTTCCGCATCCCCACCCAATCCGTAAACAGTTTCTGTCGGAAAGGCAACCAGCCGCCCGGATTCCAGAATCCGGGCGGCTGCCAGAATATCGTCCGAATTTTCCATCATGCTTCTAGGCAGTCAGCAGACGTAACGCTTCATTGTATTTTTCCGTCGTTTTCCGGGCGACATCTTCCGGCAAACGAGGAGCCGGGGCCTTCTTGTCCCACGGCTGTGTTTCCAGCCAGTCTCTGACATACTGCTTGTCGAAAGAAGGAGGGGACATGCCGACCTTATAGCTGACCGCAGGCCAGAAACGCGACGAATCCGGTGTCAGGATTTCATCAATCAGATAGACATTCCTGTCTTCATCTATACCGAATTCAAATTTGGTATCTGCAATCAGAATGCCTTTGGTTGCCGCAAAGCTCGCAGCTTCCTTATACAGAGTGACTGCCAGATCACGAACTTTTTCCGCAATATCGGCACCCACGATTTCCTTCATTTTTTCAAATGAAATATTCTGGTCATGTTCGCCGACAGCTGCTTTGGTGGACGGCGTGAAAATCACTTCAGGAAGTTTTTGGGCCTCTTGCAAACCTTCCGGCAACCTGATGCCGCAAACGGCTCCGGTTTTCTGATAGTCCTTCCAGCCGGTTCCGATAATATATCCACGGACAATCGCTTCGATCGGCAATGGCTTGAATTTTCTGACGACAATCGCCCGTCCCCTGACCTGATCGCGTTCTTCCGGCGCAACCAGTGACTCGGGATCAATATCCGTCATATGATTGGGCATGAGATTTCCGAACTTCCTGAACCAGAAATTTGACATGGCTGTCAGGATACGGCCCTTGTCCGGAATAGGATCTTCCATAATCACGTCAAATGCAGACAGGCGATCGGTCTGGACAACCAGCATCTTGTCATCACCGACTGCATAAATATCCCTGACTTTTCCTCTATGCAAAAGAGGAAGGGACTTGAGATTGGTCTTCATTAAACCCGACATTGAAATACTCCTGTCAATCCAGTTCCGGTAAAGTAGCCTTGCGGACCTTTTCCGATTGTTTCATACGAAAATTAATCAGTTTCTTCTTCAGGCCATCATCATTGATTGCCAGCATGGAGATAGCAGCCAGAGCCGCATTGGCTGCTCCCGCTTCTCCGATCGCCAGTGTTGAAACCGGAATGCCTTTCGGCATCTGGACCGTCGCCAGCAGCGAATCCAGCCCCTTCATATATTTGGATGGGATCGGAACACCGAAAGTCGGCAAAATGGTATGCGATGCCACGACACCCGCAAGATGAGCCGCACCGCCCGCGCCCGCAATAAAAGCCTTGCATCCGCGTTTTTCCATGTTGGCGATCCATTCCCCCAGTTCGTCCGGTGTGCGATGCGCCGACAGTGCGCGTGCATCAAACGAAATGCCAAAATCACGGCACATTTTTGCCGCTTCTTTCATTACATCCCAATCGGAAGTGGATCCCATCACGATTCCGATCAGTTTTTCATTATTGTCTGCCATTTCCTACTCATCATCAAAACAGCGCAGGTGCGTCCGGATGTGACCGCACCTGCATATTGTGCTACTTTTCCTGAAAAACAATATTATTTCACGATTTGGGCGAGTTCGCCTTTTTTATATTTTTCCGCCATCTTTTCCAGTGGCATCGGCCTGATTTTCGATGCTTGTCCCGCACTGCCGAAAGCGATATAACGCGACATGCACATTTTTTTCGCTTCTTCTTTCGCTGCTTTCAGATATTCACGAGGATCGAAATGCGACGGATTCTGTGCCAGGTAACGACGAATGGCAGCGGTCATGGCAAGACGGATATCCGTATCAATATTGATTTTTCGTACGCCGAATCTGATGCTTTCCTGCAATTCCTCGACCGGCACACCGTATGTCTCCCGAATGTCGCCACCAAACTCGCGGATGACAGCCAGCAGTTCCTGGGGTACCGAAGAAGATCCGTGCATGACAAGATGTGTATTTGGAAGCCTTGCATGAATTTCTTTCAGGCGGTCGATTGCCAAAATGTCACCAGTCGGCTTGCGGGTGAACTTGTAGGCGCCATGCGAAGTTCCGATCGCGATCGCCAGAGCGTCACACTGTGTTTCCTTCACAAAATCAACAGCCTGATCCGGATTGGTCAGAAGCTGTTCCCGAGTCATGGTGCCTTCCGCACCGATACCGTCTTCCTTGTCGGCTTTCATCGTTTCAAGTGACCCCAGAACACCCAGTTCCGCCTCGACCGTGATGCCGACCGCATGTGAGAATCTGACCACCTCTTTCGTTACATCAAGATTGTATTCATAAGTGGCAGCGGTCTTTCCATCCGGCATCAGGGAACCGTCCATCATGACGGAACTGAACCCCGAACGGATAGCAGTCATGCAAACTGCCGGAGACTGTCCATGATCCTGATGCATGACGACAGGAATATCCGGATAGGCTTCGACCGCCGCTTCAATCAGGTGACGGAGAAAAGGTTCCCCTGCATACCGTCTGGCACCGGCCGAAGCCTGCATGATCACGGGCGAATTGACCTCGGATGCGGCCTCCATAATGGCCTGTACCTGTTCCAGATTATTGACATTGAATGCAGGCAATCCATAACCGTTTTCAGCGGCATGATCCAGCAATTGACGCATGGATACAATTGACATCAGTTTCTCCTTGAATATATTTATCGAAAGCTTCTTATATCCTCGTCCTAAAGGACGAGGATATAAGAAGCGGATAGCGAAGCGATCCTGTGTACTAAAAACTTCTCTTCTCTTTTCTGTGTTAAACTCATCACAGGTGGCAGCGCATGCCGTGCCAGCCTGTGGAAAGATCGTGAGACTTGTGGGAATATGGAGTTGGTTCGATACCGCAAAATTCCCCGTTGTAGGAATATTTGTGGCGAAAACCAAGCCTTTTTCTCCGGGCAGTCTCGTTGAAGCAGGAACCCACCGAGGAGACCGGAACGCAAGCATTCCGACTCGGCAGGAATCTCTCTCCATTGTATGTATGTATTTACACTCAACATGGAACGCAAGCACTCCTTCAGGCAGGGGGACGGGAGGATGTCAATTGACCCGTTGCATCAGAATGTCAACGGCGGGCAATATCTTTCCTTCCAGAAATTCGAGAAAAGCGCCCCCTCCGGTGGAAATGTAACCGATTTTATCGGCGATATGGTATTTGGCAATAGCCGCCAGCGTATCCCCTCCTCCGGCCAGCGAATAGGCATTGGAGTCGGCAATCGCTTCCGCAACCGTTTTTGTGCCTCCGCCAAACTGGTCGAATTCGAAAACGCCAACCGGTCCGTTCCAGACAACGGTACCCGCTTTCGAAATCAGCGCAGCATAATTTTTCGCGGTCTCGGGACCAATATCCAGAATCATGTCGTCCGCCCCGACATCGGTCACTTTCTTGACCATTGCCGGTGCGCTGGCAGCAAATTCCCGGGCACAAACCACATCGACCGGCAACGGCACCGATGCTTTCCTGTATTTCATCATGGCCATGATCGACCTGGCTTCCTCGACAAGATCCTCCTCGACAAGCGAACGCCCTACCGGATAACCGGCCGCAAGCAAAAACGTATTGGCGATCCCCCCTCCGACAATCAGACTGTCCACCTTATCGGCCAGTTTTCTCAGAACTTCCAGTTTTCCCGATACCTTGGAACCGCCGACGATGGCCATCATGGGACGATAAGGATTGACCATCGCCTTCGACAGGGCATCGAGTTCCGCTGCCAACAGAGGACCGGCACAGGCAACCGGTGCATACCTGGCAATACCATATGTCGTCGCCTCCGCACGATGAGCCGTTCCAAACGCATCATTGACATACACATCGCACAGAGCCGCCATCTTTCTGGCAAGTTCATCGCTGTTTTTCTTTTCGCCTGTGTTGAAACGGGCATTTTCCAGCAAAACGACCTGGCCGGGTTCTACATCAACACCATTGACCCAGTCACGGACAAGCTTGACCGGCTGTCCCAGCAATTCGGACATGCGTTTCGCAACTGGCGCAAGCGATTCCTCTGGCGTGAAAACTCCTTCCTTGGGACGACCGAGATGAGATGTCACCATGACGGCAGCGCCCCCTTTCAGAGCCATCTCGATGGCAGGGATCGAAGCACGGATACGGGTATCCTCCGTAATGTTGCCGCCGGCATCGCGCGGGACATTCAAATCGGAACGGATAAAAACGCGTTTTCCCTGCAGCGCGCCTTTATCCGCCAGGTCTGTCAAACGTTTATATGAAGAATCGGATTGCATGGCAGTATGGTCATTGAGTGTGAAAGAATACTGTTATTTTACCGTACCCTGTCCATGAAAAGCCATTTTGAACCCGACTGAATGCTCCGTTCCATCATCAAAAAAGTCACACCCGTACCGCATGAAATCCATAAATTGATTGCCGGGAATTTTTATTCGATTAAAATAAAATTTTTGACTGGAATTCAGGAGAAATCTCATGTCATCCATGCACGACCGTGACGGAAAAATCTGGCAGGACGGGAAACTGATCGACTGGCGAAGTGCCACAATACATGTATTGACACATTCCTTGCATTACGGCATGTCGGTATTTGAAGGTGTGCGCGCATACAAGACAGAAAAAGGAACTGCCATTTTCCGTCTTGCCGAACACACGAAACGGCTTTTGAACTCCGCCAAGATTTTCCAGATGAATGTCCCGTACGACATGGATACGCTCATGGAAGCCCAGAAACAGGTCATTCGTGAAAACCATCTGGAATCGGGCTACATCCGCCCCATCATCTGGGTCGGTTCGGAAGCACTTGGCGTATCCGCCAAAAACAATACTATCCATACCGCCATCGCCGCATGGCCATGGGGAGCCTATCTGGGAGAAGACGGCATCAGCAAGGGCATCCGTGTCAAGGTATCTTCCTTCAGCCGTCACCACGTCAATGTATCGCTGGTTCGTGCCAAAGCATCCGGCTATTACATCAATTCCATTCTGGCCAATCAGGAAGCGACGTCCTGTGGATACGATGAGGCATTGCTTCTCGATACGGAAGGATTCGTTTCCGAAGGTTCCGGCGAAAACGTTTTCATCGTCAGGAACGGCAAACTCTATACCCCGGATCTGGCCAGTTGTCTGGACGGCATCACCCGTGACGCCGTCATCACACTGGCCAATGATCTGGGTATCGAAGTCATCCAGAAACGGATCACCCGCGACGAGGTCTATTGTGCTGACGAAGCCTTTTTCAGTGGAACGGCAGCCGAAATCACACCCATTCGTGAAGTGGACAACCGCCAGATCGGTATTGGTTCGCGCGGCCCCGTCACCGAAAAAATACAATCTCTCTTTTTCGATGTCGTTTCTGGGAAAGCACCGAAATACGCCCACTGGCTCAGTCCGGTCTGATGACATGCCCCAAAAAGCGCGAATGGATTTCGCGCTTTTTTCATACATGAACCTTATATTTCAGAGAATGCCTCCCAGCCGCCTGATACCTTCGGTGATGATTTCCGGGGTGGCATTGGTATAATTCAGGCGCAATGTATTCACGTTCCGTCTCGAAACATAGAAAGGATCGCCGGGAACGAACGCTACTTTCTGTTCCATGGCTCTGGGAAACAGTTCAAGAGCCGACTGTCCCTCTGGCAAGGTCGCCCAGATAAACATGCCCCCTTCCGGTCTTGTGTAAGAAACCGTTTCCGGGAAATATCTGCTCATGGCATCCAGCATGGAACCGGCCTGTGTTCTGTAAAGTTCCACGATCTTCCTGACATGTTCCTCATACGGGTTGTCCATCAGATATTCGTGGATGGCATACTGGGTGAAAATATTGGTATGAAGATCGCTTCCCTGTTTTGCTGTCACCAGATAACGCATCAACTGGGCATTTCGGGTGATCAAAAATCCCAGCCGCATCCCCGGTGTGACGGTTTTGGAAAAAGAACCGAGCAAAATGCTGTTTTCCAGATACCCCGCGCCAATATAAGGAAGTGACTCTCCCCTGAAACGCAATTCGCCATAGGGATCGTCTTCGATAAGGGCAATATCGTATTTCGAGAGCAACTCCCTGATGGCCTTCCTTTTTTCCATCGAATACGTCAATCCTGTCGGATTCTGGAAATTGGGTACCGTATAAATCAGCTTGACCGGATTGTCTTTTAGGACTTTCTCCAGTTTTTCAAGATCAAGGCCATCTTCCTCCAGTGCAACAGACAGGAATTCCGGTTCGCACAACGAAAATGCCTGAATGGCACCCAGATATCCCGGTTCTTCCATCAGAACCTTGTCCCCCTTGTTCAGAAGAACCTTGCCGATCAGTTCCAGCGCCTGCTGTGACCCGTTGGTAATCAGGATATCCCCGGATTTGATATCCAGGCCGAATCTCCTGCGGTACTTTTCCGCAATCAGTTCACGGAGCGGAAGATAACCTTCCGTGGTGGCATACTGAAACAGCTTGCTGCCATTCTTCCGAATGGCCTCATCAATAGCGTTTTTCAGTGCATCAATCGGAAAAGAAACCGGATTGGGCAAACCGCCGGCGAACGAAATGATATCCGGTGCATCGAGTACTTTCAGGATGTCGCGAATGAAAGAAGAAGGTGTATTGAGAATTCTGTCTGAATACTTCATGGCATCTGATTAATGAAATTGTTTTCACAAATTATAACGCTGCAAAATTTCCATTGAAACGTCATAAACGATGGCCTGCCTGCTTTCCGAAGCGGATCCATTTCTGCCGTTGCAAGGGATTTTCCTGACCCGTCCTGTGAATGCTGCCAAACGAAATTCATTTTCTGTTTTTTGCATGGCCTCCCGACAAAGCTCGTGTCCGAGCAACCTGCAATGCCAGACCGGGATTGCGGCATGCATGTGTAAAATCCTGCTTTCCGTTATAAGTGGATGATTTCACATCCAGAAGCCCCAACAGACTGGAATAGAGCATATCGTGGCTGGCCTGCTCCCCGGCGACCGTCTTGCGCATGCACGCCTCATCCAGCCCCAGACGTTCCCGGTAGCTGTCAGAGAGCCACAGGAACATGGGAACCCGTGTCTGTTCTTTCGGCGCGATCATCCACGGAGCTCCATGCAGAAAAAGATTGTTCTCGCCCAGCGACTCTCCGTGGTCACTGACATACAACAAGGCCGTATCCAGATCACGCATGCCCGCCAACCAATCGATAAGACCGGACAAAACATAATCGGTATAAAGAACGGCATTGTCATAGGCATTGACAATTTCCTCTTTCGAACAGTTCTGCAATTTGTCATCCTTGCATGCTGGCCTGAATACCTCGAAATCACGGGGATAACGACGGAAATAGGATGGCCCGTGATTGCCGAGCTGGTGCAAAAAAAGCACCGTTCCGCCATGAGGATTCAAAATAGCATGAGTATCCAGTCCCGCAAGCAACGCCCCATCCAGACAGCGTCCGTTTTTGCACAGTTTGCCTGCCATATTCCTGTTGATCTTCAATTCGGGGACACCGTCGCATACCCCCTTGCATCCGGACTGGTTATCCATCCAGAAAACCCTGAGTCCAGCCCTTTGCAAAACCGGCAAAAGACTCTCTTCTTCCAGAATCCGTTTCCGGTCATAATCCACCCTTCCTGTACGACTGAACATGCAAGGCAACGAAACATCCGTACTGGTTCCACAGGAAACTGTTTCCCTGAAAGCATAAACGTTTCTTCTCGACAGTTCCGGGGTCGTATTGCGTTTATAACCGCCCAATCCCCAGTTTGCCAGTCGTGCTGTTTCTCCTACCACCACGACAGTCAGCGCCCCGCGCTGCTGCCGCCATGTAGGTCCCAACCCGGGATTTTCATCGATAACTTTGCGTGGACGCGCCGTTCCCGCCCGGGCATCGGACAGTGTGGCCCTGACCGTTGCACTGACGACATTCAGCGGTGTAATCATGTGTCGGACGACCGGTTCGCCACGAACCAGAGATGCGAATCCCTGAAAAGAAACCAGAAGAACTGTTCCTCCCAGCAAAAAGGCCCCGATACTCAAACCGGCAGCCCATTGCAGTCTTCCCAGCAATTTTTCATGGACAATCGGGCTTTTGACAATAATGAAAAGCAATGGCAGTGCGCCAAAAAGCACTTCGACACACATGGAAAAATCCAGCAATTCCCCTGCTTCCGACAAATCGGTCGCGAGAACATTATTGATCATGTCCGTATTGACTACGACACCATAATGCAGTGAAAAATAATTGGCTATCGCAGCCGTCAATGTCAGGATCGCCAGGATGCCCTTCAGCACTCCCGGGAAAACGACCAGGTTCAATACAGCGAAAAATCCCAGCGACAACAACGCAAATACACTGGCAACCTGCAAAAGGACATCCATTGTCGCCAGCCCACGCTGGGACAGGATATGTCCGAAAAGGACGCGATTGAAAAAAACTAGCCAGTACACCACCGTAACCGCCACCAGCGTTGGCTGATGCCGTGGCAACAGCAACGGTTTCGGCCCTAGAATCCTGCCTAAAGAAAGACGGTACAAAACGGCACAAATGGACCAGTCCATGACAAGCGTCACCAGATTTCCGGAAAGGAACTGCCTGCCGCCGGCCATTTCCATTACGGTACATGCAACGCCAAGAAACAGGACGACCGACAGAATCAGCCGTGCCAGCCGCGGATACGTATCACGGAAAACGAAATACAGCGCGAACAGACAGAAAACATTGCCGACAGGGAAATATCTTCCGGATCCGGATATGGTGCTGCCACAAACCGACAAGACGAATGGGCCGTAATCCGTGGAAAAATACCGGAAAATGGCAACGGCGAGAAAACATGCTGCAACTGTACCTGCCAGATAAAGCAGATGATTCCGCCAGATATAAAACCGTCCATTCTCTCCTTGCCTGAAAGAAATGGCGTAGCATGCCAATGCAATGGATGCAACACCTGCAGGAACAAGCCATGCTCCCCATCCGACGACGGTTTCAATGAAAAAAAGACGCTCGCCGAACCAGACGCCATTGCCCCCGAACAATACACCGGTTACAAACCGGTCAAGATCCGGAAAACCGGAAAAAACAAAATACATCAGCAACCACAATGGCACGACAATCATCAAACTGTCGTAAAATTCAGTTGACTCATATACTATTTTTCGTGTCAGCCATCGTACCAGCGAACGGCCGGAACAGGATTTCGCCGGAGTCTGATGCAAGTTGTCACTGTCTGCCACGTCTGTTCCTCCACATCACAAACTGTCAATACAAGTACTATGGAACAGGATGGCGAAACACTCTGTAAATGGATTGTGAAAACAGAATAACGACTGTTAAAAACGGATTAACAAACAGATAATTGCCTGGAGGAACCAAATGGCAAAAATCCTCATTATCGAAGACAATCAGGACATCCGGTACAATCT
>CAVKGJ010000087.1:0-3607 GCA_963655605.1 Oscillospiraceae bacterium
TATCAGAGAAAGGAAGAAACCCTTTCTCCGAATTCGATGCTGAACCGATTCAGCGCTGATTTCCAGTTCCGGATCGGCATGGTCCATTTTCTGGACGATTCCATGATAGCCAGCCAGACCACCTTCATGGCTGCTTCATCATCCGGGAACATTTTATGACGGTGGGTGGCTTTCCTGATGACGCTGTTGACCGATTCAATGGCATTGGTCGTATCAATGACTCTCCGTATTTCTCCTTCATCACTGAACATGGTCGCAATCCTGACCCAATTCCGGGCTGATGCAGAAACTCACGGAAATGAAACGTTATCTGGAAAATGATGAAACAGAGCTGCTGACGTTGACAGAATCAGCGCTTTCCAAGCTCACGCAGATGACAGACAAGGAATTTGATGAGCCGGAGTTGATTCCGGATTTTGATGTATGAATGCTATGAAAGATTTTTGTAGTAAACCGCAAAAATCTTTCATAGAGGAGTCGTAAAACAGCATCAACGGTCTCATTAAGGTCATAACCGGTATGCACAGGTGCGGCAAGTCGTATCTTCTCTTTACGCTTTTTAAGGAACATCTGCTGTCAGAGGGCGTAGATGAAGAACACATCATCGGGATTGCTTTTGATGCTTTTGAAAACAAACAGCTGCGTGATCCGGATGTCCTGTATCCGCATTTGAAGGAACGAATTAAGAACGATGGCATGTACTATGTTCTGTTTGACGAGGTGCAGCTGCTTGGTGAATTTGAATCCGTTCTCAACAGCCTGATACGCATGAAAAATGTGGACGTATATGTAATCGGAAGCAACGCTCGTTTTCTCTCCAAGGATGTCATTACTGAGTTCCGTGGACGTGGTGACGAAGTGCATATTGTATCCACTGAGCTTTGCTGAATTCATGTCAGTCTATCAGGGTGCGAAGCAGGATGGTTGGAATGAGTATATGCTCTATGGCGGCATCCCTTTGGTGCTTGAGTTTACTACTCCGGATCAGAAAATCGCGTTTTTGAAATCTCTCTTTGAGGAGACCTATATTTCCGATATCGTCGGACGGCACAACATTCGCAACAAAGCAGAGCTGGAAGAGCTTCTGAACATTCTGTCCTCGACCATCGGTTCTCTGACCAATCCAGAAAAGCTGTCTGCAACATTTCAGACGGTTAAGAAAAAGAAGATCAGCAATGCGACGATCAAGCGGTATATTGACTATCTCTGTGATTCTTTCCTGATTGACAGTGCAATTCGCTATGATGTGAAGGGAAAGAAATACATTGATACGCCTGTAAAATATTATTTTACGGATATGGGGCTTCGCAAAGCACGGTTGAATTTCCGTCAGATAGAGGAAACCCACAGCATGGAGAATATCATCTTCAATGAGCTGAAAATGAGGGGCTTCAATGTGGATGTGGGTGTTATCGTGCAGTACGACAGCAATGAGAAAGGCAACAGCATCCGCAAACGGCTGGAAATTGATTTTGTCTGCAACAAAGGTTCAAAGCGTTATTATATCCAGTCCGCTTATGCGATTCCGGATCAGGCTAAAATGGAGCAGGAGCTGCGATCCTTGATGCTGACCGGAGATTTCTTCAAGCGAATCATTATTACCAAAGATACGCCTGCACCGTATTACAATGAGTCAGGCGTGTTGATTATGAGCGTCTATGATTTCCTGCTGAATGAGAACAGCCTGGAGAACTGAGGATAATTGGTAAGAGCAACAAGGTGTACCCGAACTGCAGACGCAAAATGAAGTAGCAGTTCATCGGGTTACAGCATTGTCGCTGTGGGATGAGCTGGAAGAAAGACATTGGATATTTTGAACGGACACCTCCCTGCTGGACAGCGTTCCGGTATCGATAGAAGGTATCCCTTGACAGTCCCATCACCTGGCAGGCTTTTGATATGTTGCCAAGTTCCTGAGCAAGATTCAAAAGACCGGGTTTGTGTTTGATGATGTTTTGAGACATACTGCTCATGGTTTTTTCCTTTCGGCTTTCGCCTTTTGATAAAGATTCACACCTCTATCAAACTGGAAAAAACCACTTGCAGCAAGTCCTGACTGTCAAATGTAATCTGAACTAGTACAACTATGTTACTTGCGATATATAACAAGCCCAGGCTGTCTTTCAAGGAAGTGTGCCACGCCTTGGGAATCAAGGAAGCGACGGCTTATACGCAGCGCTCTATCGGTACTTTTCCTGTTCCGATGTCAGGTAAACCGTTGAGTGCCGACATTCGCGATGTGGCAGCAGCTCTTGATACGATGAGAGAAAATTGTGTCAGAGATACCCGAATCAACTCAGGCTGGCTACCTCAGAAACCGTGAGAAGCTGGAGAGTCACTTCCATAGCGGATGTTGCCGCCAATATTCAGGTAGTCCCATATTTGAATCAACAGACAAGTCACTGAATTCATCAAACAGGTTTTCCACCCGTTCTTTCCATTTTGTGCTCCCGGATATGTTCCTTAGAAGAAAACGGCAGATAAGCAGGATATAACCTGTTTTTCTGGTTTGAAATGGCATGCTTGCATTTTGATGGCGTATCCATTTCTCCGGTTTTTTATCATAGATATACCCACCCCATGCCTTGTGCTTCTTGGGAGAAATTCCCCACATTTTGTTCCATACACGTGCATGATGCGCGCAAGCATTCCGGATAAGACGAAGTGCTCCGATCCACGAGCGTAACAGTTCTGTATGAATGCCAAGATCATTGGCAATTTTTTCTGAATATCGTTTCCCAATGAATTCAGAAAAGATGATAAATCACCGAAATCCATTACCCCGACAGCCATCCAGACCGGCAAGTAATCGCCACTGTATTTCCCAGCAAAATGAGTGACAAAATCATATTGCTTTTTTAGTGAAGCATTGATTTTTATCTTTTCAATCACATTTGCCGGCAACAAGGTTTCATATCCGAAAGGCCCTGAGAATTCTGCGAATCTGTATGCGATTGCTGCCCGAAGAGCGACTTCTATCCGCTCAATGGCATCAAGCAACAAAAGGCACAGTCTTCTGTCAAATCGATAATGGTTCCAAACCCTTGTAAGGGTTGTGCCGGGGAAAAGCTCACTTTTACGATGAGCACTATCAACAGGAATACGGAATGGATACCAATATGCACTCAAACGGTAATATCCTACATGCTGCAAACGCTCGCATATCTCGCGCTTCTCACCAACCAGACCTCTACTTATAAGAAGCTCTGCCTGTTCTTGCAGTGATTTGAATGGCTTTGTGTACTGTTCTATACCGCAAAAAAAGAAAACCTCTCCATATTCGCATCATTTGCTGATCAACAGATCACAAAGCTAAGCGGGAGAGGTGTGATTCTTATATTCTGACATTTTTTGAAAAGTTCTTCAACACCTACGAACTACCAACATCCACTATCTTTGATATGTTCTCACAAGTCAAAACATTCTTACAACAAAAAAGCACACCAATTCAGTGAGCCTGTAACGCATTCTGTGGACATATATCAGAGAAAGGAAGAAACTCTTTCTCCGAATTCGATGCAGAACCGATTCAGTGCTGATTTCCAGTTCCGGATCGGCATGGTCCATTTTCTGGACGATTCCATTATCGCCAGCCAGACCACCTTCA
>CAVKGJ010000088.1:0-2815 GCA_963655605.1 Oscillospiraceae bacterium
GTACGGAATGTGTTGGTCATTACGCTGAACCACAATGCAAGCAGGTTTGTCCAATGGATTGTATTGTGAAAAATCCTGACCATGAGGAAACAGCCGAGCAACTAATGGCGAAATTCATTCGCTTGACCGAGAACAAATAAAAAAAGAGGGGCAAGGCCCCTCTTTTTTGAGTCTGTCAAAGACTCGTTCGTATTTCTCAAACGTTAAACAGAAAATTCAGTACATCACCATCTTTTACAATATAGTCTTTTCCTTCCGCGCGCATTTTTCCGGCTTCCTTGGCACCTGTTTCACCTTTGCAGGCAATATAGTCTTCAAATGAAATAGTCTGGGCCCGGATAAATCCGCGTTCAAAATCAGTATGGATGACACCCGCAGCTTTCGGTGCGGTATCTCCGATATGAATTGTCCAAGCGCGCACTTCTTTGACCCCTGCCGTGAAATAAGTCTGCAATCCAAGAAGTTTGAATGCTGCTCGAATAAGCCGGTTCAGGCCGGGTTCATCCATACCCATGTCTGACAGGAATTCTGCACGGTCTTCCTCCGGCAGTTCGACGATTTCCGATTCGATCGCCGCACAAATTGTCACAATCGGGGCGTTTTGTGCTTTTGCATATTGAGTCAGCTGATCCAGAAGCGGATTGTCTGTAAAACCATCGTCTGATACGTTGGCAACGTACATGGTCGGTTTGGCGGTTATCAGGCAAAGTGGCCGGATCAGTTCCATTTGATCTTTATCCAGCCCCATGGAACGGACAGGTTCTGCCTTATTCAGATGTGCAGCCACCTTCTCCAGCAATTCACACAAGCGGGCTGATTCCTTGTTGCCGGACCCCGCCTTTTTGATTTCACGCTGTATAACTCTTTCCACAGTGTTCAAATCCGCCAGTGCCAGTTCCGTTTGTATAACAGAAATGTCGCTTAATGGGTCGACTTTTCCAGCGACATGTACCACATTGTCGTTCTGGAAGCAGCGTACAACTTGCACGATAGCATCTGTTTCACGAATATGGGCAAGAAACTGGTTGCCCAACCCTTCTCCTTTGGATGCCCCTGCGACCAGCCCTGCAATATCAACAAATTCGACAACAGCAGGAACGATTCTTTCCGGTTTTACAATATCAGCCAGTTCATCCAGTCTGGGATCAGGAACTTCAACGATGCCAACATTCGGCTCAATCGTGCAGAAAGGATAATTTTCAGCAGGAATACCTGCTTTGGTTAATGCATTAAAAAGAGTGGATTTGCCAACATTGGGCAAACCGACGATACCGCATTTCAAACTCATGAAAGTACTTTCTGAAAAGATGCTGAGAAAAGTGTCATGATGACAACGTCAGACACTTTATCAATTTTCCATTTGATGTCAATCTCTGCCCGTTTCCTGTACAGGAAGACGTGGTCATCGCTGACAGGCTGAATCAGAAAGAACGGAGAAAGCATATATGCAAAAAAGCCACAGAAAGGGATAGCAAGTATTCAGAATTGGCTTGACAGGAAAATGTGATGAGCAGCATAATCTCGAACCTCCGCTGCATCAGCAGTATGATGCAGAAGATGTCAGGCATTCTAGGATGTATAAAAAAGTTGTGTTGAGGTGCTTGACAGTGTAGTGGGAGAGTGGCATAATTTCATTTCTCAGCTGCTGATAAACAAAACGCTTTATCGGAGGTTGTGGAGAAGTAGGTGAGACGATCTTTAAAAAGAAGACAGATGATAAGTGTGGACGTTTGTTGAGAGGGAAGAGAAGTAGACAAACGTTCGCAAGAGAAAGTAAGGACTTCGAGAGAAGGACCTTGTCAGTATTTTGAGAGCGAGAGGGGTTGCAGAGATGTGACCTTGAGAAGCGAAAGCAAGAGATTGAACTGAAGAGTTTGATCCTGGCTCAGATTGAACGCTGGCGGCATGCTTTACACATGCAAGTCGAACGGCAGCATGGGGGCAACCCTGATGGCGAGTGGCGAACGGGTGAGTAATATATCGGAACGTGCCCAGGAGAGGGGGACAACCAGTCGAAAGATTGGCTAATACCGCATACGATCTACGGATGAAAGTGGGGGACCTTATGGCCTCACGCTCGTGGAGCGGCCGATAGCTGATTAGCTAGTTGGTGGGGTAAAGGCCTACCAAGGCGATGATCAGTAGCTGGTCTGAGAGGACGATCAGCCACACTGGGACTGAGACACGGCCCAGACTCCTACGGGAGGCAGCAGTGGGGAATTTTGGACAATGGGGGCAACCCTGATCCAGCAATGCCGCGTGAGTGAAGAAGGCCTTCGGGTTGTAAAGCTCTTTTGTCAGGGAAGAAAAGGGTCGGGCGAATAGCCTGGTTTGCTGACGGTACCTGAAGAATAAGCACCGGCTAACTACGTGCCAGCAGCCGCGGTAATACGTAGGGTGCGAGCGTTAATCGGAATTACTGGGCGTAAAGCGTGCGCAGGCGGTTGTGTAAGACAGATGTGAAATGCCCGGGCTTAACCTGGGAATTGCATTTGTGACTGCACGGCTAGAGTGTGTCAGAGGGGGGTAGAATTCCACGTGTAGCAGTGAAATGCGTAGATATGTGGAGGAATACCGATGGCGAAGGCAGCCCCCTGGGATAACACTGACGCTCATGCACGAAAGCGTGGGGAGCAAACAGGATTAGATACCCTGGTAGTCCACGCCCTAAACGATGTCGACTAGTTGTTGGGTCTTAATTGACTTGGTAACGCAGCTAACGCGTGAAGTCGACCGCCTGGGGAGTACGGTCGCAAGATTAAAACTCAAAGGAATTGACGGGGACCCGCACAAGCGGTGGAGCATGTGGTTTAAT
>CAVKGJ010000089.1:0-6840 GCA_963655605.1 Oscillospiraceae bacterium
AACAGTTCTGCGGTTGCGCCCGTTTCGTATTCAACCGTGCATTGGCGTATCAGAAGGCGCAGTATGAATCAGACAACGCCGTCAGATTCAGCTATACCCGATTGGCGAATCTGTTGCCGGAATGGAAGCGGGAATTTGAGTGGTTGAAAGAGAGCCATAGCCAGATACTCCAGCAAAGCCTGAAAGACCTGGAATCGGCATACAGGAACTTCTTTGCCAAAAGGACAGACTTTCCCCGATTCAAGCGCAAGGGAATAGGGGACAGTATCCGCTACCCGCAGGGGATCAGGCTGGAAGAGCAAAACAGCCGGATATACCTGCCGAAACTAGGGTGGATACGCTACAGGAAAAGCAGGGACGTCACAGGCAGGCTCTACTATTACCGATTATTCGCCTGATGGATGCCCTGTCGGACAAGGACTATCCGGCACTATCCCTGAACAGGAGTGCCCTGATCGACTGCTATGGCAAGGCGTATACCAGAAAACTGCCCAGGCGCAATGGACGGGCTATCTGTCATGCCGACGGACTGATGGATCTGGATGATGTGGCGATCGATGCCGGATATGAATCGGGAGACAATTTATTCAGGGCATAACAGGAGCTGCCTTCCAAAAAGGAATTCATCAAGACCGAAACGGAAAAACGGCTGGCGGAAACAGACCGGCAAATGGATTATGACATTGCTTCCGAGGTGTTGGACAACGAAGGACATGACAAACGCCTGAAAGAGGAAGTGGCGATCATCTAGCGGCTGGCCCTTTTCGGGAAGAAAGCGGCCCGTCTGCACGTCATAGAGGGAGCGAAACGGCAAAAAGCGCAAATCGCAAATCGTCGCTATCGAGCGGGATGTCATGGATCAGACTGAGGCCATGGTGTTCGTGGCGAGAGACACCATCCGAGAAAAGGCGGCCGGCAGATACTTTTCTCCTATATGGCACCGGTCAACAAGGATGTGTCCGGTTTGTTGAACAGACAAAATGTCAGGACGGCATTGCGTGAATATGATTCGGATTTTTTCGCTCAGGTTATAAAAGATCGAGAGAGTTTTTTCGCAAGGTTATGTACAGGCCTGATGGAATAACCGAAACTTGTAATGTGTTTTTCAGAGGGGAAAGTTAGAAATATCGACTCTGTTATTACAGGTTTGTTAAGAAAAAATGTTCTAATGTCTGTTAAAACAAGATTTTTGAGGTTGGTAAACGTATTATTTAACAAATTGATTTTATTTGAATTTTTAATAATATTTAGAATTCAATATTCTTGTATAATAAAGTCAAAATATTACAGCTGAGCGGTTTCCGATACATTTGGTATCTTTAAGATAAGCTTGTGAAAAGCTATCTAGTACATATTTCTTCCTTTTTTTACATATTTTAAGGGGAACGCAAATGAAAAAAAGAGCTGTATTTTCTTATTCAAAACTTTTATTGTCAGCCCTTCTGATACAACAGCTGTTTTTATATCCTGCCCATTCCGTCACGATTGATTATGATGGTACTGATACAAGTTTGCTGCGAGTGGATACCAGAAACAGCAGTAGCACTACACCTGATTCACTCTATCCTGGATCGAACAATTTCAATGGTAATACCATTAATATCATTGATGGAACACTCCACTATGTTTATGGTGGAGTCAGTTCAAATAACAATGCTATTGTGACGGATACTGGTGACGGAACACAGAATGTTATTGGTAATACTGTCAATGTGTCAGGAGGAAATGTCGGCGGTGTGTTGGGAGGCGTTACCCAAACAGGTAATGCGAATGATAATACTCTCAATATTTCGGGTGGTAATTTCAGTTATTGGGTTCGTGCCGGTGTATCGGAGTACGGGGATGCGAACAATAATTCAATTAACTTTTCAGGAGGGTCTACCGGAGAACTTTTTGCTGGCTATGCGCCAAATGGCAATGCTGTTGGCAATACTATTACGATTTCTGGTGGTACGGCCACATGGGTTCATGGTGGCACTGGTGATGGTAAAGCCATCAATAATGCTGTTACGATTTCTGGAGGGATCGTCAATGGCAGTTATATTGATGCAGGAAGCGGTTCAACGGGTGCAATAGGTAATACCATTACGATTTCTGGTGGGACGGTTAAGAATAGTAATATTTATGCTGGTTGGAGCAGTTGGGGAGCTGCCACTGGCAACGCCGTCATCTTGAAGAATTCGCCCGATATTTCAGGAAGTACACTGTACGGAGGATACACATCCTCCTTCGGGACATCCAGTGATAATACCTTGCAGATATGGACAAAAGGCCTGTCTGCCAAAAATGTGAGTTATTTCCAGAGTTATGAATTCATATTGCCGGATGGAACGCAAAATGGCGATACGGTTTTGAACCTGAGTGATTCAAGCGGGACAGACCTTAGCAATACAAAGGTGGGAGTGGCGATTGCCTCGGGAGCCAGAGTTGCCTTGAAGGCGGGCGATCGGGTACATCTCATCACAAACGCCAATGGGGTCACCAGCACGGGAATTACCCAAACATCCATGATAGGTAAGCAGGGCATTTCCCTGCAATATGATTTTGGGCTCGAATCGGGCAGTACATGGCTGGATGCTGTACTGAAAAATATCCGTACCGATCCGGCTGTTGGTATTTTCAATAATGGACGTACTGCTACATTGGGTTTTTTGAATCAGGGCACAGATTTCGTGCTTGACCAGAATCTGCAATGTTCCGTTAACGAAGATGGAACAGTTGACCGGTTCTGTCTGTACGGCGCAGTTGGAGGAAGCGATCTCAGATACGATATGGGAGGAAGTGATTCCCATGGCAATACAACCGGGACGCACTGGGTATTGGGGCTGCGAGGGAAACTTAATGATGAAAAGAATTATAATCTGACAGGAGCAATTTTTGCAGAAGCGGGTTGGGGTAATCTGGATGAGCGCAACCATTATGCAAAAGGAAGCGGAGATACCCACTACTATGGTATAGGGGCGATAGGGCAATATCGGAAAAAGGAAGGTTTGCTCGGAGGAAGTTATGCGCAGGTCAATGCAAAAATCGGTAGAGTGTCAACGGATTTTGACAGTGATCTGAGAGATGCCAATGGCACACAAGCAGGTTATGACAAGACAGCGACATACTATGGAGCTGGCTTGAAAGCCGGATATCAGTGGGACATCAATAGCAGTTATCTGCTGGATGCACACATGGGATATCAGTGGATGCACATCAATGGTTTCCATGCAAGTATTGCAGAGGAGCCGTATCGCTTCGAAGACATCAACAGTCACCGTACGAGAATGGGAGCTCGTTTGGAATACCGTAATAACCAGCAGTACAGACCCTATATTGGTTTGGCGTGGGAACATGAATTCAGTGGGAATGCCAAAGGAACAGCCTACGGTTATGAAATTGATAAAACATCATTGAAAGGGGACACGGGAATAGGGGAAATCGGAGTGAGATTCAGTCCGACAGAAAAGAGTCCATGGACAGTAGATGTTGCCATGAAAGGATATGTCGGCCAACATGAAGGTACCATGGGTAATCTGGTCATCAATTACAAGTTCTGACTTTGTTTTAAAGCATTTCAGCGGGAGATGCTTTTTTATTTTTTTGAAGAAAAACATTGAGACAAATCCCGGATATGCCAAATCAGTGCGCTCCGCCAGCCAATGGTTTGTCAAATGCTCATGGATTGAGCAATCGTTGCAAGTCTTTGTACTATCAGATGAATTTCCTCTTTTCCCCGTCCTTATCCACAGAAAAAGGGGATAAAAAATATGCAAAAAAGTGATTAGGTATGCTTCATCGTTCAGAGAAGAAATCTTTGAATCAAGTCTAAACACTTTTCGTTGTAAGCTGTTAATTTTTAACTATTTTCGATTTTTTTGCGTTAAAATAACGCCAATTTTTTCGTAGAACGGAATTTGTGCCGGCTTTCTCCGTTTCCGGTACACTTGGGAAAACCTTATTTTTCAATCCATTTATCATCTATTTTTATGAAAACTGCACAAGAAGTACGCGCTGGCAATGTCGTGATGGTCAATAACGAACCAATGGTTGTTCTGAAATCCGAATACAGCAAATCGGGTCGCAACGCCTCCGTTTGCAAAATGAAAATGAAAAATCTGCTGAATGGCTCCAACATGGAAGCTGTATATCGTGCAGATGACAAGTTTGACGTTGTTGTCTTGGACAAGAAAGAAGTCACCTATTCCTATTTTTCCGATCCGCATTATGTGTTGATGGATGCCGACTACAACCAGTATGAAGTCGAAGCCGAAAACATGGGTGATGCACTGAATTACATCGAAGACGGTATGCCATGTGAAGTCGTTTTCTATAACGAACGGGCTATTTCCGTTGAATTACCCAACACAGTTGTACGTGAAGTGGTTTATACCGAGCCTGCCGTCAAGGGCGATACCTCTTCCGGGAAAGTGATGAAGTCGGCCAAGCTGGCGACCGGTTTCGAAATACAGGTACCTTTGTTCGTCGAGATCGGCGACAAGATCGAAATTGATACCCGTACCGGCGAATATCGTAGCCGTAGCAAGTAATGCGGGACGTATAGACAGTTTGTACTGCATGTCTTTATGGGAACGGCACGCCGGCGCGTGCCGTTTTTATAATTGCAAACATGCACTAGAGGCACTGACAGACACTAACGAACAAAAGATTTTTACATCATTTGCGCTATCATTTATCCGCAAAATACATCTCAAAATCACAAAGACGGATTACTTAAAAATCAAGTAAATTCAGGTAATTTTGTGAGGTTATGGCACATTTATGTCACAATCTTGACACATCAAAAATGCCTCTGAAAGACGCTAAAACGCTCGCCTGGGCGTTTATGTTGATGCCTGAAATCTGTCGTTGTTGATGACCGGTTTGAAGTTGTAAGTCATTTTGTAGGTTTTTCCAGTCAAAAAAGACTTTGATTGAACCGGAACGGTTTTGCCGTTATGTTGCCGTATCATAACAGGCTGGCATAATTTTGCGAGGTGGTGAAAACGGTTGTCTGTTTCGTACGTGGCCGCCAGTTTTTTTATGGCATGCAATTTCGGGATAATTGATTTGCAGGTTTGAAATCGGAAACGGGAGTGTGCCAGTATCGGAAGCAGTGGAACAGTTTGCTGTATTTGATTGAACCGGGAAAATGATGGACAGTAAAAACAGGACGGTGATGGTGACCGGTGCAGCCGGTTATATCGGTTCGCATACTTGCGTGGAATTGCTTGAAGCGGGATTTTCTGTCGTGGCGGTGGACAATCTGTGCAACAGTTCACGGGAATCCCTGAAAAGGGTAGAGAAAATTACTGGTGGGACAGTGGTGTTTCATGAGGTGGATGTCCGGGACAAGGCGGGAATGGAAAGAATATTCGGTCAATCCCGTATTGATGCCATTATTCACTTTGCCGGACTGAAGGCGGTAGGAGAGTCAGTCGCCGATCCACTTAAATATTATGACAATAATGTCGTTGGAACCATTTCGTTATTGCAGGCGGCGCAGAGAGCAGGAGTCCGTCGTTTTGTTTTCAGTTCATCGGCGACGGTTTATGGCGATCCTGACTTTTCACCGGTTCCCGAAACGGCCAGACTGTCGGTAGCCAATCCATATGGTCGTTCCAAGCTGATGATCGAGGAAGTGCTGAACGATCTGTCTTTTTCCGATCCGTCATGGTTGGTTGCCATACTCCGCTATTTCAATCCGGTTGGAGCCCATCCCAGTGGGTTGATCGGTGAGGATCCTCACGGTATTCCGAATAATCTCATGCCTTACGTTGCCCAGGTTGCGGTGGGCAGGCTGAAGGAACTGGCTGTTTTTGGAAACGACTATCCGACGAAAGACGGAACGGGTGTGCGGGATTATATCCATGTCATGGATCTGGCTCGAGGTCATGTTGATGCACTGACGTATCTGTTCGAGAAGAAAAAGGGTTTCACCGTCAATCTGGGGACTGGAGTTGGATACAGTGTTCTGGATGTTGTCCGCGCTTTCGGAAAGGCGTGCGGTCGTCCGATTCCTTACCGTATCGCGCCAAGGCGAGCAGGAGATGTTCCTCTTTATTACGCCGATCCTTCTCTGGCAGCGACCCTTCTGGGCTGGAAGGCGAAATACGGGCTTGACGAAATGTGCAGGGATTACTGGCACTGGCAACGCGAAAATCCGGATGGTTATGCCGGTTGTTGAAAGATCTCATAAAAAATGCCGGAAATTCCGGCATTTTTTATGAAAGCGACTGCTGTTATTTTGCACGTTCACCAACATATATTTCCACACGGCGGTTTTGTGCCCGTCCGGCGGCGGAGTCATTGCTTGCGATCGGATCGCTCGATCCTTTGCCTTCAATCGTGAAACGGCTAGATGCAACACCCTGATTGACAATATAATTCATGACGCTCTCGGCACGCTGATGCGACAGAGGAATATTGATGGCGTCAGTACCGATGTTATCCGTATAGCCAATCACGGTGATGCTCGTGGACGGGTTGTTTTTCAGTGTCGTGGCCAGATCTCTCAGAATGATCTTGAACTGGGGAGACAGAGTTGCACTGTTGGTCGCAAATGAAATGTCACTGGGAATGCTGACTTTGATACGATTATCCTGGGTCTGGACCACTTCGATACCGGTACCTTGGGTAGCGGTCTGCATTTCCTGTTTCTGTTTCTCCATGTGATTGCCCCATAAATAACCGGCTCCACCTCCGACCAGACCACCGATTACGGCACCGACCGCAGCGCGTCCCCAACCGCCGGGACCAGTGACCGCGCCCAGTACAGCGCCGGCAACTGCACCCGCGCTGGCTCCGGTTGCCGTTTTTTTCTGGGTGTCGTTCATGCTAGCACAGCCGGTGATGGCC
>CAVKGJ010000090.1:0-2056 GCA_963655605.1 Oscillospiraceae bacterium
TTCCGGTTTTTCTCCTAAATTAGCAGATTTTGAATTTCCACAGAATCCTTTACAGATTCACTAATTTATTTTTCAGATTACATGTACTAGTTCGGATTACAGGCTCCACATTCCCCGTTTTTCTTCGTATCCAAAGCTCATTTCCAACTCATTTCTTTCTGTACACAGCACTCGATAGAACCGACTCTGGAATCAGTGACTCAATCCAGGAATGGGTCAATTCTTCCATTCGATACACAATGCGTCCCTGTCCATTTTCTTTTTTGTCATAAATATATTTTTTGATAGACAAACCACTCTGGCGGATTACTCCCAGTGACGCGTATCTTTTGAGCATTTCCTGACATTTTTCTCGATTCTGAGCGACTCCGTTTCTTTCAATCGCTTCTTCAACTCGATCCATCACTTCTTTCAACAACATAGTTCCCTGACCATCCAATGCAACAACGTTATAACGATACGTCCATTCCGGATCATCCCACCCTGCTGCTGCATTGCAAATACTCCGGTAACGACTGGTAAATTCATCTATTGTTATCCCGCGTTTTGATGCTTCCGTTTTCCTTCGTTCCTCGCTATCCTGACCGTCACCAAATTCCCAGATACGCTTTTCGATATCGGCAGAAAAAACATAATTGTCAACATATATATTGACATGATCTCCTGACCTTTCTTCAACTATCATTTTTTCCTCCAATGCAAACTTCAGCAATTTTTCTTTATTCATGAAGAAAAATAACATGAAAACAACTATCCAGAAACAAATTCCTTTTCCATACACAAAACCCGCTTTGGATAAGTAAAACACTGTATTCCCAGAAAACATAATCGGGGCCAATCACTATTTATCTCACATCTGCCTCGACAATATTTTCGAAAATTCGCTTTATTCTTTCGATTGCCATGCTTCACCTTTTTCAGTGCTGAAAATCCCTTATCCGTGCAGTTCCATGTAAGATGGTGGCAGAACGTTTTATTTAACCGATTGATTCTATTTGATTTTCTGATATTTCCAGATTCAATATCCTTGTATAACAAAGCCTTATATACACAGTCATTTCCAAGCTACGTTAGTCAATAAAATAGCCGCTGTTTCTGACGAGGATGTTCTTTCGATATGCAAGTATCTGATATCGAAAAACTGTGTCGCTTATGATGAGCTTACCAATAAATATTCTACAAATAGCTTCTTCTTATCCAGTCTCTACCATTACTCCGACTTGTCCACAAATCTTCCGTAATCAGTGGAAAACTTTTACCTATTACTTTGTAATCACATGATATTTCATGGATTTATAACGGTATCATGACCGATTGATATGTTCTTTTTCTCTTGTTCACGATATTGATCTGCTTAACATTTTCTGTGGGCAAGTCATGGTGAAACATAGTTTTGTCTTTAAAATTCAATAGGTTATTTGTGCTTATCATTTTTTGAACACTCTAATTCATGCCTAACGCATCGTGTTTTTTCTGTCAAACCTGTTCCTCGCAGGGACGTTTCAACATTTTTTCCGCTCTTCTATCGACTCTTTCATTGTCCACAGCCAACTGTGAATAACTTTGTGGAAAATGTCTTCCAGCCTTTTATATATGCGCGATTCAATAGATTGCCTGCCTTTTGGGCACTTCATTCAGTATATATCTTTTTCGGTATGTAACTGATCTATTGCTTACAATAGCGATTCTGCCTCTTCCATGTCCCACCCATCCGAACCGACACTATCAGTGATGCTGGAAATGATCCAGTCTGTCGGAATCGGATAACGAAAGCTGTGCTTCAGTCAGCATATAGGCTCAGTCTGCCAATGATAGGGTAAGCTTTGTTCCCGCTCTCTTGCATTTGTCATATTCAGCCTTGGCGGCTGCCGTCTCGGCGGAACCGGCAGAAAAACGGTGCAGGGAATCGGCCTGCACTTTCAGCGTGATGGCGGCGCACCACGCAGGTGGGCCATGCATATGTCGGAAATGACTAGCATTTAAACGCCATGTCGACGTAACGAGCCTGTAATGCATTCTGTGAACATTTATCAGAGACAGGCTGAAATCCGATCTT
>CAVKGJ010000091.1:0-6701 GCA_963655605.1 Oscillospiraceae bacterium
GAGAAAGGGTTTCTTCCTTTCTCTGATAAATGTCCACTGAAATCGTTACGGGCTCAAATCACCGAACGGCAAGGCTTTTTACTGAATCATTCTTCTGTCGTGTCCTGCTCTTCCAGTGGGCGGAAAATGGACTGAAGGTCTTCCGGAGTGATCTGGATATGTTGTGCCTGCCCGGAAGACAGCATGGCGTTTGCCAGTTCGGCCTTGCGCTGTTGCAGTTCCTGGATTCTTTCTTCCAGTGTGCCTTTGGCGATCAGTTTGTAGACGAATACCGGTTTGTCCTGCCCGATTCGCCATGCGCGGTCTGTTGCCTGATTTTCGACGGCAGGATTCCACCATGGATCGTAATGGATGACCGTATCGGCTGCGGTCAGATTCAGGCCAATGCCGCCTGCTTTCAGGCTGATCAGGAAAACAGAAACCCTTCCTTCCTGGAAACTTCGTATTGCGGAGGCACGGTCGGCGGTATCGCCCGTCAGTATCGCATAAGGTATTTTCCGGATGCTCAATTCTGCCTCGATGAGAGCGAGCATACTGGTAAATTGGGAAAAAACCAGAACATGCCGTTTCTCCAGCAGAAGTTCTTCAAGCATTTCCATCAGTTCGACCAGTTTTGAGGAGGCGTTCTGGCTTTTTTTGTAGGCGGGACCTCTGAGAAGTCGCGGATCGCAGCAGACTTGCCGTAATTTGAGCAATGCCTCAAGAATGATGATCTGGCAATGTGCGATACCGTATCTGGCGATTTCTTCCTGGACTTTTTTGTCCATCAGTTCCCGAACGGATTCATAAATCTGGCGCTGGTTGTTTGTCAGTTCGACGTATCGGACCATTTCCGTTTTCATCGGCAATTCCCGGGCAACCTTGTCTTTTGTCCGGCGAAGCAGAAAAGGTTTGATGCGCCGGTTCAGCAATTCCTGTCGTGTCTCGTCTCCCGTTTTTTCGATTGCATGACGGAATTCACTGTTGAACGTTTTTTCGTTCCCCAGAAGGCCGGGTAACAGAAAATGGAACTGGGACCATAATTCGCCGAGATGATTTTCAAGCGGTGTGCCTGTCAGGCACAGTTTGTGGCGTGCTTTGAGTGCCGATGCAATCTGGGTGGCTTTTGAGCGGATATTCTTGATGTATTGGGATTCATCCAGGATCAGAAGATGAAAGTCATGATTCAGTAGTACTTCTTCATCCCGGGGCAGCAGTGCATAGGTTGTGAGCACGATATCGAATTGCCCGATCCGGTCGAAATGTCTCGAACGGTCTTTCCCCTGAAGCAGCAGGACTTTCAGGGAAGGGGTGAAACGGGCCGCCTCATCCTGCCAGTTGCTCATCAGGCTTGTCGGTGCGACTATCAGGGCAGGTTCTGTCAATCGGCCAGCTTCCTTTTCGAGAAGAATATGGGAAAGGGTCTGCAATGTTTTTCCCAGTCCCATGTCATCGGCAAGGATGCCCGCCAGTCCGTATTCCCTCAGAAATTGCATCCATGAAAGGCCTTCGATCTGGTAATCACGCAGTGTTGCGTTCAATGATGTGGGGGGAGTGACGATTCTGACACCGTTGAAAGCGAGAAGTTTCTTCCCCATCTCCAGTAATTGTCCGCCATTAATCCATTGAAGCGGCAAGGCACGGTCAAGTTCTGCAAGACGTGCCGAATCAAGCCGGTGAAGCGGCAGAAACGGCTTTGGCTGGTCCAGATAATACAGTTCACCAAAAATCCGCAGAATCGGTCTGATCAGTTTCCATGGCAGTGCCACCCTCCTTTTATCCGGCAATGTGGCCAGCAGCGAGTCTGTGTCCTGGCGTGTATCAAGGTTTTTGTATTCGAAACTTTCCGGGTATTTTTGAATGAGCGGATGTAAAAGGGGAAATAGCGGAAAATGTTTTTTATTGACGACAATTCCGATTTCCAGACCGAACCAGTCCTTGTCGAGACTCTCGTCATTTTTGCTGATACTGGCGTACCATTTCTGGATGTTTTGCAAATCATAACGGTAATCGGCCGATTTTTCGATTTTCCAGCCTGCATTTTCCAGATCAGTCAGGTACTCCTGCGTGAAATGCAGCCATTCGGTGGGTGAATCCATTTCAAATGCGCCGGGGAGTGACCGTAGTGGAGAAGCTATATCGGTGACGGCACGGAAGCCGAACGACAAAAGCATGTCATGCATGGCTTTTTCGGAAAACTCATCCCGAATGATCCGTTCAATGGAATTTTCACTTTTTGAACGTATGACTGGTAGATCCGATCCGAAAAAAACCGACTGGTCGTCGTAGTCGAATTTCAGTTGGGCATAGTCAAACCAGACGGGAGTTTCGTCCTCGTTATGGATAACGGGTTTGCTTCCGAGATAGAGGACGGGATGCGGTTCAATGTTTTCCAGGATCGTTTCTTCAAGGGTTTCCGGTGTGGGAATGGTTCCCTCGATTCCTTTTTCAAGCAGAAATCTCGCGATATTTCTCTTGTCTCTGGACGGAATGACTGGAGCCTGGACGATCAGTTCCTGGATTTTGCTGACGGAAACGTGCCCGGCATTCTCGGGCAGGATCAGTTCGCCGCAAGTAAGGTTTTCCATGTACCAGGCCGGTTCGGTCGGAAGGATGTAATCGATCGAAGTGGATGCACGGTGATTTCCGGGTGAAGGTTCCGTAAATTCCCAGCGTAATTTGATGGTTGTCCCATTGTCGTTCCAAGTCAGTCTGGCTTGTCTGGGGGGTGCGGCACGAAGAGGGAATACAAGGCCTTTGGCAATATCCTGCAAGGCGTTTGTCCAGAAAAGTCGCTGGTTGTCGACAAGTATCCGGAGAAGCTGGGCTCCCAGTTTTCCTCTGGGCTCAGCCATATAGGGGACTGATTGTGCCGATCCGAAGCGAAGTGCCATGAAAAGACGCAAAGGTTCATCGTCGTCTTTTGTGAAGTAATCTGGTTTTTCGGAGAAAAGAGTATTGACTTCTGTCAATGGGACAATAGAGAAAAATTCACCTGTCGATTTGCAGCGGGCGCGACAAATGTTGAGGAAAAGCCGTTTGTCAGACTGATCGGGTGAAAGGATGAACAGCAATTTGTGGGAGGGTATGATGTCCTGTTCCTGGTTGTCGAGTGCGTCCGGGGATAGAGGCCGGATAGCCGAGTAGAGTTTCTGTACCCAGTTTGACAGGGGCGTGGCGGCCCGGATATTTTTGTCTTTCTGCCGGTTTTCGTTTTTTTGCTGTATGGCGAGAAGGACCGCAGCAACATGATGACAGTTCAGGATCAGCGGACACGAGCAGGTTCCCTGGAACTGGAGGCCTTCAGTAGTGGATTTGACGAAGATATTTTGCTGGTAAGTCTGGTTGCCCTGTTCCTTGACCTGGGATCGGATCAGATTGCCTGAACGGTGTATCTGCAAGACACGTTTTTTCTGGGCGTATATCAGGCCGAGTGAATATGCTTTTTGCCCGAATTGCTTTTTGATATCTTTCAGCGTGAAATTCATCATACCCGTTACTACTGTTGAATCGTATTTTCCGGCAGTCAAAAGGATACATTATCGTTCATAAATCGGAAATAGTGACAGATTTTCGTTTTGAAACGGGGGGTGATTTCAGGCAGGAAAAATATCCGGGTAACCGGGTTATATCTGCTGAAAGTATGGAAAAACAGAATATCCTGCCTGAAACAGATGGCACATTTTCCGGAAATGAGTATCATCTCATTTTTGTTTTTTCGGGGAGAATGATGGTTTCAGCTATTGAGCGGCGCCTGTCTGAAGAACTGGGTGTTTCCATGAAACAGGTTGCGGCTGCCGTGCTATTGCTTGATGAAGGTGCGACGGTTCCTTTTATCGCACGGTACCGAAAAGAAATAACGGGCGGACTGGATGACAGCCAGTTGAGAAATCTGCAGGAAAGGTTGCTCTATCTGAGGGAACTGGAACAGCGCCGCCGGACGGTCATTGACTCAATCAATGCACAGAACAGGATGACCCCCGAATTGCTGGCGGCCATTTTGCAGGCTGAAGACAAATCGGGGCTTGAGGATATCTATCTGCCGTATCGTCCAAAACGGAGGACGAAAGCCAAGCTGGCGATAGAAGCGGGTTTGCGTGAACTGGCTGACAGTTTGATTGAATGTCCTGAACTGGATCCGGAAACAGAGGCCGTGAAATATGTTCGTCCACCGTTTGTGACAGATGAAGGAGATAATCCGGGAGTTGCGGATGCCGGGGCAGCGCTGGACGGCGCGCGCCAGATTCTCATGGAGCGTTTTTCGGAAGATGCAGGTCTGCTGGGAGGTCTCAGGGAATTCATGTACGGTCATGGTGTCATTGAATCGAAAGTGATTGATGGAAAAGAGCAGTCAGGATTGCGTTTTTCCGATTATTTTGACTACGAGGAATCCGTGGCAACAATTGCCTCGCATCGTGTACTGGCTCTGTTGAGAGGACGAAGAGAGGAAATACTGATGGTCCGGATAAGACTGGATTCCGAGCCTGATCGCCCTCGCTGGGATGAGCCGTTCAATCCATGTGAATCGCAGATTGCTTCCTTCTTCAAAATTGCAGACAGGAAAAGGGCATCTGACCGGTGGCTCGCCGAAACGGTCAGATGGGCATGGCGGATCAGAATATTGCCTCATCTTGAAACCGAGCTGATGAACGATTTGAGGGAAAAGGCGGAAGTTGAAGCCATTACGGTTTTTGCAAAAAATCTCAAGGCTCTGCTTCTGGCGGCCCCTGCCGGTCCGAAAGTTACCATGGGGCTTGATCCGGGTATCCGGACAGGTGTGAAAGTGGCTGTGGTCGACAAAACAGGAAAAGTACTCGATACGCGAACGGTTTATCCCCACCAACCCAGAAACGACTGGCAGGGAACGATTGAAATACTGTATGGCCTGATCGAAAAATATCAGGTGGAGCTGATTGCAATCGGTAACGGGACGGCTTCACGCGAGACAGACAAGCTTGTCAAGGAGTTGATCGGGTATTGCAAGGGACGGCAAATCGACAGAATTGTCGTTTCTGAGGCGGGAGCATCCGTTTATTCGGCTTCAGAATATGCCTCACGCGAGTTGCCTGATATGGATGTCACCCTGCGCGGTGCGGTTTCGATCGCAAGACGATTGCAGGATCCGTTGGCCGAGCTGGTCAAGATCGAACCCAGATCCATCGGTGTCGGACAGTATCAGCATGATGTTGCCCAATCAAAACTGGTTCGCTCGCTGGATGCAACAGTGGAAGATTGTGTGAATGCAGTAGGTGTTGATGTGAATACGGCATCTGTTCCTCTTTTGACACGCGTTTCGGGGCTGACGGAAGGGATTGCCGGAAATATCGTTCAGTATCGTGACCGGAACGGACGTTTTGCCAGTCGGGAAGATCTTCATTCGGTTCCCAGGCTGGGAGCGAAAACGTTTGAGCAGGCAGCCGGTTTCTTGCGAATCTCGGGAGGAAACAATCCGCTTGATGCTTCTGCCGTCCATCCGGAATCGTATGCGCTGGTCGAGAAAATTCTGGATGATCTGGGAGTCGGTATCGAGGCCGTTATCGGAAATGGCGAATTGCTGGGGAAAATAAAACCCGAAAAATATGTCAATGAACAGTTCGGCCTTCCTACCATCATGGATATTCTGAAAGAACTCGAAAAACCGGGAAGAGACCCGCGTCCCGAGTTTGTGAGTGCTCGCTTCAAGGAAGGTGTTGAGGAAATTGCGGATCTGAAGTCAGGTATGATTCTGGAAGGTACCGTTACAAATGTCACGGCTTTTGGCGCTTTTGTGGATATCGGCGTGCATCAGGATGGTCTGGTGCATATTTCGGCATTGTCGGAGAAATTTGTTTCCGATCCTCACCAAATTGTCAGGTCGGGACAAATTGTCCGGGTCAAGGTGCTGGATGTTGATATCGAGCGGCGAAGAATCTCTCTTTCGATGGTTCTGAACAGGGAAAGCGAACAGGGCAATTCTGTTCACCGGGAAGGGAAAACCGGCAGGCCGTTTAAAAAACAGCAATCCTCGCATGTTTCTGCCGGAAGTGCCATGGCCGAGGCATTTGCCAAGTTACATGGAAAATTGTAAAGAGATTTATTTTTATTGCCGGGATCGTGATGAATACGGATCAAAAGCGTTTGATTATTGGTATGACAGGTGCAAGCGGGGCTGTCTATGGTGTTCGTCTGCTCCGGATTTTGCGTAAAGTGGGTCGGGTTGAGACGCATCTTGTGATATCCGATGCCGCCCGTTTGACGCTTCGCCATGAAATGGGACTTTCTGTTGACGATGTGGGTCTTCTGGCGGATAAAACATATAACGTCGGCGAGATGACGGCTGCGATTGCCAGTGGATCATTCCGGAGTTCCGGCATGATCGTGGCACCCTGTTCCGTAAAAACACTTTCCGCTATTGCCAATGGTTTTTGCGACAATCTGATTACACGCGCTGCGGATGTCACGCTGAAAGAGCGGAGGCGTCTGGTTCTTATGGTCCGGGAAGCCCCTTTGAATCTGGTACATATCAGAAACATGCAGTCTGTTACGGAAATGGGAGGAGTTGTCTATCCGCCTGTTCCCGCATTTTATTGTCATCCGGCTACGATTGAAGAGATGGTGGACCAGACCGCCAGAAGGGTTCTGGAACTGTTCGGTATCGTTGATGACGGAATCATTCGTTGGAAGGGAGAAACGTGATGTCGGTTTTTTTTCCTGCATCAGCAGTTCGCTGATTGCATTGGTGC
>CAVKGJ010000092.1:0-2003 GCA_963655605.1 Oscillospiraceae bacterium
TCACTACACTGGACCTGAAAAACGGAAGCCGCTACCACCGCCATCCGCTCTCCTATCTGACCGAAGCGGCAGACGACATCTGCTACTGCATCATCGACATGGAAGACGCACTGGAACTGGGCATCATCGGCTTTTCCGATCTGGAAAACGTTATCGGCCCCATCTACGACAGACTGGTCCTCAACCCGAAACGCATGGCCGGCATGGACTCCGACCGCCGGCGCGCCGGCCTGATCCGCGCCAAACTCATTACCCTGATGATTGACGCCACCTTTTCTGCTTTTCGGACCCACTATGACGCCATCATGGACGGTGAAAACGTCCATTGTCTGCTCGACCATACGGAAGAAGACGTCCGGGAATACATGGACCGTGCCCGCACCCTTTTTTTTGATGTTATCCTGAAAAACCATTCCAAGATCGCGCTCGAAATTGGCGCCTACACCCTGTATAAACGCCTGCTGGACACCTTCATCCCGGCCTGTCACCAGGCAAAAACCGGAAAACGGCTGTCCTACCGCGACCAGCAAGCTCTAACCCTCATGGGCATCCACGCACCGACCGGAAACGATGACCTGTACATGGCCTACATCCGCGTCATGGACTACATCACCGGCATGACCGACCCGCGCGCCACCTTCCTGTCCCGGCAGCTTGCAGGCATCACCGATTGCTGAAACAGCCCCGAAACATCCATCCGGCACGGCATGAAAATTTTCTCACAATCCGGAACATTCGTGGTACCGGAAAACGTGACACAGCTTTTCATCCCGCTCATCGGCAGCATAGGAGGGGTGCGGGTATCACGGCACAGCTGTTTCTGCCCGCTTCTGCACACATTGCACTGCCCGTAATACAGATTGCCCCAGAAAACGATACGATTCCCGACCGCACACCGGACAGACATCCGGAACGGGAAACTGGTCGCCTCCATGCCTACGTGTTCAACCATTGGACCATCATTATCCGTGTACCCGTTTTTCCGGACCAGATGGCTCCTTTCTCGCAGACACAACAGGTCGGGTGCCCGCTTTTCCCCCGCAGGACGATCTGCGCCTTCAAAAACCGGCTTCTCCCCTGTAACATGACGTCATCAAGGAGAAAGACATCATGGATAACTTCACTTACTACAATCCCACCCGCATCCTCTTCGGCCGAGGCGAGGAAAACCATGTCGGCGACCGTATCCGCCGTCTCGGCGGAACCAAAGTTCTGATCCATTACGGCAATGTCTCCGCCGTCAAATCCGGCCTCATCTACCGCATCACTTCCTCGCTGGAACGGGCTGGCATCGCTTCTGTCCCACTGGGCGGCGTGCGCCCCAACCCGCGAAGCGGCCGGGTTCTCGATGGCATCGAACTGTGCCGGAAAGAAAACGTGGACTTCATTCTCGCCGTCGGCGGCGGCAGCGTCATCGACTCAGCCAAGGCCATCGCGCTGGGCGTGCCCTATGACGGCGACTTCTGGGACTTCTTCGACGGCAAGGCTTTTCCCTCCGCCGCCCTGCCGGTCGGCACTGTCCTTACCATCGCCGCAGCCGGCAGCGAATCTTCTCCTGTCACTGTCATCACACGGGAAGACGGCCTGCTCAAGCGTCCCTATTCCAGTGACAGAATCCGTCCCGTCTTTTCCATCCTGAATCCGGAACTCACCACCACACTGCCTCCCTACCAGACGGCATCCGGGGCAACCGACATGATGGCCCACATCATCGAACGCTACTTCACCAATTCCCACGGCGTCGAACTGACCGACCGGATGTGTGAATCCGTCCTGCTGGCCATCCGTTCCGAAACCTTGCGCGCCCTGAAAAATCCGGACGATTACGACGCACGCGCCAACCTCATGTGGGCATCCTCCATCGCCCACAACGATATCTGTGGCGTCGGTCGCGAACAGGACTGGGCTAGCCATGCTCTTGAACATGAACTCTCTGCCCTCTACGACTGCCCGCATGGTGCGGGACTGGCTGCTGCAAACAGATCTTATGGGTGCAAAACGGG
>CAVKGJ010000093.1:0-6994 GCA_963655605.1 Oscillospiraceae bacterium
TTTCAGCTATTCGTACGGAAAACAAGCGTTCCATTTTTCTCGTCACCAAACTGGCCTATGAATGTACCGGAACGAACAACGGTTTCAATTTCTATCGTTCTGAATGCAATACTCGCCGCAAGGCATTGCGAACTGTAGCTAGGGAAAAAGGTATGGAAGATGAATTTATTCTACATTTTGGGCAGGAATCTGGTCGGCATACCCTTTCTGCATTTTCCGTTTCGGATATGAAACAGGCGGAAACACAAGAAAAACAGCACAAGATCTCCGACTGACTTCGGGATATCTGATTGTTTTCCCATTTTGGGACCGACATATGAAATTCATTATTTACACACCGTTTTACGACGAGAATACGGGCGGGATTATCGTTCTGCACAAGCTGGCACAGCTGCTGCGCCAGCTCGGCATGGAAGTTTTTCTCTGGCATGAAGCCAATCCTTTTTCCGTCTCTTCTCTCAGACAACTCGAGCGCAAGTTCCGTTACTGGCGTCGCCGACGCTCCCAGCCTCTCCGTTATACTTCTCCTTATTCTCTTCCTGTCGCCCGCAAACAGGATGTCTCCGATGCCATTGTCGTTTATCCCGAAGTAGTTGCCGGCAATCCTCTCAAGGCAAATCGGGTCGTCCGGTGGCTTCTTTACAAACCCGGCTTCCATACCGGTATCGTCGATTTTTCTCCCGATGATCTCTTCTTTTATTATCTGAAGGAATACGATTATCCCGTTTTCAACCGTTTTCCCGACAATCAGCTGTTTATCGCGGATTATTTTTCGGAAGTTTACCGGCAATCCAATTTCGGCCCCCGGCACGGTTCCTGTTTTATGGTCCGAAAGGGCAAGAACAGGGTTCTTGATCTTCATCCTGCCGATGCCGTTCAGGTTGACGGGCTTTCTCACCGCCAGATGGCCGAGGTTTTCAATCGCTGCGAATTTTTCTTTTCCTATGACTTGTATACAATGTATTCGGCTTATGCGTGTATGTGCGGGTGCAAGTCGGTGGTTCTTCCTGTCGAAGGGGTATCAATGGAAGACTGGCATTTCTCTCCCGAATCCCGTTTCGGGGTAGCTTACGGAATCGATGATGTCCCCCGTGCTGTCGCAACTCGTGAAAACCTTCTTCAGCAAATCCAATCCTTCGAGGAAAACAATCTCTCTTCCGTTCGCTTCTTTCTGCATCGCTGCAGGGAGTTTTTCAAAATCAATGAATAATTCAGCACATTTCCAGTTCCATATATGAATGAAAAAATTTTTACAGGAAACATCGGCAAAATAAAGGCCTACTTTCTTTTCTAGAAGAAAAATGGGCCTTGTCGCAAATACCGGCAACAGATTACTTCGGCATCCGGCAGTCATTCCTTATAATGCAAGAAGAACTCTCTTCCGACTTCCTGAGAAAATCGTCTGCTGTGTCCAGTGCAGATACAAAATCCAAGTCACCCTGTTTCTATTTCACAAACTCCATATTCATCCCATACAGAATCCTCCGGTATTTTCAGTCTGTCCGCAAACTCTACCGCGACTGCTGGTTCCTGCCTTCCGCCACTTATCCTGCCTGTGAGAATGCCTCGATCCAGTGGAAAACTTCGGCCAGCCGGTAGCCATCCACAAATCCGTGATGGCAATGCACATCAAACGGCATGAGCGCTTTCTCACCTTCCCACCGGTATTTTCCAAGCGTGACACGCACAATGGAATCGTATCGTTTTCCCAGCATGACCGGATGACTCATACCGGAAAAAGAGAACCACGGAATGGACGACAGGAAAAAAACATTGCGGCCGCCCCCATGATCGAAAGTGGCTTCCGGCAACGACAGTATCCTCTTTTCTTCTTTCTGCCGTGCCGTCTCGAACGCGTCATATTCCGGCATAAACGGCACGCGAACAACCGTGATGGTACCGTCACTACGCATGGCGATATAGGACGGATCAATCGTGTCATACAAAACGATCTGTCCATTTTCAAGCAAACGGTAACGCATAGCTTCCACTGCATTGAGTGCTTTGGAAACGGCGAAAAGGGACAAGCCGAAAAACGGCTGTTTTTTCGCTTCCGAACGATTCAGCAAACCAGTCACATCCAGTTGCACCGTCATGGAAAAAAATGGCACATCCATCCCGGCAAACTGGTCGAACATGACTTTACCTTTCCAGTTATCAGGATCAATCCGTTGCATATATCTCCTTTCTAAACAGTGCGGACACCAATCCGGCATTTGATGACTTAGCAGGCCTGTTTCCGGTCTCCCGCACGCTCACCCACTCATGTCATCTCCCCTGATATGAATCCTGTTGGAATCGGCCCGTCATATCCGGTTTTTCCTGTCTCATACAAACCAGCGGCAGACGGCCCCATATTGTTTTCCAGAAGGAAACAATCAAATTTTATTAACACAAAAACAAAAAATGCATTATAAAAAATTGAACAATTATTCTGCAAAATTTTTGTTAAAAATCAATATGTTGAATTATTTTTCGTTCATCATCTCATCTTGTATTAGTTTTGTCCGAAAAAAACGAATAAATATGTATATAAAACTTTATTGCAGTCAATCCGAACATATTCAAGAATAACCACGTGACCTCACAAATGCTCTCCGGTGCCAAAAAGGTCACACTGGATTCAACTCCAAACTTTACGGAGTGTTAATTTTCTGAAAATGAAGGAGAGCCATTTTTTGAACAATTAAGGTGGTTGTCATGTCTACTCCAACCAAATTCCAAAAGGTCGATTCATACTTTTCCGCCCTTTGCATCGGTGCCGCAGCGACCGTGTCATTCTGGTTTTTGTTCATCGGTGTCGTTCTGGGCGTCACGGACAGCTCACAGCAAAAAGCATCGTTCCGCCCTCTTCCCTATGCACAAGGCAAGGTTTACGATGCCGGTACGACGCAAAACCACAGTACCCGGCACGCACACATCGGTATGCATATCGATACCCGGCTGGGCTGATCCGTTTTCCTGAATCAGGTTCCCGCTACTTGTGACGCATCTGATTCAGGACTGATCTATCGTCACGAAATCCTTTTCCGGGAAAAAACCATTTTTCCATTCCTGCAAAACAGTCGCCATCGGGTTTCCGCACGACACGCGATACTGTTTTTTCCCTGATACATCCGATATTCGCCAATATACAGATATCACCACTCCCATCAAATGGTTTCTCTTTCTGTTTGCTGTAACGATATCACTGGTATCGGTCAGCACCCACCGTTTTCCGGAAAAAACGGTCAGAAAAAAACCGCCAATACATGCCAGCAAAACATTACCAGCCAGCATGCCCTCTCCGGAAAAATCATGAAAGAAAACCGCTGTTTCCCGAATCATGACAACCGGACCGCCGGTTCCTCATGAACAAGATACACCACCTTTTTCAGCTGAATGCCTCGATACAGGCTACCGCATCCGGAAAAGCTGTCTTGAGAGCATTTTTATCGCCCATTTCAAAGTCGGCGAAGTCGAATCCAGGCGAGACGGTACAACCGACAAACGAAAAGGCGCTGCCCTGTGCCGGTGTCGCGCCAAACCAGGCGCCTGCGGGAACGACATACTGGACATGTTCGCCCGCTTCCATATCCTGTCCCAGTATGATTTCACTGGTTCTGCCGTCGGGTGAGATCATGACCAGCCTGAGTGGTCCGCCACCATAGAAATGCCATATTTCATCGGAGCGGATACGGTGCAGCCTGGAAATGTCGCCCGATTCCAGCAGAAAAAAAATGGCCGTCGAATAGTGCCGGTCTCCGTCAAACGCCGGAGAAAGCGCCCCTGCCGGGATGATTCCCGCACTGCGGTAGGTTTCCCGGTAATAACCGCCTTCAGGATGCGATACAAGACCCAAACGGTCGATCAGGATTTTCGCGTTCATTTTCCCTTCCTGTCATTGCCGCTGACATATTTTCGTTTATCCTGTCCTGTCCGGTTTCTTTCGGATGCGGATATGCCGCAAGCAACGATTTTTCACCCGGTATTTTCGGTGATTGCCGTCCGTATGTCCACAGGCCGGAAATATGCCGCAAACGGGCATGCCCGTTTTCACGGTTTTCAGGCAATTTTTCGTCATTTTCACAAAAAAATAGCGGCATTTTCAAGACATTTTCAAAAACCGTTAGGTTTTTGCGATAATGTATCCTGTTATAACAACTCTTTGATCATATATGGAATGGCTGTTTGATCCGGCTATCTGGATCGGTCTTTTGACTCTGATTGTATTGGAAATTGTCCTGGGTATCGACAATCTCGTTTTCATCGCCATTCTGGCCGAAAAACTCCCCGTAAAAGAACGCAATCACGCCCGGCTGACTGGGCTGATCCTTGCCATGATCATGCGGCTTTGCATGCTATCGCTGCTGTCATGGATGGTTACGCTGACCAAACCGATCTTTTTCATTTACACATTCTCCTTCTCAGGCCGCGATCTCATTTTGCTGATCGGCGGCATTTTCCTGCTGTTCAAAGCCACGATGGAATTGCACGAACGCCTGGAAGGACGGCCGCACCATCAGGACGAACAGCGCGTTTTCCCGAGCTTCTGGATCGTCGTCACCCAGATCGTCGTACTGGACGCTATTTTCTCGCTGGATTCCGTCATCACCGCCGTCGGCATCGTCTCCCATCTGCCCGTCATGATGGCTGCCGTCGTCATCGCCGTCTGCATCATGGTCTGGGCATCCAGACCGTTGACCGAATTCGTCGGCAAGCATCCGACTGTCGTCGTGCTCTGTCTGGCTTTCCTGCTCATGATTGGCCTGTCGCTGATCGCCGAATCAGTCGGTTTCCACATTCCGAAAGGATACCTGTACGCCTGCATCGGCTTCTCCGTCCTGATCGAAATGTTCAACCAGATCGCCCAGCACAATTTCATGAAACACATGGCGCAGATCCCGCTGCGAGACAGGACGGCCGATGCCGTGCTGCGTCTTCTGGGCGGCAAAACCCGTACCGAATCGCGCGAACTGGAAGTGGAAGAAAAGACGGTCATTGCCGAAGCACCCGCCTTCGGAGAGGAAGAACGGAACATGGTTTCCGGTGTGCTGACATTGGGCGAACGGTCGATCCGTTCGATCATGACGCCCCGAAACGAGGTTACCTGGGTCGATCTGGACGACGATGCCGACAAGATCCAGGAACAGCTCCGCCACACGCCGCACAGCTTTTTCCCGATCGCCCGTTCCCGCCTCGACAATGTACGCGGGATTGCCCGTGCACAGGATTTGATGGACGACCTGCATACCTACGGCAAAATCTGTGACGACAGTATCCGAGAAACCATCGTCATGCCGGAGTCGGTCGGTGTGTTGCAGGCGATGGATCTGTTCAAGACGTCCCGCGGCCAGATGGCCCTGGTCGTCGATGAATACGGCTCCGTCGAGGGACTGGTGACGCCGATCGACATTCTGGAAGCGATTGCCGGCGAATTTCCTGACGAGGACGAACAGTTGTCAGTCACCGAAGTGGAAGACGGCGTTTGGGACATTGACGGAGCAACGGACCTGTACAGCGTGGAACAGACACTGGAAACCGACGGACTGGTCGATGAGGATCAGGAATATACGACCCTGAACGGTTTTCTGCTGGAGCGGTTCGGTTCGGTGCCGCAAGTGGGTCAGTCCTTCGAATATGACGGTTTCCGTTTCGAGGTGCTGGAAATGCACGGACGTCGCATCCTGACCGTCCGCATCACCCGTCTGAAAAAACAACCCCAGGAAGCAGAAACTTCCTGATTTTCCGCTCCGGATTCCCTGTACCTTTCCTTCTTCATCCGTTCAGACAGATCACAAAAAGATACGGCAAGGCAGCCGGAACCAGACCGCAACCGCTTTTTCCGGTACCGCCGCTGTCCGCCAGCCTGCTTCGGGCAAACACACGCCAGTCCATTCCGTCACTGCTGCATTCATGACAGATTTTTTCATTCGGTTCACCTTTTCACGCCTCTTTTTCCGCTTGACCTGCTTTTCTGTCCGACAACTTGTTACAATGATTCTTTTTTCGCATGAAAAGGTGAACCGGATACGCCGGACGCCTTGCTTCACTAAAGGGATTTCAGGAGAGTTTCATCGGCATGGACGGATTCATCGAACTGGTCAGACAATTCAACAGTTTCGTCAGCGGCCCCGTTCTGTTGCCACTTCTGGCGGGCACCGGATTTTTTCTGACCATCGGTTACCGTTTCATGGCACAGCGTCGCATTCCCTTCGCATTCAGGATGATGTGGCGCGGTCGCAGAAAAAACGACAATGCAGGCGACATTTCCCCTTTTAACGCGCTGATGACCGCCATGTCCGCCACTGTCGGCACCGGCAATATCGCGGGCGTAGCCACAGCGATCTACTTCGGTGGGCCAGGCGCTCTTTTCTGGATGTGGCTGATCGCGCTGATCGGCATGGCCACCAAGTTTTCCGAAGCGGCACTGGCCGTCCGTTATCGTGAAAAAGATATGCTCGGCAATTATATCGGCGGTCCAATGTACTACATCCGGCACGGTCTCGGCGAAAAATGGAAATGGCTGGCCTTTCTTTTCGCCGCTTTCGGGATGTTCGCAGGTTTCGGCATCGGTAATACCGTCCAATCCAATTCCATCGCCGACGCCATGCGCCATACATTTGGTATCGATCCGGTTGCTTCGGGTATCGTTACAGCCGTTCTGGTCGGACTGGTCCTTCTGGGCGGCATCCGACGTATCGGCGAAGTGGCGGGACATCTCGTGCCTTTTATGGCACTCGGCTATTTCGCGGCCGGCATCGTGATTCTGGTTCTGAACTGGGCAGAAATTCCCTCCGCCATCACCTTTATTATCAAGAGCGCCTTCACACCGGTTTCCGCCGCCGGTGGTTTCACCGGTGCCACGGTCTGGAGCGCGATGCGTTTCGGGATCGCCCGCGGCATTTTTTCCAACGAGGCAGGCATGGGCAGCTCCCCGATCGCGCATGCCACCGCCAAAACCGACAGTCCCGCCCGGCAGGGAACAATCGCCATGCTCGGCGTGTTTCTGGAC
>CAVKGJ010000093.1:7004-18524 GCA_963655605.1 Oscillospiraceae bacterium
CCATCGTCATCTGTTCGATCACCGGACTGGTCATCGTTATTACCGGCGCATGGCAAAGCGGTGAAAACGGCGCCGCCATGTCTGCCGTGGCATTCGAAACGGCGCTTCCCGGCGCAGGCCAGTATGTCGTCAGTATCGGGCTGGTCCTGTTTGCGCTGACCACGATCATCGGCTGGAGTTTCTACAGCGAAAAATGCTCACAGTATCTGTTTGGCGTAAGCGCCATCAAACCGTTCCGCCTTCTCTGGGTGCTGTCGATTCCCATCGGCACGCTACCGTTCGTCGATCTCGGCGCCCTCTGGCTGGTCGCCGACACATTGAATGCCCTGATGGCGATACCGAACCTCATTGCCCTGCTCCTGCTTTCACCCGTGCTGTTCAGAATCGCACGGGAATACTGGAACGAGGTGGATACCGAAGAAAAAGCCCATCGTGAAAAACGGGAAACGGAAACGCCTCTTTGACATCCTCTCCTGCCTGAAGGCAGGGGATCCCTGCTGAGTCAGAGCAGTCGTGCTCTGATCTCTTCGGTGGGTTCCTGCTGCTGACGATCTTGCTGCATCGTTCACTTCACAGACTAGCTTGGCGTGTCCTTCCTTAGAGCCTGTAACGTATTCTGAGGACATTTTTCAGAGACAGGTCGAAATCCTTTCTCCGAATTCGATACAGAAGCGCTTCAGGGCAGACTTCCGATTCCGGATCGGCATGGTCCATTTTCCGGAAGCATCCATGATCGCCAACCCCAGACCACCCTCATGGCAACATCGTCGATATCGGCACGGTTACAGGAAGCGTTGACAGGGAAGCGGAATATTATCAAAACCTTGCCGGCAAGGATAATGGCTTCTGGTCGATTGTTGCATACAAAAAAAGCGGCTATTGCGCATCATCCGGAAAATCATCTGCCGCGCCTCCGGAAGTCCCCATCACACTCCCGGCGGCAAAGAGGAACGGGCAAAAAACACGACGACGGCGATACCGGCCAGCGCACACAACGCACCGACCCCGAATACAGAGGAATATCCCAGTGCGGTAGCCATGAAACCGGTCACCGGACCAGTGGCCGCATAGGAGATGTCCTGAAACGCGGCATAACCGCCCACGGCGGTCCCCCTGACCTGCACCGGTACCCGTCTGACGACTTCCACACCCAGCGCAGGAAACATGAGCGAACAACCGCAACCGGTGATCATCGCACCGACCAGCGCTATCCAGGGACTGTCGGAAAACAGGATGACAAGCTGCCCGACGGTTTCGACAGCCAGCGAGACCATCGCGACCCGAATACCACCGATCCTGTCAGGCAGATTGCCGAACAACAGACGCACCCCGACGAAAGCGATGCCGAAACAGGTCAAGGTCAGCCCTGCATGTCCCCAGCCGTTCGAGGTGAACAGCAACGACATGAAGGTACCGATCAGAGCGAACCCGCATCCCTGCAAGGCTAGCGCCAGTCCCGGCTGCCAGACCATTTTCGCCACGGAAAAAAGTGAGACTTTACGGCCGCCGGTAATGCCGGTTTTCCGGATGCGTGAATCGAGCAGCATGGCAACAAGCGGCAACAGCAGAGTGGATACCCCGAGCGCGACGAATCCGAAATGTTGGTTCATCAGAAGCCCGAGCGGTGCGCCTGCCGCCAGCGAGCCATAAATCGCCATACCGTTCCAGGACATGATTTTTCCGGATTTGCTCGGACCGATGAGACCGAGCGCCCATGCGAAATTGCCGGAAATCAACAGGCTTTCTCCGACACCGAGAAAGAGGCGCCCTGCCAGAAGCAGGCCATAGCGGAACAGGGACGGCAGCGGCAAGAGCGCTGCCAGAAGATACATGACACCGGCCAGCGAACAGGTCAGCATGCCTTTCAGGGTTGTCCGTTTGGCCCCGATATTGTCGGCCTGACGGCCAGCATAGGCACGTGTCAGAACGGTCGCCAGAAACTGGCAACCGACGGCAGCACCGACCAGTGTGTTGGACAACCCGAGTTCATGATAGACGAACAGCGGAATGACGGGCAAAGGCAACCCGACCGTCAGATAGGTCAGGAAAATGGCGAATGTCAGGGAACCGAGCGTTCTGTTTTCGTCGGCAACGTAAAATGGTTTTGCACGAATCATAGTCCGGAAAAGAATCAACGAGTCACCTGGAAGAATGCCGTTGCGCCGGAAATTATAGTCAACCTGCCATAAAAATCCAATCGGTGCTCCCCAGCGCCGTCCTGCCCTCCCCGGCAAAACAGCCGTGACGGAAAACCAGGCCCGTCATGCCGGACAGCACAAATACAGGCGTTTCATCAGAACTTGTGATTCAGCCCGATCTGGATACCGGTCAGAGAATCCCGTGCGGTTCCGTTGCTGTTATAGATGGAGCCCACACGATCATTGCTGCTGTCCACATAGATCAGGCTACTGTAGAACATGGTCCTTTTGGAAAAATCATAGTTGTATCCGACGGCATACCGGTTGGCATGCCCGTCATATCGGCCGGCATCGATTTCCCCGTGGTCATACGTGGCCAAAAACTGGTGCGGCCCCACCCGATACAACAGGCCAGCCAGCCATTCGGTCTGGTTTCCGCTCTTACCGGTCGCGACATTATCAAGCCTGAAGATGCTTCTTTCATAGCCGAGAGACAGTTTGAGGTTTCCCAGCTGGATGATTCCACCGACGTCCCAGCGGTATGAATCGTCCGAATCGGGTACCCGTTCGTAATTGGCCAGCAACAGAACCGGTCCGTTGCGATAACGCGGACTGATGGCGAAGCCGTCGTTTCCGACCCGTTTGACGAAACGGTCTTCATCCGAATCGCCATGCTTGTCGTCGCCTAGCGAATAAGCCAGCCCGATTTCGAATCCCTTCATGTTCGGGCTGTCATAACGGACGGTATTGTCCGTATATTGCGAATGGATCAGGCTGTTGACGGAATATGAGGCGGCGATGCCGTTCTGGTCGAACGGATCGACCAGTGTGAAGGTTTCAGCGACCATGGTCATGACCCGACCAAAACGGGCCGATCCCCACGGACCTGCCAGCCCGACATTGGCATAACCCGTCCATTCCATGTCGTCGTCACGACCGAGTCTTTTGCGGATCTTTTCATCCCAGCGGTAATTGCCGGTCAGTTCGCCATTATTCAGCCGGAAGCGTTTTTCCATTTCAAACGTCGCTTTCAGCCCGTTGCCGAGTTCTTCGGTTCCCCTGAAGCCGATCCGGCTGGCCATGTAATCACCCATCCTGACATCCGAACCCGATTCCTTGACCAGTCCGGTATCAAGTACACCGTAAATATTAACGGAAGTCTGTGCGTGCGCCACAGCCGAAATCAGACCGAAAAGGCCTGCTGCAACCAGTATTTTGTTATTCATGTTCAGTCAGGAGCAGAAAACGGGATGTTGGAAAATACGTATAAAAAAGCGCCCTTTTTCAGACACCGCACAGAAACGGCCTTCAGGATGATTTTCCGCTTGAGGGACATTCTGAAAACAGGTTGCTTCATCGGTACGTTTGGCGCAAAAGTTTGTATTTATACCGTAAATACCGCAAACAGGAAAGCCCGTATTGCTTGATATCCTCCTCCGCCTTCAGGCGGGAGATTCCTGTCAGGTCAGAGCAGTCGTGCCCTGATCTCTTCAACGGGTTCCCGCTTCAACGAAACTGCCTAGCGGAAAAGGCCCGGTTTTCACCGCTAATATTCCCCACAATGAGGAATTTTACGGTATCGAACCAACTCCATATTTCCCCAGGTCTCATGATCTCTCCACAGGCCGACACGGTCTGCCTGTCGCCTGTGAAGCGTTTGACACCGAAAAGAAAAGGGATGTTTTTGGTGCACAGGATCGCTTCGCCATCCGTACCTTGCTCTTCGTTCTGAACGACAGGGTTTTACGGAGCTTTCGATAAACACACACCGGATGGAGATACGACCCGTTCACACCATCCGGCGTTTGTCCCGGATGCGAGCAGACTATTCCACCACGACATGCCAAAACATTCTGGCAATAGATATTCGCCTGGACCATACAGGGAACAGGCGGCATCAGGTCGCTCGCAGAAATACCGTGCGGGCACCAGGGAATGCCTGAAACAGAACAGGGTAAAGCAGGAGAAAAATCCGGAGTTCTCCCGACCGCCTTTTCCATGACGATACGCCACATTCCGATGATACAAGGCGGCAAACCGATCGGCAGGACAAACCGGAAACTTTGCTGTCATCAGACGGTCTGTTCCAGATACGGATCGTCCTTCATCAGATAGTTACGGATATAGTCGGCCGCACCGTCTTCCAGCGTGTGGAATTTCACGTCGCATCCGTATTTCCGGAGCCAGCCCATTTCCGCTTCCGTGAAGTACTGGTATTTTCCCCTGAGGTTGTCCGGCATATCGAAATATTCGATCCATGGAGGCAATTCCATGGCGGCATAAACGGCATGAGCCAGATCGTTCCAGGTCCGTGCCTTTCCCGAACCGATATTCAGGATCCCGTTGACTTCCGGATGCTCCAGCAGCCAGTAAAGAACTTCGACGCAATCTTTCACGTACACGAAATCGCGGAATGATTCCCCGTCGCCATATTGCGGATTGTCCGATCTGAACAGGCGAATGGGAAGGCCGTTTCTGATATCTGCACAGACCTTGCAGATCACACTTTTCATGTCGCCCTTATGATATTCGTTCGGGCCATACACATTGAAGAACTTGACACTGGCAATCGATGAAAGGCGCCCTTCGCGATGTGCCCACATGTCGAAAAGCTGTTTGGACCAGCCATAGGCATTCAGGGGCTTGAGCCTGACGGCCGTCTCGATACTGTCTGAAAATCCCATCGAACCGTCGCCATAGGTTGCGGCACTGCTGGCATTGATGAAACGCACACCTCTTTCCATCGCGCGGCGGCACAGCAACTCGCTGTATTTAACATTGTTGTGCATCAGGAAATCGACATTGCGCTCGGTCGTGGCGGAACAAGCACCCAGATGGATGATACCGTCTATTTCCTGGTGCAGGCGGTTCTCCTCCAGTATTTTCCAGAAGTCGTCACGATGGAGATAATCGGTGAACTTCCGGTTGACAAGGTTGTGCCATTTTTTGCTGGAAGCGAGATTGTCGACGACCAGAATATCGTCGATTCCCATCCGGTTCAGTTTCCAGATCATGGCACTGCCGATAAAGCCTGCGCCGCCCGTTACAATGTACATATGAATTCTCCCGTTATCCCGCCGTCAACGCAATCCCGTGCATCCGGCAAGCCAGTTGTCAAGCCGGAAACCGGCGAAATCCGTTTCCGGAAAAGGCTCTCGCTCTTTGGCGAATGATATATCTTAATCGTTTTTCAGCGTTTTTTCGATATGGCTTTTCCTGCAGCGGCGAAATCCGCGCCCATGCACATCCCGTTTTCCGGAAACCGGAACACTGCTCATGCCGCAGACACTCCCGAACCGCACCTTCATCCCACGCCCCTTCATGTCCCTTCCCTTTCGTGGTATATCCTTCCTGCCAGCCTGTGTACAGCTTGTCCATCCCCGGATACGGTGCTTTTCCGCCATGCGGGCGTGACTTATGGCAAACATGGCCCGGAAACCGTATCCTTATAATGGTACTGGCACCCGATCCTGTTTTTTCCTTCCCAAGCATACCCTGCACCGTTCCGGGAAATACGATAAGATTGGATTGTGCCGTCTATATGCCGTACCTGCAGCGGGCAGCGACATGCCCTGCAACCCCGAAACCCTTAAAAACCCGACGGTAACCTGTAAAGGAGAAAACAATGCTCAAGAAAATCACCGCCGCCCTGCTCGTCGCATCAGGTATCATGTGTGCCGCTAGCGCAGCCAATGCGCAATATGTCGGTCCTAACCAGACCGCATCGTACAACAACGTCGCCGACGTCCTGAAAAATCCGGTCGATGATACCTATGTTACCCTGCGTGGCAAGATCGTTTCCCGCATATCCGGCGACAAATACCAGTTCAGTGACGGCACCGGCACGATCACGGCCGAAATTGACGACAAATACTTCGCCGGCCAGCGCGTCGACGCGAACACCCAGGTCGAAATCCAGGGCGAAATCGACAAGGATCTGATGCGTGCGCCTGAAATCGACGTCAAGCGCGTCACCGTCATCCGGTAAACCCACCATTCATCCGGGAAATGGAACGGCATTGCCCGTTCCATTTTTCCGTCACGAGCTTCATCCGGAAGCACCGCTTCGCACCGTCTGTCTCCGGAATACGGCACTCTCCGTCTTTCTCCTGACACAACGCATTGCCAAACGGCCGTTTTTCCGATACATTTCCGCCTGCCGGAAATCCCGGCCGGAAAGTGCCCGGCCGGGCCGAAACATTCATCTGACATTCTATCCGACCGGAACATTCGTGAGACCCACTCTTTACTATGACGTCCGCCTGAAAGGCATTTCCCCGTCCGGCAACGGCGACAGGCTGGTTATCGAGTACCAGGGCAGGGAACTTCTGCTGCCTGCCGATTCCGCCAATGCGCAATACCACGACAAACGCCTGAAGGCATCCGGAAACGAAACAGGCCCGATCGGTCTGGCCAGACTGGTACGCAGACGGACAAACGGCAACCGCCGTTCCACAGCATCCTACCGTTTCGATGCCTACTGCGACCAGACACTCCGCCGTGCATTCGATCTCGACGATTACGAATACATCGACAACGACTACAATCTGAACTGCATCGGCTGGCGCAACGGAAAAAACCCGGACGGATTTCTGGCGCCACGCGGGATCATTCCGGGCGAAGACGGCCGTTTCGTCTCGGACAATACAGAAAAGCATCTGTTTGCCATCCCGTTCGAATTCATCGAACTGGCCACACGCATGAAAACGGATCCTGCCACTCTCCTGAAAATTTTCATCGCCGACGCATGCAACCTGCAAAGCACACCGGAACTTCCCCGCGCCGACGGGTTTTCCGGCCGTGGAACCGAAGCACTCAGAAAGGCGCGCGACTATCTCCGCACGGCATGGCGGCTTAAGAAGGATTTTTTCTGAACGGGTTTTCGCCATACGGCCGTCCCGGCAGCCATCCCCCACAGGCTCTTTGCCGCACACATTTTCCAGGCGGCACGCCCCGGGTTTTGTCCCGAAATGGCCGGTGTGATATGATGCATACAGGTTCTATCGTCTTCATTCCGGCAAAAAGGCCCTTCCGGAAATTACGGAGTACCTGCCGACAAGGACGTTTCGTTCGATTCGGACGGACCTGTTCCGTTCCCTACACTGGTATCAGGCTGGCCCCTCCGTTTCGTTTCGCCTGCAAAACGGATTTTCCAGGCACAGGGGGCCGCAGACAGCAGCCGCTGTTTCATGACGGTTTTCCCCAAAGGGAAAACCGGGAAAGTCTGCCAGACAAAACGGCGGAACCGCTTTTTCATGGTCAAACAATCAATCTGGCGTATCTTTAATACGATAAAACCGGCTCACAAACGATTCATTTCTCTTTGCGGGTCTGCCTCCGGCGCACGATGTGTCCGGATACTTCCGGAAAGCGCGTATTCGCCACTTCCGGGAAAAAGTCGGCGGCAAATTTGCCGTTCCTTCTTTTTTTTCACGATTTTTTCACATGCCGCCTGCATACTACCAGCAGAACGGCTGATGGCAACACAACAGACATGAACGACACGCCCCTTTCCGGACATGACGTTCGGATAATACGCCAGATGGCGCGGAAAAACAGGTGAATGTATGGTCAAAAGCAATTTTCATATTCGTGAACTGACTGCAGGCGATCTGGATCAGTACAATGCGCTGCTCCGTTACGCCTTTCAGGTCACAGAAAAAACCCTTCAGGAATACGGCTGGGAAAAAGACGACATCAAACAGTCGAAATTCCCGATTCTCGAGCGTGCCGACGTCTGGGGCTGCTTCGACGGTGACACGCTCGTTTCCCAGTTCGCGGTCTATCCGCTCGACATGAACATCCACTCGGTCGTCTGTCCCATCGGTTTCGTCACGAGCGTCGCGACATACCCGGAATATTCCGGCATGGGTCTCATGTCGAAGCTGATGAAACGCGGACTGACGGAAATGCGGAAAAACGGGCAATCGCTCTCCCTGCTCTACCCCTATTCGATCCCGCTGTACCGCAACCGGGGCTGGGAAATCATCTCGGACAAGATGTCCTACCGTATACGGGACATCCAGCTTCCGAAACATATCGACGTGCCCGGCTATGTCCGCCGTGTCTCCTGGGACAATCCCGATTTCATGAAACTGCACACCCGGTTCGCGCGGCAGACACATGGTTGCCTGTTCCGCAACCATCTGGCATGGGAGGAATACTGGCGCTGGAACGAGGACGATACGGCCGTAGCCATCTATTACGATACAAAAGACGAACCACTGGGATACATGGTCTATCTGATCAAGGACGATGTGATGTCCATCCGCGAAACGATTTACATCAACAGCGAGGCCCGCAAGGGCCTGATGAAATACACCAGTGCCCACGAATCAATGATCAACGAAGTCAGCGGCAGCAACTATTTCAGCGAACCGATCGCCTTCAGTCTGGAAGACAGCGATATCCGGGAAACAATCCGTCCCTATATCATGGGACGCATCGTCGATGTGGATATGTTCCTTGAACGCTACCGTTTCGACCCCGATACTACCGGAAAAGTGACGATCGCCATTTCCGACCCGTTTCTGGAATGGAACGACAAAACGCTGACCCTTGCCATCTCGGATGGCAAGGGTCTATTGTGCGAGGAAAGCGCCGCCCGGAAAGCATCCATGTCGATCGGTACCCTGACGACGATGTTCCTTGGCTACAAACGGGCCTCCGAACTGGCGAAACTGGACCGTATCGAAGCGGACGACGCGACTCTGAGACTGCTGGACAACGCCATCATTGCCGAAAAACCATATATTTCGGACTATATCTGAACCGGCCTTTTTTCCGCGGTTTCCGGATTTGACATCCTCTCCCGGCTGAAGGCAGGTGAGGATGTCAAGCACCATACATTTTCTGTCCGGCAATTTCTTGCGAAAGGACAATGGTTTCCGTTTTCCATGCTATCAGGATCGTTTAAAATGTTTAGTTCACAACCCGGAGCGGCCACTGTATCTTTATGGACAGGCGACCGTCCGTTTTCTGTTCATCTGTTCCGATTCCAGAATCTGCCGCATGAAAAATATTTTCGCCCTCTTCATTCTTCTGTTGCCTTTCTCTTTTCCGCAGGCTGCCCTCACATTGCAGGAACGGGTGAACATCATTGCCGGAAACCAGCCAGCCGATATCGGCGTGGCCATCGAATCCCCCGGTCCCGGACAGAAAGCGGCATTCAATGCGGACAAACCGTTTCCGATGCAAAGCGTCGTCAAGTTCCCTCTGGCCCTGGCGGTACTGGATGCTGTAGACCGAGGCAAACTGCATCTCGACGATACGGTTCTGCTGACCGGCGACGACCTGCAGCCCGATACACACAGCCCCCTGCATGAAAAATACGCCGGCGGCCCCGCCCGGGTCACAGTAGAGGAAATCCTGACCGAAACGGTTTCCCGTTCGGACAATAACGGCGGCGACATCCTTTTCCGCCTGCTGGGTGGTCCTGAAACGGTCGACCGCTATGTGAAAGGACTGGGTATCTCCGGATTCGAAATCCACGCAACGGAAGCGCAGATGCGCCGCTCGTGGGACGCACAGTTCTCGAACACGGCAACTCCGGCGGCCGCCAACCGGCTTTTGCGCCTGTTCGAAGAAAAGAAACTGCTGAAACCGGCCAGCCACAAACTGCTCTGGACGCTGATGCGCGACTCGATGACGGGACCAGGCCGCCTGCGCGAACCGTTGCCTGCCGGTACGGCACTGATCCACAAGACTGGCACCGGCGACACATCCCCGACGAAAGGAACGACGGTCAATGACATCGGCATCATCATGCTGCCTAACGGCCGGCCTGTTTTCATCAGTGTGTTCATCACCCATGCCCGGGATTCGATCATGGAAACCGAAAAAACGATCGCCTCACTGTCACAGGAGGCCTGGGAATATTACTCGGCCATGCCCCGCAATTCGCTTGCAGCGGCACAGCACGGTGTCCGGGAACTGTTCCGTCTGGAAGACTGATTTTTCCGTCTTTCCGTTCTGCACGACCACCGGGCCACTCGCAGATGACGGCTGCCTGCCGGCGGCCATCTCACCTGCCGCGTACGGCATGGATCACGCCTGCTTCACGGGACGATGGGCCACTCCGGCCGTTTTCCGTCGTTCTTCTCCTGTCTGCAAACCGTTTCCGAGATAACTGACAAAAAACAGCCCGATTCATGTTTTTCGTGTTATTATGAATGTTCAATATTTTCAAGTTACGGATTCAATTAGTTTCGTCGTACTGTTTTACGGCGGTATCGTGTTGTCCTGTCTTCCTTGATTATCTTGTCTCCGGGCATCCACCCTCTTTTCAATCTTTTTTCAGGGAATACAGACATGCAGACAGGTACTGTCAAATGGTTCAGCGACGCCAAGAGGTTAGGTTTCGTCACCTCCGCACGCATGACGCCGATTTTTCGCCCACTTTCAGACATTGAAGACAGCGGTTTCAAATCGCTTGCCGAAGACCAGAAAGTGTGGTTCGAAACAGACGCGAGACGAAAAGGCCTCCAGGCCAAAAACATACAGCCGGTTTAAGTCAGAAAAAAATTCCTTTACCGGGACTTTCTCATTTCAACACAGGAGAACAAATGGAAAAAAACACAAGAACAAACGGTTCTGTTTGCGACAACTGCGGAAAATGGATGGATCATGACCATGCCACTCTGACCATCGAAAACACCTGGCAGTCTTTCCGGCTCTGTTCGGAAAGATGCGATTCGGAGCACAGGGCCAATCTCGCCCTGCGGGACATGACCTGGGGAACAGCCTCATGACATTCATGTCATCTGGCCGGCAAACCTGCAAAAACGGCAGAGGGACGAATCGACCGCCTTTTTTCCCCTGATATAGATAGCCTGAACGAACCTGTTCAGGCTTTTTTTCCACCGGTATCAGGAAAATATCCGTCCCATTTCGCATCATGGCCCCATGCGACAGGCCGGAAGACCGGTATGGCAAAACAGCTCTTCCTCACTTTCCCTTTCCCGCATGCTCTACCTGAAACGCCTTTTTCCATCCATTCGATAAAAAGACATTTTGCCATCGCCTATACTTGTGGCTGGTACCTGCTTTTCTTTCCGACTACTCCGCCCTTCCTGCGAGACAGTGGTTCTCCGCCTTCACGACGCGTTACAATCGTGCCTGACAACGGAACTAGGTCTGCCCGGACTGGCTGAATACCTGAACCGACCGGTTCTCCGCAACAGGAAAATATTAGAGCCTGTAACGCATTTTGTGGACATTTATCAGAGAAAGGAAGAAACCCTTTTTCCGAATTCGATGCAGAACCGATTCAGTGCTGATTTCCAGTTCTGAATCGGCATGGTCCATTTTCTGGACGATTCCATTATCGCCAGCCAGACCACCTTCATGGCTGCCTCATCATCCGGGAACATTTTATGACGGT
>CAVKGJ010000094.1:0-2979 GCA_963655605.1 Oscillospiraceae bacterium
CATGTCTCCGCTTTCTCCTGTTATGGTATGGGCGAATCCCGCGATCAGGTTGACGGTGGTTCCTTTGGTGCCGTTGCCCAGTGTGGTTTCGTTGGTTTGCAGGATGGTGCTGTTGGCTTCAACGTTGCCGGCACAGATGTTGATGGTTTCGAAGTTGGCGACCTTGTTGACGGTGGTGGTGGCTACTTTCCGGGCGTCCAGGTTCAGGGTATTGCCGGTGAAGAGGTCGTCGCTGGGACCAGTGCTGCTATGTCTCGCTTCATTATAGCCGCCATAGAGGGAGGTGCCATCGATGGTGTAATTTCCTTTGATGTTGACGGTGTTGCCGGTGGCAATGTGTGTGTCGTTAGTATTGTCGACGTAAATGGCTCCGCCTGCGATGATGTTGCCACTTTCGACAGTGGCACTATCGATGGTGACGGTGTTGTCGCTGGCGGTGGCGGTGACGTTTTGGTCATTTTTGGTATTAGCAAAGCTGCCATAGATGTTGCCAGTGACTTCGGATTTATCCGATACGGTCACGCTGTTGTTGTAGGCGGTTGCGGTGGCGTTTTTACTGCTTAAGGCATAAGCAAAGCCGCCAATGATGCCGCTGCTATAGAGGGAGCCTTCGACTGTGGAACCATTGGATACGGTGACGGTATTGCTGGCTATTTCGTGCTGAATGACTTTCCGACAGGTCGCTTCATCACGGACAAAAGCAGCAAAAAAATGTTCCGGATGGGGGTACCGGGATGGCCGGTTGTACAGGGGAATGTTCCAGTGGTATCAGGCTGACAGAATATGTCTCTTTCCGAGTAATGGAATCATTCGCTGGAGATCTGTAGCGGGTTGATGGCGTGTGCGGCAAGGAAATCAAAAAGCCGTCAGATACTGGATCTGACGGCTTTTCTAATAACAGGGACAAACTTTTTTAGTTTGCAGCAGTAACTGGTTGTACAACCTGTCCTTTCTTCGTAGGACGTCCCAGTCTTGGAACAATGAATGTCATGATAATAAAGGCGAGCAGTGACATTGTTCCGGAGATGGAGAAGGCAACGATCCAGCCAAAGTTGACGGCAACTGCAGCACCGACGCCACCACCGAAGATGGATGCAACTGCCTTGGCTGCCCAGAAGCAACCATAGTTCTGAGCGGAGAAAGCAGTACCGAACAGATCCTGGTTAATGGCAGGGAACAGTGCATAGGAACCACCAGCGGTAAAGAATGCGACAGCCAGCATCAGGATGAAGAACGGAACGCCCAGTGGAGAAACGATTCCGAACAGATACATGGCAATGCAGTTGACGCCGAACATGATGGACAGTGTTTTGTAACGGCCGATCTTGTCGGAAACAGCACCCCAGAATGGACGGCAACCACCGTTGAACAGGTTCTGCATCATGACGCAGATCGCCATTGTGCCGGCAACGACACCCATCGAACGACCGAACGGTGCGGAGTTTGCAACCAGGAACAGAAAACCGAAGTTGACGGAGAAGAAAGACAGCCAGCAGAGCCAGAAGTGTTTGGTACGGAGCATTTCGCTTGTCTTGAAGTCTTTTTCGGTCGGGACTGGTTTTTTCGGTTTTGCACCACCCGGGAAACGGATGAAAAATGCGATGAGAATGATGATACCGCCCATGATGATACCGGTGATTTTCAATGCAGCCAGAACACCGAGATCAGGGTTGTGAATGATGTTTGTAATCAGCGGGAGGAAAGGCAGAACACCCAGGCCATAACCGGCAGCAGTAAAGCCGGAAGCCATACCACGACGGTCAGGGAACCAGCGGTTTGCAGTGTTGATCGCAATACCGTAAACGATACCGACGCCAGCGCCAGAGAATGTGTACAGGATATACAACATTGCGAGGTTTTCCGAGTAGCCCATACCGAACCAGCCGGCACCTACCATGAAACCACCAACGATCAGCGGGAGTTTTGGTCCCAGACGGTCAACGAAATAACCACCACCAGGTTGGGAAACAGACTGAATGACCTGGGAAAGGGTAAATGCCACCTGAACTGCAGCCAGAGAGACACCCAGAACACCCTGCATTGGTCTTGCATACAAAGTCCAGGAGTACTGGACACCCGAAATCATGCACATTAATAGAACAGCGAGAATCAGATACCAGACACGCAGTCCACCGGCTTTTCTGGGATCTTCATTTTCGCGACTATCTGCAATTGTTGCAGCTGTACTCATTTTACGATTCCTCTATCAAGTTTACTTCTAGCAGGTGTTTTAAATGGTCACGTTACCAAGCAGGTTTCTGTGATTCCATTTAAATACACCCCCCTTTTTTGTGGGTTATATGATTTCTAATTACATAAAACAAAGTTCCACGTAACGTATTGTAACAGTAGTTTAAAACGAGAAATCTTCTAAAAATACGAAAGTTAAGTTCATATTTTTTATATAAAACATGGCGAAAAAATGTAGAACAGGATAAAGAAAGAAGGGGGGACATGGTGTTCCGGAAGAGGAAAAGTCGTTTTGTTTGTTTTGTAAATATATGATTTTAATTAATTTTCTTGTGTAATCTGTTGTGATGGCCTGACAATATATGTGATGGCGGGAACGGGGATCATCTTCCGGTATGCGTTAAAACCATGTTTATGATAGGGATGTCTTCAGAACTTTTTACAAGTGTCCGGTTTGTGTTGATAGACAACATATGCATTCATACAACATATATGTGGAACATTGCCTTCTGGATGGTTTCAAATATTGCGCTTCGGCGAATCAAATCTTGTCTTGTAAGCCGCATGAACATTGGTTTTTGTCGATTAGGAAATATAATATCTACCCAAAATTGCTTGCTATTCCCTCACGAACTACTGTAATTCATCCTCCTCTAAATGTTTTTGTCTGGCAGTAATCATACAACGGGATGCATTTTTTTTGCTTTTCCCAAATCTGGAAGAACATTTACAGAAAATTTAGTATTCGCCATTCGGACATTTCTGCTTCAAACCGGAAAGAGCATCTGT
>CAVKGJ010000095.1:0-16437 GCA_963655605.1 Oscillospiraceae bacterium
CGACCAGAACGTCTTCGTAATAAGAGCGGTTGAATATGCCGATTTCCCCGCGTTCCGGAAGCCGGCAAACTGCACGCCACAGAAAATCGTGTTTCAGTTCTTTTTCTGTGGGTTGTTTGAAATTGTAAACGCGACAACCTTGAGGATTCACGCCTGACATAACATGCTTGATTGCACCGTCTTTACCGGCAGCGTCCATAGCCTGGAAAATGATCAGGAGGGCATATTTGCCTGAAGCATTGAGGATGCTTTGCTGTTCGCTCAGTTCCTTTGTATCTTCTTCAAGCATTTGCCGGTATTCTTTTTTTGTCTTGTAAAACGGCTTGATGAAGGTTGGACAGTCTTTCAGGCAGATATCGGTATCAGCCAGAACACGAAAAATTTCGGGATCGATTTTCATAGTTCCTCACAAGTCGATTTCACCATTAAAAACGATAACAGCAGGTCCGGTCATCATGACGTCATGCCCGTTGCCATTCCAGGTGATTTCAAGTGTGCCTCCGCGCGCTTTGACCATGACAGGAGAATCGAGAAGACCTCGCTGTATTCCCGAGACAGCGGCAGCACATGCACCGGTACCGCATGCCAGCGTTTCACCGGCGCCTCTTTCGAAGACTCGGAGTTTGATGGAGTGGCGGCTTTCGATTTCCATGAATCCTGCGTTTACACGATTGGGAAAACGTTTGTGGTTTTCGATAAGGGGACCTTGCCGGGTGACGGGGGCGGAGTTCACATCCGGGACGATCTGAACGGCATGAGGATTTCCCATGGATACGACTGAAATGCTGATTTCCTGATGGGCAGATTCATTGTCCAGCGAAAGGGGCCAGACCATATCATCACCTGTTCGGATTCCTTTCAGGCCATTTGTGTCGAATGGAATCATAGCAGGAGTGAACTCGGGTTTTCCCATGTTGACTGTGACAGTACCATCGTTTTCGATGAACAGTTCGATAATGCCAGCCTTCGTTTCAACTTTGACCGGGTTATGGTGTGTCATGTTGAAGTCGGTAACATATCTGGCAAATGCTCGGGCGCCATTTCCGCATTGTTCCACTTCACCACCGTCGGCATTGAATATCCTGTAACGGAAATCAATGCCGGATTTCTCGGTTTTCTCAATGATCAGAATCTGGTCCGCACCGATACCGAAGCGTCTGTCGGCTATAAACCGGAATTGTTCTGTTGTGAGATTGATATCCTGATTGCAACCGTTGAATACGACGAAGTCGTTTCCTGCACCGTGCATTTTTGTGAATTTCAGTTTCATGAATGGGTGTCAACAGTTTAAAAAATCATTAAATGATAGGTGATTGTGCAGATTATGTCTGTAAAAGGACAGATGTCGCCGGCATGATTTCTGGATCTTTGGAAGAAAATCATTCTTTGTCGGGATAGACTTCCGGATAACCTTCGGGACGTGTTTTGAATCGCCTGTGTGTCCAGAGATATTCGGAAGGCGTTTCCAGAATACGCTGTTCGATAAATTCGTTCATGCGTTTGGCGGATGTCCAGTTATCCTTGTCGGGAAAATTTTCCCATGGCGGATAAAACCTGACTTTCCATCCCCGGTAATCAGGCAGAAAGGTTGCAACTACAGGGATGACTTTTGCGTGAGTTGCCGCAGCAAGACGCGATGGAGCAACCAGCGTTGCCGCAGGTTGACCAAAAAAGGGAACGAATTCCGCGTCTCTGGAACCGAAATCCATATCAGGTAACATCAGAAACGGGATATTTTTGTGCAATGCACGGATAATCGGTTTGATTCCCTGGCTTCGCGAGAACAGCAGGACGGTATCGTGAAAGCGCATTCTTCCCTTGCGCAGCATCTCGTCAAAAATCCGGTTTTTTTGCTGGGTATAAATGGAACAACCGGGGGAACCCATTGTAATAATGGCACCGGGCATTTCCAGGCAGACAAAATGCGGGCACAGAAAGATAACGGGACCGGTCTGTGTCGCATCAAAAGGAACAGCAGGTTCGACGTGAATGAGTTTCTTGATTCTTTCCACCGGCGCCCACCAGAGAATTCCCCGTTCCAGAATGCTGCGGCCATATCCCTGAAAATGTTCCCGGGCGATTTTTTTGCGTTCTTTTTCCGGCATTTCAGGAAAGCAAAGATGGAGATTGGTCAGTGCAATATGCCGACGTTTTCCCATCATGTAATAGCAGACTGTTCCCAGGCATTTCCCGAGACGGCCGAGAACAGGCAGGGGTAACCAGTGCAGCAACCATAAGATAAACAGAAAGAACCTCATTTGGTATTCCCTTTTTTGCATGAGGCTGTTTGTGAAACAGGATATCCTGACATATCTGGAGAAATCAGAGTAGTAATGTAATGGGTTCACACGCAAGGCCGATTGGCCCGAAAAGATGCCATGATATCGCAATGTTGACAACCTTTCACGAAATAACTTTCGAGAACAGGAAAGGCTGCTTTCCGGCTGATCCTGAAATTTTAGTGTTGTTTTCCCTGAAAAGACAGTTACATGTGTATTTCCCAGTAATTTAATCGGAAATGATTCTTGATAACTGGAGAATTAGGCGTAGAATAATGCTGCCGCTGAGTTAACGGACAACTTGCGAAGCGGTTTATAAATTTCGCTAAAGCGTCGCAGGCTTCTGATTGGCTGCGAACGCAATTGGCCTTACAGGAGTCTATTTTTTATGGCAAAAGATTATCTTTTTACTTCGGAATCAGTGTCTGAAGGACATCCCGACAAGGTTGCTGATCAGATTTCCGATGCGATTTTGGATGCGATCCTGGAACAGGATCCTTATGCACGTGTTGCAGCAGAGACGCTCTGTAATACCGGTCTGGTCGTTTTGGCCGGAGAGATCACGACATCTGCCAATATTGATTATATTTCTGTTGCACGCAATACGATCAAACGGATCGGTTATGACAATAACGATTACGGGATTGATCATCGTGGTTGTGCTGTTCTTGTCGGATATGACAAACAATCTCCCGATATCGCGCAGGGCGTTGACGAAGGTCGCGGACTGGATCTGGATCAGGGAGCTGGCGACCAGGGACTGATGTTCGGATATGCCTGTGATGAAACCCCTGAGCTGATGCCGGCCGCTATTTACTATGCACATCGTCTGGTTGAACGTCAGTCCCAGCTTCGCAAGGATGGACGTATTCCATGGCTGCGACCGGATGCCAAATCGCAGGTGACGTTGCGTTATGTTGATGGCAGGCCTGTCAGTGCGGAAACGATTGTGTTGTCGACCCAGCATGCTCCGGAAATCGAACACAGGCAAATCGAGGAAGCCGTTGTCGAGGAAATCATCAAACCGGTCATGCCTGTGGAATGGTTGAAAGATACCCGTTATCTGGTTAATCCGACAGGGCGTTTCGTTATCGGTGGCCCGCAGGGGGACTGCGGTCTGACAGGCCGTAAAATCATTGTGGATACATATGGCGGTGCCTGCCCGCATGGCGGTGGCGCTTTTTCGGGCAAGGATCCAAGCAAGGTTGACCGGTCCGCTGCTTATGCGGCACGTTATGTTGCCAAGAATATCGTTGCAGCCGGTCTGGCAAGCAAATGCCAAATTCAGGTTAGTTATGCCATCGGTGTGGCCAAGCCGATCAATATCACGATCAATACGGAAGGTACCGGTGTGATTGCCGATGAGAAAATCGCAGCTTTGGTCAATGATTATTTCGATTTGCGGCCGAAGGGAATTGTCCAGATGCTTGATTTGTTGCATCCGCGTTATAGCAAAACAGCAGCATATGGCCATTTTGGTCGTGATGAACCCGAATTTACGTGGGAAAGAACGGACAAGGTGGAAATGTTGCGCAAGGCGGCCGGTTTGTAATCAGGATGTTCTTCAAAAAGAAAGGTCAGATGTCTGACCTTTCTTTTTACCGATGAATCCGGGCTTATACGGTCATTGTGGAATGGACCAGTTTAAGAATGTGTTCCGGTTTATCTGCGATGTAATCGGCATTCCAGTTGAGAGGATTGGTGCAGTATCCCCATTTGACTGCAATCGTTCCGGTTCCGGCCGCTTTCCCGGCTTGAATGTCTCTTAGATCATCTCCGACGAACCAGCATTCTTCCGGTTGTACATGGAGTCGTTTGGTTGCTTCAAAAAGTGGATCCGGATAAGGTTTCGGACGAGGAGCGGTATCACCGGATATAATGCAGTCCGCATCATGAAGTCCGATTTTTTCGATGAGCGGCAAGGTCAGTTTGCTGACCTTGTTTGTGACGATTCCCCAGCCTATTTGAAGGCCTCTTAACTGTTTCAGCAATTCTGGAATTCCTGTAAAGAGCGTGGTCCTGTCGGCGATATTGGCGGAGTAGTGGAAAAGAAAACGTTCTCTGATCGGTTTGTATTGTTCATTTTCAGGTGTCAGATGAAACGCGGCACGGACAAGTCCGGGAGCACCGGCCGATGCAACGGGTCGAAGCTGTTCGTAGGGAACCGGAGGAAGTCCGCGTTCGTCCCTGACGGAGTTGATGGCAGCGGCCAGGTCGGGTGCGGAATCTGCTAGCGTTCCATCTAGATCGAATAATATGTATTTCGGTTTTCTAAGTGATAACGGCTTGGTCATGGCTTTTGATGAAATCGCTTTAATCAGGTTTTATGCATGAAAGCATGTAATTTACCTGAGTATTATGGCTCAGACTGAATTTTCTTGCCCTGAGATCGCAGGTAATTCCAGTAATGGCTGTTACTGTCATGCCGGTTGACCGGACATAGCGGGACAACTCGGCAGGTGTGATGAATTTTTCAAAACGGTGTGTTCCTTTGGGAAGCAGGCGCATGATATATTCAGCGCCGATAATGGCATAGAGCAGGGATTTCAGGTTTCTGTTCAGTGTAGCAAAGAAAACATGTCCACCAGGTTTGACCAGCTTTGAGCAGGCACTGACGATGGAATATGGGTCTGGAACATGTTCAAGCAATTCCATGCATGTCACGATGTCATATTGTCCGGCTTCTTTTTCTGCCAGTTTTTCCGCGGATATGGCAAGGTAACGGATGGCAAGACCTGAATTGCGGCAATGTTCTCTTGCTGTATGCAGCGCATTTTCAGCTAGGTCAATACCTGTGACATTCGCCTTTTCCAAGGCAAGCGATTCACTCAGTATTCCACCACCGCAACCGATATCCAGTATGTTTTTTCCTTTTGGCGGAACATGTGCAGCGATCCACTGAAGGCGAACCGGGTTGAGTTCATGCAATGGGCGAAAATGTCCGCAAGGATCCCACCAGCTGTCCGATATGGCATTGAATTTATGTAATTCAGATTGATCCTGGTTCATACACCGTAAAAAGAGTCAGTAAGTTTCATCAGGGCATCAGAAAACAAAAAACCCCGCTAATGCGGGGCTTTTGCATGCGGCAACCGTCCGATCAGGATTTTGCTCCGCGGTTTGCAACCACTTCGACTTCAACACGACGGTTTTTGGCACGACCCTCTCTGGTCTTGTTGGATGCGATTGGCTGCTTCTTGCCTTTGCCTTCGGTGAAGATTTTTTCTGCAGGAACACCTTTGGAAACCAGATAAGCCTTGACGGCATTGGCACGACGTTCAGACAGTTTCTGGTTGTATTTGTCAGTACCAATCCAGTCAGTGTGACCGACAGCGACGATGACTTCGGTATCCATACCGGTCAGTGCATTGACCAGCTCATCCAGTTTTGCCTTGCCTTCAGGTTTGACAATTGCCTTGTCGAAATCGAAGAACGCATCAGCTGCATAAGTTACTTTTTCAGCGGTTGGAACAGACGCTGCAGCAACCGGGGAAGACGATGCTGGCTGGGTCAGCGGACCATCACAACCAGGAACGGCATCGGCCGGAGTCCAGTATCCGGTGTGCCAGCAAAGACCAGTACCGCTGCGGACGATGGTGTCACGCTGGGTCTGGAGATAACCGCTGTATGGCTTTTTGGCCATGTATTCGGTCATCGTCTGTGCCGAGGCAGAGGCTGCAACAACTGCGGATGCAGCGAAAATAACTTTAAGCAATTTATTCATATTTATCCTCTTAGTTGAGATATCCGCAGCAGGCTGCGCGTGCATTTTTTCTAACTTCGAAATAACAATAACATGACAATCACATTATAGATTCGATTTACTTCTATTAATGCGTTACAGTTATTCTGACACATTGGAGATTGCTAGATAACCCAAGAAGTTCAAACAATTTTCAGTTTTGTTTGTTAGATCAACTTTTATTATCAATTTGTAGCTTTTTCGCAACCGGATATGGTAGTTTCTTTCTGTAAACACATTAGCAATCACTACGGTTGTTTTTATATATCGGGCATGGGAAAAAATCAAGCTGTTCTATACTGTGTGGAAATAATATATCAATGAAAAGAATTACTTAATGGAGACGGGTTTGTTTGGAAAGGTTTGGCTTCTTCGCGTGGTAGAATTCTGTTTTTGTATTCCCTGCATTTGCGGGATCTAATTTATTCTGTCTGTCAGAAATATCTCACATGGATCAATTCGCAAAAGAAACGATTTCCATTTCATTGGAAGATGAAATGCGCAAGAGTTACCTCGATTACGCGATGAGCGTTATCGTGGGCAGAGCGCTCCCTGATGTCCGGGATGGCCTCAAACCAGTCCATCGTCGTGTTCTGTTTGGCATGCACGAAATGAACAACACATGGAACCGACCTTATGTTAAATGTGCACGTGTTGTCGGTGAAGTCATGGGTAAATATCATCCTCATGGCGATCAGTCCATTTACGACACGTTGGTGCGTATGGCGCAGGACTTTTCATTGCGTTATACACTTGTGGATGGTCAGGGCAATTTCGGATCGGTTGACGGTGATAACGCAGCCGCGATGCGTTATACGGAATGCCGGCTGGACAGAATTGCTGATGAAATGTTGGCGGATATCGACAAGGAAACCATCGATTTTGTTCCCAATTACGACGGCAAGGAACAGGAACCATCCGTGCTGCCGACTAGGATTCCGAATCTTCTGATAAACGGATCGTCAGGAATTGCTGTCGGGATGGCAACCAATATTCCGCCGCATAATCTGGTTGAAGTTATCAAAGGAACTCTGCATCTGCTTCACAATCCTGAATGCACGATAGATGAACTGATTGATATTATTCCTGCTCCTGATTTTCCGACGGGCGGTCTTATTTATGGTGTAGCCGGGGTTCGTGAAGGTTATCGTACCGGACGGGGACGTGTCGTCATGCGGGCTCGGACGCATTTTGAAGAGCATGGTCGTGATGGCAGACAGTCTATTATTATCGACGAATTGCCGTATCAGGTTAACAAGAAAACGCTGCTGGAACGGATCGCGGAAGGTGTGCGGGAGAAAAAGCTGGATGGTATTTCCGATATACGTGACGAGTCGGACAAGTCGGGAATGCGGGTAGTTATCGAGCTGAAGCGCAATGAAGTGGCGGATGTGGTCCTGAACAATTTGTTCAAGCAGACACAGTTGCAGGATACGTTCGGCATGAATATGGTGGCGCTGGTTGATGGCCAGCCGAAACTGCTGAATCTGAAACAAATGCTGGAGTGTTTTCTGGCTCACAGGCGGGAGGTCGTGACCCGGCGTACTATTTTCGAATTGCGGAAAGCGCGTGAACGCGGGCATGTGCTGGAAGGACTGGCGGTCGCTCTGGCCAATATTGATGATTTTATCGCCATTATCCGCGCAGCGCCGACACCGCCGATTGCGCGTCAGGAATTGATGGCACGGTCATGGGACTCGTCTCTGGTCAGATCAATGCTGGAACGGACGAGTGCCGAACATGCGAATAGCGTGAACGATTTCAGGCCTGAAGGATTGCCGAAAATGTATGGCATACAGTCTGATGGTCTGTACAAACTGTCTGAAGAGCAGGCAACGGAAATTCTCCAGATGCGTTTGCAACGTCTGACTGGGCTTGAGCAGGACAGAATACTGAACGAGTATGGCGATGTCATGACGCAGATAGCGGAGTTGTTGGATATTCTCGCCAAACCGGAACGGGTTCTGGCTATTATTGATGGCGAATTGAGGGATGTTATCGGTGAATACGGAGAGAAGGCGAGGGATGTCCGTCGTTCTGAAATCGAACTGAATGCCAGTGATCTCGAAACAGAAGATTTGATCACACCGCAGGATATGGTTGTCACGTTATCGCACGGCGGTTATATCAAGGCACAGCCATTGTCCGAATACCGTGCACAGAAACGTGGTGGACGGGGCAGACAGGCGACGGCGACAAAAGAAGATGACTGGGTTGACCAGCTGTTCATTGCCAATACGCATGATTACATTCTCTGTTTTTCCGACAGGGGACGCATGTACTGGCTGAAGGTTTGGGAGGTTCCGCAAGGATCGCGTAATTCTAGGGGAAAACCGATCGTGAACATGTTCCCGTTGCAGCCTGACGAAAAAATTACGGTTATCTTGCCGTTGTCTGGTGAAAATCGGAGTTTCCCGGAAAATCATTTTATTTTCATGGCAACGAGTCAGGGAACGGTCAAAAAAACACCGTTGACCGATTTCAGTAATCCGCGCAAGGCGGGAATCATTGCCGTCGGTCTTGACGAGGGGGATTATCTGATCGGCGCGGCACTAACAGATGGCAATCATGATGTTATGCTTTTCTCCGATGCAGGCAAGGCAGTGCGTTTCGATGAAAACGATGTCCGTCCCATGGGCAGAACGGCACGAGGTGTGAAAGGCATGAATCTGGAGGATGACCAGAAAGTGATTGCTTTGCTGGTTGCGGGTGATGAAAACCAGTCGGTCTTGACGGCGACTGAGAACGGGTTTGGCAAGCGCACGCCGATTTCCGAATATACTCGTCATGGACGAGGGACGAAGGGCATGATCGCTATCCAGACAAGTGAACGTAATGGCAAGGTTGTCGCTGCAACACTGGTCAGCGAAAATGATGAGATCATGCTGATCACAACCGGAGGTGTCCTGATTCGTACACGTGTTGCTGAAATCCGTGAGATGGGGCGGGCTACCCAGGGAGTGACACTGATCTCGATAGAAGAAGGAACAACTCTTAGCGGGCTTCAGCGCATACTGGAATCCGATATTGACGATGTAACAGAAAATTCCGGAGAAGAGAAGGACTGATGCGTCCGTATAATTTCTCGGCGGGGCCTGCGATGTTGCCTGAAGAGGTATTGATTCAGGCCGCCGCCGAGATGTCCAGCTGGCATGGGTGCCGTATGTCAGCTATGGAACTGAGTCATCGCAGTGCAGAGTTTGGCAAGATTATCAGACAGGCAAGGAATGATTTTCGGGATCTTCTGGAAGTGCCTGAATCCCATCGCATTCTTTTCATGCAAGGAGGCGCAACGGCCATGAATGCGATCGTTCCCATGAATTTGGTCAATCGTCCTGGTTCGAATGCTGTCATGGATTTCGTGTACACAGGGGTATGGTCCGGAAAAGCGCTGAACGAAGCGAAAAAGTACGGGCATGTCAATATTGCTGCTTCATCGGAGAATGACGAGTTCTTGTCCGTTCCAAGAGAAAATGTCTGGAACCGGATGGACAAGGCTGCCTATGTTCATGTCTGTACGAACGAAACGATCAATGGCAATCAGTTTCATTTTGTTCCGGATACCGGTGATGTGCCACTAGTGGCTGATATGTCCTCCGAGATTCTATCCCGCCCCGTTGATTTCTCAAAATATGGCGTTATTTTTGCCAGTGCCCAAAAAAACTTGGGGCCGTCGGGTGTCACTCTTCTCATCGTACGAGAAGACCTGATCGGTCACGCTTCCTCGTGTTGTCCATCGGTTTTCGACTGGAAAAATGTGGTTGGAAGCGATTCCGTGTTCAATACACCACCAACCTATGCCATTTATATTTGTGGTCTTGTTTTCAAGTGGTTGAAAAAACAGGGCGGCGTTTCCAGAATGGAACGTGAAAGTATCGAAAAGTCGTCTTTGCTTTACGATTTTATCGATCGCAGTGATTTTTATCGTAATGATGTTGCGGTTGATTGTCGATCAAGGATGAATGTTCCCTTTTTTCTTGAAGATGGATCCCTGAATGATCAGTTTGTCAGGGATGCTTCCGCGTGCGGCCTGTTGCAATTGAAAGGGCATCGCCTGTCAGGGGGGATGCGTGCGTCTTTGTACAATGCCATGCCGATAGCGGGTGTTCAAGCGCTTGTTGCTTTTATGCGCGACTTCGAAAAGAAGCATTGACGGTTATTCATGGCATAAACTGGGTAATTGAACCAATATGCCTTACAATAATTCTCCATAATTCACGCAAGTCGATTTTCCTTCAGGCAGCAAAGTATCTATTTTTAATCCATGGAAAAATTATTGAAACCTCTACGGGACCGAATCGATGAAATCGATACCCAGATACTGGAGTTGTTGAACCGTAGAGCGCGAGTAGCTCAGGAAGTGGGGCATGTCAAAAATAAATCGGATGCCCCGATTTTCAGGCCGGATCGGGAAGCGCAGGTATTGAGACGGATCGCAGAACGCAATCCAGGTCCTTTGGGAAATACCGAGTTGCAGACGATTTACAAAGAAATCATGTCGGCATGTCGTTCACTCGAAAAAAGAATTATCGTTGCCTATCTTGGCCCTTCCGGGACTTTTTCCGAACAGGCGGTTTACCGTTATTTCGGTATGGCTATCGATGCTTTGCCTTGCCCTACAATTGACGAGGTTTTTCGTGCGGCTGAAGCTGGAACAGCCGATTTCGGTGTCGTCCCGATTGAAAATTCGACAGAGGGGGCAATTAACCGGACACTGGATTTGCTGATGCAGACCCCGTTGACGATCAGTAGCGAGATATCCATTCCCATCCAGCATAATTTGATGACGCTGAACGGAAAGATGGAGAATATCCAGACGATTTGCGCTCATTCCCAAGCATTGGCGCAGTGTCAGGGGTGGCTTAACCAGCATTTTCCAAATATCATGAGACATGCCGTGTCATCCAATGCGGAAGCAGCGCGTATGGCCAGCGAGGATAGCAGAGTCGCGGCAATTGCCGGTGAAATGGCTTCAAAGCAATATGGCTTGCAGGTTGTCAGTGCCCATATTCAGGATGAATCGCAGAACAGGACGCGTTTCGCTGTTATCGGCAGAAAAGAAACTGAACCGACTGGAAAAGATCAAACATCGCTGTTGTTATCTGTCCAGAACAAGGCTGGCGCAGTATATAAAATGCTTGAGCCACTTGAGAAATATGGTGTTTCAATGACAAGACTGGAATCCCGACCGGCAAAGACCGGTAATTGGGAATACTATTTTTTCGTTGATATAGAAGGTCATGTCAAAAAAGAAAAAATCGAAAAGGCTCTGTCTGAATTGAAAGACAGGGTGGTCTATTTCAAAGTACTGGGTTCTTATCCTATTTAGTTCGTTATTACCGGAATTATCATGTCTAATCAGTTCGCTCCAGATTATATCCATACCATTGCACCTTATCAGGCGGGTAAACCTATTTCTGAAGTCGCCCGTGAATTTGGTCTTGATCCTGAAAAGATTATCAAGCTGGCGTCCAACGAAAACCCGCTGGGAATGCCGGAATCTGCAAGGCAGGCCATTCAAAATGCCCTGAAGGATACAGGGCGTTATCCTGACGCAAACGGTTTTGAATTGAAAAGAGTTATTTCCGAGCGGTATAAGGTTCCGCAAGACTGGATTACATTGGGAAACGGGAGCAATGATATTATCGATCTTGCCGGCCGGACATTTGTACAGAGGGGGCAGTCCATTGTTTTCTCGGAATATTCATTTCTGGTCTATGCACTCGTCGCCAAGGCAATAGGAGCCAGAGGTGTTCAGGTTCCTTCGGTCAATTATGGTCATGATCTGACGGCGATGCTAAATGCCATTACAGAAGATACACGACTGGTTTTTATCGCCAATCCGAACAATCCGACCGGAACATTTCTGCAGCCTGATGATATCGAGGCTTTTCTGGAAAAGGTTCCTTCAAATATTGTCGTTGTCATTGATGAGGCTTATAACGAATATCTGGATCAGGCAATTCAGTACGATTCTACTGAATGGGTGAAAAAATATTCCAATCTTCTGGTATCCCGTACCTTTTCAAAGGCTTATGGCCTTGCCGGATTGCGTGTCGGATTCGGACTTGCTCAACCTGAGTTGACCGATCTTCTGAACCGGGTACGGCAGCCATTTAATGTCAATACACTGGCTCAGGCTGCGGCGGTTGCCGCTCTGAACGACAAAGTCTTTCTGGAAAAAAGTGCACAAATCAATGCTGATGGTTATCGGTTCCTGACGGAAGCATTTCATAATATGGGACTGGAATATGTTCCATCGCATGGGAATTTTGTTCTGGTTAAAGTTGGGGAGGACGATGGAGCAGGCTCACGGGTTAATCTGGAACTGCTGAAAAAAGGGATCATTGTACGTCCTGTCAATGCTTATGGCTTACCGAAATGGTTACGTATTTCAATCGGGTTGCCTGAAGAAAATCAGGTGTTTGTCAGAGCGTTGAAAGAAATATTGGCATAAGCTCGTGATTTCATTCAAGAAAATTGTAATTTGCGGAGTCGGGCTAATTGGCGGGTCGCTTGCATTGGCCTTGCGGAAAAACGGTTATAAAGGTCGTATCGTAGGGTTGGAGAGAAATCGGGAAATCCTGTCTAGGGCGTATGCACTTGGTATCGTTGATGATGTGGGCTCGCCAATAGACGAAACGTTCCGGGATGCCGATTTGCTAGTGTTGTCGGTGCCGGTTGCTCAAACGGGCACCGTTCTGAAAATGGTTATGCCGTATCTGTCCGCTGAAATCGTTGTGACAGATACGGGAAGTACCAAAACGGATGTAATTGCCATGGCGCGTGAGGTGCTCGCGGCAAAGATTGACCGTTTTATTCCGGCTCATCCGATTGCCGGACGGGAAATAAATGGTCCTGATGCAGCGATAGATGATTTGTTTGCTGGAAAGAAAACGGTTATTACGGCACTTTCCGAAAACCGTAAAGATGATATTGAGAAAATCGCGGGTCTGTGGGAACAGTGTGGCTCTATTATTCATTATCTATCGCCGGATGATCATGACAGCGTTTTTGCGACAGTCAGTCATATGCCGCATTTGCTGGCTTACGGATTGGTGGATTATGTCGCCAATCATGCTAAATCGGACCTTTTTTTCCAATATGCAGCCAGCGGATTCCGGGATTTTACAAGAATTGCCAGTTCTTCTCCTGAAATGTGGCGGGACATTACATTGGCCAATCGTACCCATTTGTTGGCCGAAATGGATGCATATCTGAAAAAATTGAAAAATATACGCGATCTGGTGGAAAAGGCGGATGGATCTGAGCTGGAGAAAATCTATGCCAATGCCCAAAAAGCCAGAATGAATTGGTTGAATACGATTGAAAATTCCGAATCGAGAAAGTAGGAAGTATTCCATGCGTCATTATCCAAAATACATTGAGCTTTTCCCGGTCAAGCATATTTCCGGAACGGTTCGTCTTCCTGGTTCGAAAAGTATATCGAACAGGACATTGCTGTTGTCAGCACTTGCTGAAGGTGAAACAGTCATCAAAGATCTTCTTGCGTCCGATGATACAGCAGTCATGCTTCAGGCATTACAGACACTTGGAATTCACTGGAAACAGACCGGTTTCGACAATGAATACATCGTTGTCGGAACAAAAGGAGAATTGCCGGTGCGGAAAGCGGATCTGTTTTTGGGAAATGCAGGGACTGCCATACGGCCACTGACAGCTGTACTGGCCGTTTTGGGGGGTGACTTTCTGTTGCATGGAATCAGGCGTATGCATGAACGGCCGATTGGCGATTTGGTCGATGCACTCAATGAATCAGGTGCTAATATCGAATATGTCGAGAATGTGGGGTATCCGCCGATCCGGATTCATGAAGGTCATATAAGATCTCACAATCTCAAAGTACGAGGCAATGTTTCCAGTCAATTTCTAACAGCGTTGCTGATGGCTGCTCCGTTGATGGCAAGAACACAGGATGTGATCATTCATGTTATAGGTGATCTGATTTCGAAACCGTACATTGAAATTACACTCAATCTGATGCGCTCGTTTGGTGTGGAAGTTGAACAGGATGGCTGGAAGTCTTTTGTTCTGAAAAAGGGGCAAACTTATAAAAGTCCGGGTGTCTTGCATGTGGAAGGTGACGCCTCATCCGCATCTTATTTTCTGGCTGCAGCAGCGATTGCCGGTGGGCCGGTCAGGGTAGAAGGGATCGGGGAAAACAGTATTCAGGGCGATGTCCGGTTTGTCGATATATTGCGGCGAATGGGTGCCCAAGTCGTCTATGGCGATAATTTCATTGAGGTGACATCAGGTGGTCCGTTAAAACGTATTGATGAGGATTTCAATCTGATTCCGGATGCTGCAATGACAGTAGCCATGCTGGCCGTTTATGCTGATGGTCCCAGTGTGTTGCGCAATATTGGCAGTTGGCGAGTCAAGGAAACCGACCGGATCGCAGCGATGGCGACGGAATTGAAAAAACTTGGTGTGGAAGTGGAAATAGGCGATGATTGGCTGAAAATCGCGCCGGCTGATGTGATTTCGGATGCGGTAATCGATACATATGACGACCATCGTATGGCCATGTGTTTTTCTCTGGCCTGTCTGTCAGGTTCTAATAAACAAGGAGCAAAAATCCGGATTAACGATCCAAAATGTGTTGCGAAAACATTCCCGGAATATTTTCAGGCATTTGAAGCACTTTTTATGTAAATATTGTCAATTTGATTGTGATTCTAGATGCAATTTAAAGTCCAGTTTAGCTATTTAAAGAGTCGGGTCAGAAACTTCTTTGATTTTCAGACTATAGTTTTATTGTTATTGATTTTCTGTTTCTGTTTTTTATTATTTTTCTTCTATTTGCCCAAAGCTTTTCCTCGTACATTATCACGCTCAATTGCAAATACAATAGTGATATTTCTGCTTGTACGTTTGGCTCACCCATTAAGAATACCGGCTATCTTGTATGTTTCATTTATGGCTGCACTTAATGTTTCGTGTATTTATATGTACGGAGGCGTCATGCAGGATGGGATGTTGGCATCCGTGTTGGAGACGCATTATGATGAAACGAAGGAATTTCTTCTTCATGCCGGAATTGTTCCCTGGCTTTTATTTCTGGGAATGTTTGTAGCTCTTCTGAGATTGACGCGGAATGTATCGAAAACCAGTGCTGTCGGTGTCGTAGTACTTGTCATTCTTTTATTGTTTCCGATGCTGAAAGTGGCCATACCATCATGGCTGAATCTTTCTATGAAAGAAACATATGAATTCAAACAGTATCCAGTAGAAATGATGGGATCGAAGTATCGTACTTACTTGGTAACCAAGGAACCAGCGATGATTGCGGGGTACTATGCGGCACAATCGAAAATAAATGATGCGTTGAACAAGACAAGGGTACTGCCGGCAGGAATAACATTCGATACGGCAACTGTGAAAAAATCTCCTCGAAGGATCATCATTGCTCTGGGAGAAAGCGATAACAAAAAACATCATGGGATCTATGGGTATGTTTCTCCGACAGATCATTTCATGATGTCGATGCTGCAAAATAAAAATAAGATTGCTGTATTCGATGCCGTCTCTCCAGCGCCAGTTACCAGAGAAGCTGTTATCAGGATGTTCAGTTTGGCAACTGCGCGACAGATTGAACCTTTTACAAACCATGTCGGTCTTTTGGAAATGGCCAGAAATGCTGGATATCAGACATTGTGGTTGTCAAAACAAGGAGGGATTGGACTTCATGATACCTTGGTCAAAGTAATTGCCTTGCAAGCTGATAAAGTGTCTTTTCCGGCAGGGCAGTTCGATGATACATTGCTGGAACCATTTTCGGATGGTTTGAAAGAAGGTACAAAGCAGTTGTTTGTTTTGCATTTGCGGGGTAGTCATCTTGGGTACAAATATGGTCATAATCAGGCAGATTTTGAGCGTGCCGCTAATTCGTTACCCAAGTACCGGCACTACGATGCGACAATTGCCAATACAGACAAATTCCTGGAATCATTGGCATCGATTGTCGGCGAGGATAAAAATACATTGTTTATTTATGTCCCTGATCATGGTGAGATTGTGAATAAGGGGCATGGCTTGCCTCGTCTGGATGTGCGGCAGTATGAAGTTCCGTTTGTCATATGGTCTGGCAATGAAGGGCTTGTGCAGCAGGCCAAATTTTTTGTTGATAAATATTCTGTAAGATACAAGAACGAAAAAATATTTAATACGGTATCCTTGCCATTGGTGCTTGCTGAGATGATGGGGTATCAGATTAGCGATGCATACCGGGATCAGGCATTGGAAGACTCACAGTACATTTTTAGTGTGGATGGCAATGCTTACCCAATTGAACAATTGGAATAATTAATCGCCCGTTATGATGAGAATGTGGTGTCAGCGCATAGCCGGGTAGCTAAGTTCGGTAGAGATAACCGCTGAAAGCATCTAAGCGGG
>CAVKGJ010000096.1:0-1220 GCA_963655605.1 Oscillospiraceae bacterium
ATACCGTTCAGGCTTCTTGGAAAGCCGGTATAGGCATACATCTGGATCAGGATTTCCCTGATTTCGCTGACAGTCAGACCTGCATCCAGACCTTCATTCAGTGCTGTTTTCAGTTGTGTCAGATCACCATTGGCGGTAAAAGCAGCAATCGTAACGATTTTTTCCTGCCGGATATCCAGCGTTTTTTCAGTATAAGCATTCATGGTTTCTGCCTTTGCACAGTTGAACATACTGCACAGAGCGATGATGGTACTTGCAAGTATGGATAAAAATTTCGTATCGATCCATTTCATTTTCTTCATCTAATTGAGTGTCGTAACAGTCAGATATCGGAAAGATCGCAATCAGCGGCCAGTCATTTTTTCCAGTTTTTCGGGATATCGTGCTCCTGTAAGCCGGATTTTCGATGCGGCATGATCAATGTCAAGCAGTTCTTCGGCTGTCAGTACGATATCGGCTGCACCGATGTTTTCTTCCAGACGCGACAGTTTTGTCGTTCCGGGAATTGGAACGATCCAAGGCTTTTGCGCCAACAGCCATGCCAAGGCGATACGGGCCGAGGTCGTCTGCTTTTTCACGGCGATTTTTCTGACCAGTTCGACTATGGACATATTCGCTTTCATGGCTTCCTGTGTGAAACGTGGCAAGACATTTCTGAAATCGGAAGGATCGAATGTGGTTTTTTCAGTGAAGGATCCGGTCAGATAACCTTTTCCAAGCGGACTGTACGGCACAAAACCGATACCAAGTTCTTCCAATGTCGGCAAAACTTCTTCTTCAGGTTTTCTCCACCATAAAGAATATTCGCTCTGTACGGCAGTGACGGGGCAGACAGTGTGGGCCCGGCGAATCGTTTTCGCCGCTGCTTCTGAAAGACCGAAATATCTGACCTTGCCTTCGGCAATCAGGTCTCTGACCGTACCGGCCACGTCCTCAATCGGCACATCGGGATCGACACGGTGTTGGTAGAACAAATCGAGTCTCTCGACTTTCAGGCGTTTCAGGGATGCTTCGGCCACCTCACGGATATGTTCTGGCCGGCTGTCCAATTTTCTCCACTGCCCGCCTTCATCGGGATCGGGAGCAAAACCGAATTTGGTCGCGATAACGATGTCTTTCCTGAAAGGAGCGAGTGCTTCCCCAACCAGTTCTTCGTTCGTGAACGGGCCGTACACTTCGGCGGTATCGAAAAAGGTGACACCGCGTTCGACGGCGCCACG
>CAVKGJ010000096.1:1230-3544 GCA_963655605.1 Oscillospiraceae bacterium
CCATAGCCGAAACTCATTCCCATGCAACCCAGTCCGATGGCTGATACTTCAGGGCCGTTTTTTCCAAGTTGGCGTTTTTTCATTCTGTTGCTCCTTGTATCCGTGTATTCGTGAATGGATTTCTGTTGTGATGTCATGCTTTTTTTCGGGATCAGGCAACGACGACATGTCAATGACGAAACGGTAATGGACATCTGAACATTTCAAGCGTTCGTAGGCTGTATTGATTTCATCGATGCGAATCATTTCACATTCGGGCAGGATGTTCTTTTTCGAACAGAAATCGAGAAGCTCCTGTGTTTCACGAATGCCACCGATGGGAGAAGCGGCAATCCTACGCCGTCCCAGTATCATTGGAACGGTGGAAATTTCACTGACAGGCCCAACCTGTCCGACAATGACAAGGGTACCGTCGATATCGAGCAATGGCATATAAAGATTCAGATCATGTTTGACCGGGACGGTATCAATAATGAGATCGAAAGCGGATTGTGCCTTGTTCATGGCTGCATCATCTGTCGAAACGAGAATCCTGTCTGCACCGACGGCCAAAGCATCCGCTTCCTTGTTTTTCGTGCGGCTGATGACCGTTACGTCGGCACCTAGTCCGGCAGCCAGTTTGACGGCCATATGGCCCAGACCTCCCATTCCGATGACACCGATGCGGCTGCCCGGTCCGGCATTCCATGTCCGCAAGGGAGAATAAGTCGTAATGCCTGCACAAAGAAGCGGAGCGGTTCTGGACAGATCCAGACCGTCAGGTACGCGCAGAACGAATTCTTCCCGTACGACAAGATGTTTCGAATAGCCACCGTAAGTGACTTCATGAGTGATCCGGTCATAGGCGCTGTATGTGCCAGTCATTCCCTCGCGGCATAATTGTTCCTCACCCTTTCTGCACTGGTCGCATTCCATACAGCTGTCGACCATGCAACCGACAGCGACGGCATCTCCGGTTTTGTAACGGGTGACTTTGGGACCGGTAGCGATAACGCGCCCGATGATTTCATGACCCGGTACAATAGGGTAAATTGTCCAGTTCCAGTCGTTTTGTACCATATGCAGGTCTGAGTGACAGACACCACAATAGAGTACTTCCATGGCGACATCGTTTTCACGCAGATCGCGTCGTTCAAAAGAATAGGGGACCAGAGGAGAATCCGGTGAATGTGCCGCATAGCCAAGCGTTCTCATAATAACCTCTTTTAGCAATGATCGAATTTCTTTGGTTTGCTTGTTTTGAAAACAATCCTGTTTGGGATCGACAGGTATTTCACCGTCAGGAAATGGTGTATATCCCGATAAAAAATAGTAATACCGGGGTATTGAAAAATTAAGGTATGAAACTATCTGCTTCTTGCCTGATTCTCTCGAAGAATGCAAAATTCGGGAAAATGGCAGTTTGAGTGTTGATATGGATGATTTCTTGAGGAGGAAATATGCCTGAAAACAGCCAGACCGGTCTGATGGAAAAAAACCGTATGCTCAGGGAAAAATTGCTGAAATGGTTGCTGGAACCCGGAGAGTATCAGACACCCATAAAGGGATTTTCCCTTTTTCGCAAGGACGATTGCGAGTCCTGCGAAAACTGTTTTTATGATCCTGCTGTCGGTGTTGTCATTCAGGGACAGAAACGGTCGGTTATCGGAAGCCAGGAATATTTTTACCGTGAGAACGACAGTTTGCTGAACGGTGTGGATTTGCCAAGCCAGAATTACATTCTGGATGCCTCGCCAGAAAAGCCGTTTCTGGGAATGGGTCTCAAAATCGACAAATATATCGTCAGCCAGTTGATGACGGAGCTGCCCGATCCGTCGGGGGCTGATGATGGGTCGATCCATGGGCTGAGTGTCACTCCGATAGAAATGGATATTCTGGACGCTTTCATAAGATTGACCGAATTGCTGGACAGTCCTGAACAGATTCCTGTGTTGGCTCCGATGATCGTTCGCGAGATCCATTTCCGGCTTCTGATTGGACCACGTGGAAAGTATTTGCGCGCCACCAATACCGCTGGTACAAGAGGAAACCGGATCGCACAGGCGATTTCATGGTTGAGAAATAATTATAAGAAGCCACTGCAAGTCGATGAATTAGCAAGAAAAGTCAATATGGCAACTTCAACATTTCATCGCCATTTCAAGCAAATTACAACACTTTCTCCCCTGCAATACCAGAAGCGTCTGCGATTGTATGAAGCTCAGCGTCTGATGCTGGTTGAAAATGAATACGCTTCGAATGCCTGTCTGGCTGTCGGTTATGAAAGTCCTACCCAGTTCAATCGGGAATACAAGCGGCTGTTCGGCGAACCACC
>CAVKGJ010000096.1:3554-21680 GCA_963655605.1 Oscillospiraceae bacterium
ATCGTTTGATAGAGATAATTGACAAGTTTTGTACACAAGCCAAACAGGTACCATTCTGGCTCAAACTGAAAAGAATGTATATAAAATGTATTTTTTCAAAATATTACATATTATTTTTAAAGTAATATGTTTTGTTATGAAGGTATATTCCATCTGTCTTCCACCTTTTTCAAAGGTTGGTTCTGATTCTTGCATTTGCATTTGTCAGGAAACGGCAGACAAGATCAGCTCAAGTTCGAAAAGCAGCCAAGTCGGGACGATCTCAAAAGTAGGCTGACGAATCAGGTGGAGTCAAAATTGCTGCAAAGGGATATTTTTGGTACACAAGATCGTTTTGCTATTCGCTCCTTATAATCCTCGTCCTGAACGACGGGGTTTTATAGTGCTTTCAATAAATTGTTATTCAGCATTCATGTGTTTTGTAAAGAATTACGCAATGGTGTCGAAAGGAATGAGATCAGTACGGTCATAAAGATCTGTATGATTGGCACCGAGGACAATCACCAGCTCCTTGTTATTACCCGAAAGTTTTCTGAACGTATCCTCACTGAAATAACGGGGATGTGCCTTCTCACCGTGAACTAGCGAATTGAGAGAACGCCTGTTATAGCCCCGCGAAGAATAGGCGTACTCAAGTTTGCCTAGTATTTCATCACGACGTAAAGGGTACTTGCCTTCATTGGAAAGAGAATTTCATTCTTCGTGCTTCGGAGAAGCTCTTCTGCCGAATTGATACCAAAATTCCGTCAAACCATTTGAAGAATGCAAAACATTTTTCGGCAATGGAAAATGTTTCGGCTGACAGTTGGTCAGCGCAAGAAGTGCAATCCGTCCAACTTCAATTTTTTCAGTATCGAAGTTCCTTGTTAGCCGGATGATTTGTACAGGAAAGGGTACTTGGGACAGAAAAGCTGACGTTGATCCTGATTCACTTTAGCACATTATTTTACATAATAGAAATTATGCGAAGTTTTCTGTTCTGCAAAGTCAATGACTGGTTAGTAATTTGTCTGGTAAAACGATAGCTTCCACTGGCGTTGCAAGTTCATAACACGTAAAGGGTCTTTTCCCAAAAGAACGGATTTGAAAAAACGATATGGCGGGCCCCAAGTGTTTTTTCAGTTCGTCATGAAGTTTGGAGCGTGTCGAGCGAAAATATGGCACAAAGTCCACATGGTCTTTCAGTGTGCGGACGGTATTTTCATAATCCTGTGATGCTGGCGGCGTGACCCGTTTGTAGCATGGCAAAAATTCTGCAATCAGGTCGTAATCGCGGTTAAGGCAAATTGCGTTTTCTGTTTCGTTTTGTCCTCTTTTTTTCCGTATTGCCAACCAGAACATTAAAGCCAGTTGCGCCGGAGGAAGCCGGATAGTCTGGCCTGCGCAGGTGATGGTTCTGTTTTTCAGGTCGAATTTCAGTTCGACAGGAAAAAGGATACTGGCTTGTGCTGCCTGCACGGTTTCCGTGTAGCTCCCGCCATCTAGAAGGCTGGATGGCAAACCGCTTCTCATGCATACTAGAGGAATTATCGCCAGCATTACTTTCGCTTGTGATGCGTCCAACAATGAACCGTCATGGCGGATCAATTCTCTAGGCTGGCGGGATGGGTAAAAGAAATACGGGTTGTTTTCATAGGGTTCCGAAACCAGTACATGGGAGAGTCTGTCCTGTGGACGGGCAAACAGGGAAAGCGCGTAACCCAGAAAAAACCCCATGGATTTCCGACCGCCTGCAATCGAGGCATGAAGCACCGATTCATCGTCCATACAAAGTCTGCGGACGACATCCGTAATGGTATTGGCGGCCATATTGTTTTCTTCCGGTGTCCGGATGTCAGGCAGCCAGTTCCCTGCCCTGTCTGAAATGACATGGATGCACGATTCATCGAACCGGATGGCGTCCTGCAAGTCATATTCCCGGCAAAATGCATGAAAATGACCGTTTTCCGACAGCAAATCCCGTATGACACGATTGCGGCCATGTGAAGTCGTAACCAGTCGAATTTCCGTCGGAATGAAATGGTGTTCGATGACGAGTGCATACAGTGTTTCCGTTACGACCTGCGGCGACAGGCCGGTCACGCAAAGCAGCAGTAGATTCATTGAGCCTGCTCCGTGGATAAGCAATTTCTTCAATAGTAGCAAATCAAGTTGCCCTGTGGGAAATGGCAATGTTGCTTAATGGGAATTTGCACAAAACTTGCCTTAGATCATTTTTTTAAAAATGCAAGCGCATTACATTAATATTTAATAGAAGGATATATCAGAAAAAACTGAACTTTTTTGTGTTTTCAACAATTCTTGTAAGGAGTATTAAATTGGAAGCGCTACTTGTTTTTCTGGCTTTTTCCGTCTTCATTTTTGGCGGAATCATTATTGTTCAGTTGTATGTTCTTCATAAGAAACGCATGGAAATCGATACGACGAGGCGTCAGCTTGAAGACATGCTGGTTCGTGATTGCAGCAATGCCATTTCCAGATATTGCATGCGATTTTTGCGCATGCCGAAAAACGATGTCGGTTATCTGACCCGGGTGAAATTGTCCCATGAAGCCAATATGCCGAAATTTTATCTGGCATTCGGAAACAGCGAAGCCGAGGTACTTGGATATGCGAAATTCTCGCGCAAGGAAAACCGTGGGCACAAATCGACCTATATACTGAGTGAAATCCTGCCGGCCAGTGCTCCTGTCCCCTGCCCGGTTCTTTCATTGCATAATGAACTTTATACGCTGGATGAAGCCGTCAGTACCAGCGAAACGATCAGTGCCAAGCTGGATCGGTTGATTGACATTCGGACTATGCCGTTTGGTGAACTGGTAGGCGCTTCAGGTGGCAATGCTAATGAAATATAGTTCCAGTTCCACAAAGGGAATTGCAGGTATGGAAATGCAAATAACTTCAACAGGCCGGATGAATTTCATCCGGCTTTCTTTCTTGTACAATCCTGTATGAAAAACCGGCAGTTGAGACTGCCGGTTTCCTGTTGATTGGTTTTCTGTCGAAATGCAGAATCGGAGCCGATCCGTTCAGGCACGGAAACAGTCGGACAGCGCCGATCCGGCAATCTTGTTTTTGCCACTCATATCGTAAGCACGGCAACCGTTTGCGCTGACTTCGTCAATCAACATGAGTTTGCCTGTTTCGGCATCCTTGCCCCATTCGATCTTGATATCCCAGAGATCCAGCCCTTTCTGTTTGAACAGGTCGTGAATCAGTGTCATGGCTTTTGCATTCAGTGCTATCAGTTCATCCAATGTTTCGCGAGACATCATGCCCAACGCGACGATGGAGTCTGGAACGATCAGGGGATCGCCACCAGCGTCGTCCTTGATGGTGATTTCATAAACCGGAGACGAAAAAACCATGCCATCTTTCGCACTCGGTACGGTTTTGTAACGGCGAATGAAACTGCCTGTTCCCCTCCAGCGACAGACCCATTCCAGTCCCGGCTTGAATGTAACCGCCTTGCGAACGACCATGGAAAGGTTGTCCAGATCATAGGAAACCATGTGAGTCGGAATGCCGTTGGCGGCCAGATAGCTGAAAATGGTCGTGGTCATGGATAGGCATGCAAAGCCCTGACCGGTTGCCAGCGAATCCGATACATTGTTTCCGCCCGGATCTACTTCCCCCTGATCGTTCAGAGTGACACGGTCCGTGAATTTCAGTTCCAGGGTGTAGTCACCGTGGCTGTATACGTCTTTTGTCTTTCCGCGCTGCAGAAGGGCCATTCGTTCTTTCCTTTTTATGAATTCGTGTTTTGTCAGCAATGCGGCATTTTAAGCTGAAAAGGCCTGTTTGGAAAACGGCTTTTGAGACAGCGAACGGTTTCAGTGCCGATTCAGGAGCAGACATGAACCGCTATTGTCAAATAAGTCGGTCAATCATGCCGGAGTATGATGTTTTATCGTATGTTCATGGATGTGGCAAATGGAATACACGTATCCGTCATATGGGGATGTTATTATGTCACATATGAGTAATCAGGCATGGGGTATCCGGGGAGACAAAGGTTTTCCGGAAAGACCCGGCCGCGCTACCCTTCCCTGTCAAGTCTCGCCTGTTCAACGATTGTAGAAAGGAATGATAAATGAGCAAGTTCCGTCCCGTTCCACTTGAATATGCTACCCGACTGATCAATCACGGTCCCACAATTATGGTGACCAGCCGCAGCAAGGATGGCAGACAGCGTAATGTAATGACGGCGGCATGGTCAACGCTGGTCGAATTCGATCCGCCGCGTCTTGTTGTCGTGATCAACAAGGAGGCCTATACCCGGTCTCTCATCGAAGAGAGCGGTGTTTTTGCCGTATGTGTTCCCGCCGTTTCGGCCATTGATCAAGTATATGCAGTCGGCAGCGTCTCGGGCAGGGGAATGGACAAGTTTTCCCGTTTCAATATCAAGACAGTACAAAGCGCTGAACTGGATATTCCGGTTGTCGAAAATGGTTGTGTCGCCTGGCTGGAATGCAGACTGCTGCCGGAACCGGGGCCGCAGGAGCGGTATGATACCTGTTTTGGCGAGGTGGTTTCAGCTGCAGCCGATGAAAGGGTATTCAGGGACGGCCTCTGGAATTTTACCGACGAGAACAGGGAATTGCATACCATTCATCATTTGGGGGGCGGCAACTTTGTCCTGAGTGGTGAAATGGTTCATGCACGACAGATCTAGACCGTAAAACTAGGATGGCGGTGGTTTGCACGCATTTCTGCCGCTTTTCCTTTTTCCATCATACCGTCTTGTTGCGTGCCACTTGTCCGGCATGTTCGCCTGTCAGTGGACTGACTGTTATTTTCTGTTTTTCCCAGGCGGTATGCATGAAAGTATCCGTCCTTCCCTGCCTGTATATTGCTGGCCCAACCGTGATATGAGATCTTTTTGCCATTGGAATATCATATATCCTGTTCGGAATCAGGCGGGGTTATTGCCGGCAGCAAGATCTTGATACCGGGGAAGCGGACTTGACTGCAGGACCGTGGTATCCGGCAAACCCGTTTTTTCCTGAAAATTTCCTGACAAAACCAGTACAGCAGGTGAAGATCACATCAAGTGGCGCAATAGAAATGACGAGGCGATTCCGGTGAGAACAGTCGGCAGGAAGGAAAAACGGGTTGCCGCAATCAGAGTGATAGCCATTGCGACCAGATCAACCGGTCTGTCAGTCGCGAAATAGGGCGTGATGATGGTGATCAGTACACAACCGGGTGCCGCTTCCATGACGGCCCGTGTCCGTGATCCCAATGTCCGGTTGCGCAATACCAGATACCCCATAATCCGGGTCAGCCAGGTAACGCATCCCATCAGCAAAAACGTAATGATGTTGGCAGGTTCGATCATGTCTTGTCAGCTGTGAAAAATGCGAAAAGCAATCCGGCTGCCGCTCCTGCGGGAACGTACCATGCACCGGGAAGAATCAGGTAAACAATAATGCCGGTAACAAGGCTGACCAGCCAAGGGCTGGCGGCACCTGGTCCTTTCCACATACTGCGTAACAAAACGAAAAAGACGGCAGGAAAAGCCATGTCGAATCCCCAGTTTCTGACGTCGCCGATAACGGGACCGATGATAGCTCCGATAGAAGTAAAAACTACCCAGGTCGAATATAGTGTCAGGGCGGCTCCCATATAAAACGGTAGGGAAAATCCCCGAATGTTGCCGTCTGATTTTCGGGAAACAGTGTCGTTCAGGCCAAGCGCCCAGCTTTCGTCGCACATGAAAAAGAGAGCTGCCAGTACTTTTTTGCGTGGAAGGTGACCAAGATAGGGAGACAGTATACCCCCCATCAGCAGATGTCTGCTGTTTATCAGAAATGTGATGAGCACGATTACGAGGATATGCGGCGGAGATGTCCACAGTTCCACAGCAGCGAATTCGGAACCTCCTCCAAAATTGAGTCCTGTCATCAGAGGGACTTCCCATGTGAAAAAACCTTTTTGGACTGCTTGCGCTCCCAGAACCAGTCCGAGAGGAATGTATCCCAGTATAACAGGCAGGGCAGTTTTCATGCCTCTGAAAAATTCTCCTGTCCGTTTTCTTTTATCCATGCCGGTGTCCGGTAAGAATTGCTTTTCTGTTTATTTTATAGCGGATGAATTGAAATTTGATTTCAAATATTGCTGTATGTATTTCATGTTTGAAATTAAAATACAAATAATTTGTAATCAATGGAATTTTATTCCAGTAAATATGTCGATGAATATGGATCATACCGATCGCCGAATTCTGGAATGTCTCCAGAAAGACGGTCGTCTTCAGAATATCGATCTTGCACGGAAGGTAGGTCTCTCCCCTTCCCCGTGTCTCAGACGGGTCAGACAGCTTGAGGAATCAGGTGTCATAGAGCGTTATGTCGCTCTGGTCAATCCTGTCAAGGTCGGTATGGGACTGACCCTGTATGTGCGGGTCTGGCTGACCGGCCAGGATACCGATACGGTTGATCATTTCATTTCCGAGATCAATGCATTGCCTCAGGTGGTTGAATGTTACCTGATGGCTGGAGATTGTGATTTTCTGCTCAGGATTGTGACTTCCGATTTGGATGAATACAGAAATTTCCAGATACGGCATTTGACGCGTATTCGTGGCGTGCAAAGTGTCAAGACCGAAATTTCCCTTCAGCAAATCAAGAGGACAACAGAACTGAAACTTCGCTGACAGCTCTGTCCGTCATATACTTTTATAGGTGATTTTACTGTCGCAGAGCGGGTATATCCTGTTTTAGGATACCCTTCGGGTTTCTGATACAAGTCGTTTTTCAGGGAACTGTAGCGCGGCTGAAGCAGTGCTGTTCCATGATTCCCGTCTGGTATAACATTACCCTTTTCATTCTTCGTTTTCAGCTTGTGCGAATGAATCCTTCTGCATCTGCGGCCCGAGGATATTTGCTGGCTTTGCTGGCAACCGTTTTGTGGAGTACGGTTTTTCCTCTGGTCCGTATTTTGCCAGCAAGCCTGTCGCCGGTCGAACTGGCATTCTGGCGCTGGCTTGTCACATTTTTATGCATGGTGCCTTTTGGACTGGGTGCTGTCAGAAGTCACTGGCTATTGGTGTTACGGAACTGGAAATGGATGATACCTGCCGGCGTGTTGGGATTTTCGATATACAGCATCCTGATGTTCGAGGCAGGACATACGACAGATGCCACCAATCTGTCACTGATTGCGGCGACCGCGCCTGTTTTCATGGCGTTCTTTGCCCGTTTGTTTCTGTCGGAAAGACTTGCGTCTCTTCAGTTATGCGGGCTGGCTGTGGCTGTTTTCGGTGTGATCGTGCTGGTTCTTCATGGCGATTTTCGTCGTCTGGCCAATCTGTCATTTACCGTAGGCGACGTCTGGATGCTGCTGGCCGCTTCACTTTTTGCTGTATACAGTATCCTTGTACGGCGAAGACCGGCAGCCATGCCCCAGAAGGCATTCATGCTGGCTATGCTGGCATATGGTCTGCTGGCACTTTCACCATTGATGGCTTTTGAAGTGGCGAAACCAGAGTATTCGGCTCCCGATATGTCGACATTTCTGGTTATTGTCTATATTGCGGTCATTCCGACATTGATCGGTTACCTGTTGTGGAATCGATCAGTTGAATATATCGGCGCTGCCCGTGCTGGGATTGTATACTACAGTATCCCGTTTTTCAGCAGTCTGGAAGCCGTCATTTTTCTGCATGAAACCATATCGTTTTCCCAGATGGCAGGCGGAGCGCTGATTGTCGGAGGTATTCTGCTGTCTTCATGGAACATTCTGAAATTGCTCTGGCGTTCTTGACATGGATTTCTGACATGATCGGATCGCTTTCGGTGCAACGCGATCCGGATACTGTGCCGGGCATGAAAAACGTTTTTGCGGAATTCGGGAGAATCAGGCAAGAATAAGGTATTTTCATAACTGTCTGTCATTTCCACAAGAGCCTATAGTACGGGTTATCGGATCATTCCGGAATCATCATTTTTCTGTAAATGAATGGAGCTTGAAATGGCAAAAAATCTGATCGCGTATTATTCCCGTGCCGGCAACAATTATCTTGGAGGACACATTGTGAATCTGGAAGATGGCAATACACAGATCATCGCGGAAAAAATCCGGGAACTGGCGGGAGGCGACCTGTTTAAGATCGAAACGGTAAAGCCTTATCCGGACGACTATGATGAAACTGTTGAACTGGCAAAAGATGAACTGGGAAGAAATGCACGTCCTGAGCTGAAAAGCACGGTCAGGAATATTCATGATTACGATACGGTTTTTCTCGGGTATCCGATATGGTGGGGCGTGATGCCGATGCCGGTTCTGACTTTTTTGGAATCCTTGGATTTTTCGGGAAAAAAGATAATTCCGTTCTGTACGCATGAAGGCAGCGGGTTTGGCATGAGTGGACGGTATATCCGGCAGTCCTGTCCGGGAGCGAAAATCCTGTCCGGTTTGGCCATCAAAGGGGAAAAACGGGATCAGGCCGATACAGAAATCAGGAAATGGTTGAAATCGCTGAATTTGCTTGCCTGAAAATTATGGACTCTTGAATCGCTCGGCAGCGGTTTTGACGGAAAAACCGGCACGGTCGGAACCATGGGGATATAATTCGTCCAGAAAATTTTTTTCATCGGCCAGTTCTTCTTCGGCGATTTCTTTCCACCAGTGACGATTCGGGCCGGCCGAACCATCATGCCAGCGGTAACCCCGGGTTTTCAGAGCATCCTTGACCTCGAATGGTGCCCCGAATGCTCGTACTATCACGGTCTTTTTGCATGCCTGTGCGAGCAGATCGGCAAACGCATGGTTCTGGATGTGTAGCAGCCATGCCAGTGCCAGGCAGTCGATGGATGCACGGTGTGCCTCATAAAAATATCCTGATTTGAGCAGCAGATCTTCCAGTCTCAGGTTTTTGAAACCGAAGCGGTTCCAGTCGATACCGGTAAGCGAACAGGCCCATTTTTTTTCTTCGAATCCCCTGAAACGTTTTTCAAAAAAAGGCCGGTCGAAAGAAGCGTTGTGAGCCACGATCAGGGAAGCGTCTTTCAGACATTCCGATACCATTTTCTCATCTATATGTTGCCCCTTCACTTTTTCGTCCGTGATGCCTGTCAGTTCCGTGATAAATGGTGAAATCGGTACCCCCGGGTCTTCATAGGCGCTGACAATACGGTCGATGGAAACAAGCCGTTGTTCCGATGGCGAGAACATGGCCCTGACCAGTCCCAGTTCGATAATAACATCTGTATCGGTTGACAGCCCTGTCGTTTCTGTATCCAGAAAGATAATGACGGTTTCGTCACCGACGGCATCGCACAGGCTGAAAGGCAGATACAGACCCGGTCTGGTGATGGGAATGCGTTCCAGAAGGCGGAAATCGTCCGTTTTGGCCAGTAGTCTGTTCAGACGTTTCCTGAGCGTCTGCATTCTGTCAGCCGGCAGGACGGCATGATGTTCTGTTTCGGGGAGATCGAAAAGATCAGGTTGCTGTGTCGGGAACAGATCGCCATTCATGAATCGGGTCGTTTCGGGTTTTCAATGGTACTCATGATACCGCGAGTTGTCTTTTCTGACGACAGAAAAACCGTTTCCGACGATTCGGACACGACATAAAAGAGTATCTGACCATCAGAAAACAGTCATGACGGAAGAAAGGATCCATGTCATTGTAAATCCGTACATGCTATTTGCCCTGACAGGGGGAGATAAGTGTTTCGGAATGACAAATATGCCGGTGTGTGCTGTGTTGACAGACAGTTTATTCGCCGGAACGGTGGTATTCCAGTAACGTTGTTCCGGAAGCTGAACGGAAAGCCATTGAAGAAGCAATTTGTCAGGGAATAATGTTTCGGCTTCTCAGAAGAGTGACGAAGCCGTTCCAGTCACTGTATTTTATCCAGTCCTCGTAATGAAACATGTGTTCGTAGGATTTGCGGGGACCTGCCTGGCTGGCATATTCCGGAAGCATTTTCGTGATTTTGGTATTAGCGATGTTTTCCGGTAGTGGATGATGCCGCCGGAGTTTTTCGCGGTAACGGGGTTTATAGTAAGCGCCGAAATAAAACAAATTATCTTTCTTGAGCCGCTTTCTGAAAACGGACGTGACGAAACGACTCGTCATTTTATGGTGGCGATGCCCATATTCCCCTCGAGGATTGTGAGTAACGATGGATTGCCAGTTTTTTGCTGTCATGACAATTTCAAGGGTAGCCCTGATATCGGTTCCGGCCGTTTTCCAGCGATCCTGTTTCTGTTGCCGGTCAAGATCGGGAAAACCCAGTTTCAGATATTGTGCCTGACAGATGGCCATGGCGTTTTTCAGTTCTTCATCCCTGACGGGATCCGTACCTGCTGTAATACATACGACCAGATACTGGCCCATGTCCTGCAAAAGGTGCCCTCCTCCCCAGATGGTTTCATCATCCGGATGGGCGACGATCATCAGTTTTTTCGCCTTGTTGAGGTCAACGGTATCGAGCAGTTTTGCAACAGGCTCCTTGAGCTGCTTTACACGCGATTCATTTTTTTTGTCCTGTGCATGCTTCCTGATGGCAAGGACGATCAGAACGGAGCCTGACAGCAGGATGATAATTGCAGTCGGTATGATCATTGTTCTTTCCGGACAGGCATATCGGGCAGCCACTGGAAATCCATTTGCCGCCAGAGGCTTGTCAGGCGTCTCATGGCCTCATCAGGTTTCATGGCTGCGTAATCAGGTGGATCCATGACATCCGGATTCATTCCTGAAACCATAAGCTCGACAGAATAACACTGGTTCCTGTGAACGGTACGATATGCCGAAACAGTAATGGATTTGTTCATGCCGGCATCGTTGCCACTGAAATAAGTATAAATATTGTTTCTGTGCCTGAATGTTTTGAGGCTGCCCTGTTCGGCATTTCGTGGCAGATTTCGGCATTCGCTGACCGTTTCGGGATCGTCGCTGACCCCGATCCGGATTTCGGCAATCGTCGTTTTCTGTGGTGTGACCGGCAAAGCCAGCGACACCAGAGGTCGTCCCTTTTCCTTGTCGCTGAACCAGCTCCAGCTCCCGTTTTCGAGATAGCCGGGTTCGAATTGTCTGGTTGTCTTGAGATGGGATGGATAGACGAACCGGAAACCGTAAGTATTATCGACCCAGGTATTGATCTGGCGTGGCGTTTCCATAATCCGTTTGCGTAACAGATTGACGTCGATGACATCGCTGTCCTTGCGGCATTCTGAAGGGACATCGGCCGGATTGATTGGCGGTTCTGCTGTTTCGGCCTGTACCCGGCCTGCTGACACTGTCAGCAGGCAGATGAATGAAATATTGGCAATATGGCGTTTATGCATGATATCTCTGTTCGCTGACAGCCCTGTCAAAAAGACTGATATCGGAAACTTTCGGTTTTCGTGATGTTTGCCGTAAATGACGCGGTACGGCTTGTTACCGGGTTCTGCTGGCATTCGAAGGTGAAATAATGCCAGTTGGTTCCTTCTCGGTCCTGTCTGGAAAAAACGTTCCGGATAACCTGCTGCTGCCTCGGTGAGAGCTCGCTCCTGTTTTCCTGTGATGCGGTGATATCACTAGCAAATGCAGAGGTCAGAGCCAACAACAGGGCGGCAATACCGAAAAGTGTTCCTGAGAAAATATTGGTTGACATGCCACAGTCTCCATAAAGCACAAAAAACAGCTATCACCCTAGACGCTCGTCTTTTTTATTGCCGACTTTTCCTATAGTAGCAGGTAATGGCGGATTTACTAAATGCCTGCCATCAGCTCCTTCATGTTTTTCCGGAAATCATTGCCAGGAAACCGGATTCCAGTTCAGACCTGCCCTGGCTGCACCATAGCCGACAGAAGCGCCGAATTTTTTCAGAACACGGTCGGCCAGTTTTTCCTGTTCGGTGTAATCGACGATTTCCGGTGATTTAATGACGTCGCGGGCAACACTTTCTACCGTTCCCAGTTCATCGGCCAGTCCGAGCCTGATCGCTTCGGGACCCAGAAAAACCAGGCCACTGTATATTTCGCTGTTTTCTTTCAGGCGGTCTCCCCGTCCTGTGCGGACAGCATCGATAAATTGCTGGTGGATCTGGTTCAGCATGGACTGGGCATATTGGATCTGTTGCGGAGTCTGAGGGCTGAACGGATCAAGAAATCCTTTGTATTCGCCGGCGGTCAGCAAACGACGTTCGATGCCCAGTTTGTCCATCAGGCCGGTTACACCGAATCCATTGATCATCACACCGATCGAACCGACAATGCTGGCTTTGTCCACATAGATTCTGTCGGCCGCCGCTGCAATATAGTAGCCACCGGAGGCGCACAGTTCTTCGACGACGACATAAAGCGGTTTGTCAGGATGGGTTTTGCGAAGACGCCAAATTTCATCATAAATCATACCGGCCTGTACGGGACTGCCTCCCGGGCTGTTGATTTTCAGAATAACACCGGTCGTCATGGGTTCATCATAAGCCTTGTCCAGTGCCTTTATGATATTCGATGCGGAGGCGTTTCCTGATGCTTCGATAGTTCCCCTGATTTCGATCAGCGCCGTGTGCGGCTGTACCGGAGTTCCGTCTCCCTCAGTAAAGGAAAGGTTCCTGATCAAGAAAACTATGAATATGACCAGCAAAATGGTCGCCAGCTTGAAAAATATTCCCCAGCGGCGACGGGCGCGCTGTTCTTTCAGGGTTTGAAACATCAGTTTTTCCAGAACATCGCGTTCCCAGCCGTTTTCATTCATGACAGTTCCGTTTCATGTTGGTTTATGCGTTTTCGTTTAGCCAGTTGTGCAAATCCGCAACTGAACTGGCGGCGTATATCGGATGTAGCCGTTGCAATTCGGCAGCGGAATGCGCACCGTATTGCACGGCGATTGCGGCAGCTCCGGCATTGTTTGCCATTTGCAGGTCATGCGTCGTATCGCCGATCATAACGGTGCGGCTCATGGGCTCACCAAGCTGTCCGGTCAGTTCCAGCAACATGGCCGGATGCGGTTTCGACCATGTTTCATCTGCTGTGCGACTGGCATCGAAGTATCCTTGCAGGCCAGCTTCGTCAATGGCACGGTTTAGTCCTGCCCTGCTCTTGCCTGTTGCCACGGCAAGAAGATAGTCCTGTTTTTTCAGATCGTCCAGCATGGCTTTTACGCCATCGAACAACGTGGTTTTCAGGCTGTTTGCCAGAAAATGGATGCGGTACCTGTCAACCAGTTTCGGGTAATATTTCGGCGCCAGATCAGGCAGAACCATTTCCAGCGCCTCCTTGAGACCCAGACCGATGACATGAGCAGCCTTTTCCTTTACCGGTATCGGCAATCCCAGATCAAGTGCGGAATCCTGGAGGCTTTTGACAATGGCTGCCGTACTGTCCATCAGGGTACCGTCCCAATCGAAGACGATCAGATTGAATTTCTGTTTTGTCATGTCAGTCGCTCAATAGCACCAGTCCGGTTTTCCGGTTACCGGTTATGGCTCATTTGTCAAATGTGAATTTTACCGTAATTTTTTCACTGTTTTTTGCCGTTTCCGGATTCCAGCGTTTTCAGATAACCGGCACATTCATCAGGTAACGGTGCTGTAATTGTGATCTGTTTTTCTGTTTCAGGGTGGATGAATGTGATTTCGCAGGCATGAAGGAACATACGTTTCAGTGCACCGTCTCCCTTTTTGCCTTTTTGCAGTTGTCTGTTCAGTTCGTAATCACCATATTTTTCGTCTCCGGCGATGGCAAATCCGGACGAGGCCAGATGAACGCGGATCTGGTGTGTCCGTCCCGTTTTCAGCTCCGCTTCCAGCAAAGTGAAATCGGGATAGTGTTTCAGCACGTTGAAAATCGTATGGGATGCCTGTCCTGCCGCATCAACCCGTACACGCCGTTCACCGTCAGCAGTATGATATTTCAGCAGTGGCAGTCTGACATGCTGTCTCTGGTTTTTCCAGTCGCCGTATACCAGTGCCTGATAACGTTTGTCGATGACTCCTTCGCGGATCTGTTCATGCAGTCGTGTCAGGGCAGAACGTTTTTTGGCCAGTACGAGGATACCGGATGTTTCCTTATCGAGCCGGTGAACGAGTTCCAGAAATTTCGCATCCGGCCGCATGGCACGCAGCTGCTCGATGACACCGAAAGAAACACCGGATCCTCCATGGACGGCGACTCCGGCCGGTTTGTTAATGACCAGAATGCTGTCGTCTTCGTACAGAATATCGAAACGGGCATCCGGTATGCGTTTTTCCTCACGTTCGGCAGTCTTGACTGGCGGAATGCGGATGATGTCTCCGGTTTGCAGACGGTATGTCTGGTCAATACGTTTTTTGTTGACGCGCACTTCCCCTGAACGGAGTATGCGATAGACATGGCTTTTAGGAACACCCTTGAATGTTCTGAACAGATAGTTGTCGATACGTTGTCCGTCTTCGTTTTCCGTCACGGTAACGAACCGGACCTGTTTCATTTGTGAAATATCACCAGTATCGACCTGTTTTTTAACGTTTTTGCCGGTGTTGCCTCTATGAGTCGGGGTCATTTATCTATATAATCCTGAATTGACCGGCTATTTCCGGCCTGTCTGTGTACATAAAAAGAATCATTCTACACAGTTGCGGTATCCATTGGCCCTGTTTGAAACAAATTCAATGGAAAAGATGTGTACGCACCATTTCGGTACGGATCCAGGCTGGCGCCACAGCGCTAACCGGACGGAATGCCAAAATGAGGATTTTGCGTCTGGATACAAAGGATTTGAAGAACAAGCAGAAACGGTTTGCTGCTTGTATCGTGATGTGTTTGGTAACCGAAAGATTTTAATGTCGTTTGGCTCTGATTTGCCGTTTTCATCGCATTGGTTTGTTTATTGAATGAAATGCATATTGCAGGCGTAATCGCTAACCTTGAAATTGATCGTCCCCATTCCCGTTTGCTTGGCGAACTGGACGGCTTTGGCCGTTTTCGCCTTCACGATGTCCGTCCTCCATCTGGTCATTTCCTTGCGTACACCCGATTGATTGATGATGTCGCTTTTTAGGCGACCCGGTTAAGAATATTGGCCCTTTGGGGCCACGGAGTGTATTTATGAAACGTATGTTGTTCAACGCGACACAGCAGGAAGAGTTGCGCGTTGCGATTGTCGACGGACAGAAACTGATCGATATCGATATCGAATCGAATGCCCGTGAATTGCATAAATCCAATATTTACAAGGCTGTTATTACGCGGATCGAACCTTCCCTTGAAGCCTGTTTCGTCAACTATGGCGAAGACCGTCACGGTTTTCTGCCTTTCAAGGAAGTGGCCCGTTCCTTGTTCAAGGAAGGGGTGGATGTCCGTAATGCCACCATCAAGGATGCCCTGACGGAAGGTCAGGAAATCATGGTACAGGTCGAGAAGGAAGAACGTGGCAACAAGGGAGCTGCTCTGACCACATTCATTTCGCTGGCCGGCCGCTATCTGGTGCTCATGCCGAACAATCCGCGTGGCGGTGGTGTTTCACGGCGTGTCGAAGGCGAGGAACGCCAGGAATTGCGTGAAACGATGGATAAGCTAGACGTACCGCCGGGCATGTCGATCATTGCCCGTACGGCCGGCATCGGCCGTACGGTCGAGGAATTGCAGTGGGACTTGAATTACCTGCTGCAGCTCTGGAATGCTATCGAAAGCGCCGGTTCCTCCGCTCCGGGAGCTTTTTTGATCTATCATGAATCGTCGCTGGTTATTCGTGCCATCCGCGATTATTTCCAGCCGGATATCGGTGAAATCCTGATCGATACGGATGAAATCTACGAACAGGCCCGCCAGTTCATGAGTTATGTCATGCCGGATATGGCCAACCGGGTCAAACGGTATCGTGACGGTGTGCCGCTTTTCTCGCGTTTCCAGATCGAGTACCAGATTGAATCGGCCTATTCACGCGTCGTGTCCCTGCCTTCCGGTGGGTCCATCGTGATCGACCATACCGAAGCGCTTGTCGCCATTGATGTCAATTCGGCCCGTTTCACCCGCGGGACGGATATCGAAACGACTGCGTTCACGACCAACTGCGAAGCAGCAGAGGAAGTCGCACGCCAGTTGCGCCTGCGCGATTTGGGCGGGCTGATCGTGATTGACTTTATCGACATGGAATCACCGAAAAACAGGCGTGAGATCGAAGCCCGTCTGAAAGAAGCGTTGCATTATGACCGCGCACGTGTCCAGATGGACAAGATCACCCGTTTCGGCCTGATGGAACTGTCGCGCCAGCGACTGCGCCCTTCCCTGTCCGAAGGAAGTCATATCACTTGTCCTCGCTGTAACGGGACTGGACATATTCGTGATACGGAATCATCCGCCCTTCAGGTTCTCCGGATTATCGAGGAAGAATCCATGAAGGAAAGTTCGGCAGTCATTCATGTCCAGATTCCGGTCGATGTCGCAGCATTTCTGCTGAATGAAAAACGTGGCGAAATCATGAAAATCGAATCACGTCACAAGGTCAAGATCGTGCTGATACCGAACAAGTATCTTGAAACGCCACATTACAAGCTAGAACGTATCAAGCATGATGATCCGCGTCTGGAAGAACCGGAAGTCAGTTACAAACTGGCGGAACAGTCCGATGTCGATATGAGTTTCTCCAAACGCCAGAAGGAACCGGTCAAGCCGCCTCAGGAAGCGATAGTCAAAAATATTCCGGAAGGTATGCCAGCCCCGGTAGTTGACCATTCTCCTGCCCCTGCTTCGGTTGCGGCGGAAAAAGGATTTTTCAACCGTCTGCTGGGCTTTCTCGGTATCGGCAAGGCGGAATCACCGGAAGAACCTGTCGGAAAACAGCCAGCCAGAAACGGACGGAAAAGCAAAAACGGAGAGCGTTCCCGGAATCGTGGGCGGCGTGCCGAACCTCGTGAAGAAAAAAACAGGACGGCACAGGCAGCTACCGCTTCACCGGAACAGGATGAAGCTGTTGCTGCAATACCGAAAAATAGTCGCCAGCGCAGGGTGCGAAGTGAAAAAGGTGAACGCCAGCGTGAAGATCGCAAGCAGTCTGGAAATGATGAAAACATCACGAAGCAGGATATGTCGGCGGCTGTGGTGACAGAAGTTAAACCGAAAGTGACGGCTCTGGTTCCGGTATCGGAGGCGATCCAGATTGTTTCCGCAGAAACGGATATTGCTGCGGAAGTGTCCGTACAGGATCGTGTAGCAGGTGCCGAGGAAGAAACGCGCCGTCGCCGCCGTCGTGGAGGTCGCGGTCGCAGCCGTCGGGATACTGGTGCGGAAGTGCAGACTGAACAGACTGGAAGTGTGGTTGAGGATAATGCAGTGCCGGATTCGGAAAATCAGAGTGTGGAAGTATCCGGTGTGTCTGGTGAAAACAGGAAATCTGATATAGCAAATGTTGTTCCGGAGAATCCGGAAGAGGATTCGGTATCTCATCGTCGTGAAAACCGGCGTACCCATTCGAGACGTCGTCGAGCTTCTCAGGAAAACGTGACTGTAACGGCTGTGCAGGATGATGGAGCCGCTGTAGAAAAAACGAATGAAGTCATTGTTGAGGTTTCTCCTGTACCGGTTGTTTCCGAAATCGAAACAGTGCCAGAAAAAGTTGTCGTGGAAGCGGTTGTAACGGAAGTGCAGCCTGTTGTCGTGGAAGCAGGACGATCTTCGGAAGAGTTGCTTGTCGAAGAAGTGAAAACGGATGATATTGTTGGCACAACTGATCATGCGGTAGAGTCTGTGGCAAAACCCGCTGAAGAAAGTGATTTGGCTAATGTTCAGACCGATTCGGAGAAGATGGCTGAAATGGCCGAAGTGAATGCGGATAATGTACCGTCTGCACCAGTCGCAACGACTGATCCGGTGTCCGAACTGGAACGGATTCTGGCAGAGGCTGGTCTGACGATGGCTTCCACCGACCCCCAAAAAATGAAACGCGTCCGGGAAAGCCAGATGCAAACCGAAACAGAGCGGGTTGCACGACCTGTTCGCAGAAGAAGAGCGCCCGTTGTCGTCGATGAAGGGCCGTTGATTCAGGTGGATACCAGAAAGGGATAACAACCGTATTGACATAAGAAAAAACCGCGTTTTTACGCGGTTTTTTCATGAATTTCGGACATAATTATCGAGTCCGTAAAAGATTCTGTGGAAATTCAAAATCTGGAGCCTGTAACGCATTCTGTGGACATTTATCAGAGAAA
>CAVKGJ010000097.1:0-4158 GCA_963655605.1 Oscillospiraceae bacterium
CTCAGATCAGGGCAGAATGCAAATCGACCGGATCGTCCGTCCGGGTGTTCTCTGTGCATTCGATTTCGACGGAACGCTCTCCCCGTTCACGGGTTACGAGAACGCTTCCCTGCCGGAAACCATCCATGAAAAACTCGTCCACCTCCAATCCATGACACCGGTCGCCATCCTGACCGGACGTGCATTGCCGGACATCCGCACCAGACTGGCTTTCAGACCCGACTATCTGATCGCCAATCACGGGCAGGAAGGCGTACCCGGCAATGAAAGGGAAAGCGAAAAATACCGAAGAACCGTTGACTGCTGGGCACAGGCCTTGCAAAAGGAACTTGCCGATCCCGTCCGTTACGATCGAGGCATCAGGCTGGACAACAAACGCTATTCGCTTGCCGTACATTACCGGAAAGCAGCCGACTACGAAGCGACGGAAAGCAGGCTAACCCGCCTGTTTTCCGAAGTCACGCCCGATGCGCATGTTCTACCCGGCAAATTTGTCTACAATCTGATCCCGCAAGGCGCTCCGGACAAGGGTGACGCCCTGCTGGCCCTGATGAAAACAGCCGGCTCGCAAACAGCCATCTATGCAGGCGACGACTGGACAGACGAAGACGTTTTCTCCCTGGACGAGCCTGATATCCTGACTGTTCGCATCGGAAAAAACACAGAAAGTCACGCACGTTTCTATCTCGAAACACAGGGTGACATTGCCCGGCTGCTTGACCTTCTTATCGACAAAACCCGTGCCGTCCTCTCGTCGGAAACGCGGCGGCCAGCCAAAGGAAACTGAAATGAGCTCACTGGAACTCGGCCTGATCGGCAATTCCCGCACCAGTGCATTGATTGACAGAAACGCCCGCATTGTCTGGTGGTGTTATCCCGCTTTCGACAGCGATCCCGTCTGCTGTGACCTGCTGGATCCCGATAAAAAGGAAAAAGAAACCGGATTCATTGACATCGGCTTCGAAAAAATCCGGCAGGCCGACCAGTATTACGAACGCAACTCGGCCGTACTCGTCACCCGGTTCGGCGACAATGCCCATAATGTCATCGAGATCATCGACTTCGCTCCCTGCTTCCCGATGCACGACCGGCTGTTCACGCCCTCGTCGATCATCCGCATCATCCGCCGGATCGCCGGCCGCCCGCGTATCACCATCCGTATCCGCCCCGGCGTAAATTACGGCAGCGAAACTCCGCAAATCCTGCCAGGTGCGCACCATATCTCGTACAAGGGCCCCCAGCAGACACTGCGCGTGACGACCGACGCTTCCATCAGTTCCATTCTCGACGAGAAACCGTTCTTCCTGAACGACTCCGTTACGCTGGTGTTCGGTCCAGACCAGGCCGTCGAATCCGCACCGCTAGACATCGGACGGGCCTGGTACGAGGCGACCGTCAGGTATTGGCAAAACTGGATCCACAATATTTCCATGCCATTTGAATGGCAGGATGCCGTTATCCGCGCTGCCATCACCCTGCGCATGAACACGTTTTACGATACCGGTGCCATCATCGCCGCCGTCACGACATCCGTTCCCGGCTCGCCCGATGCCAGACACAACCGGGATTACCGGTACAGCTGGGTACGCGACTCGTATTTCGTCGTCAGCGCCCTGAACCGTCTCGGCGCAACCGGCACAATGGAACGGTATCTGCAATACATCCTGAACATCATCGCCGATTCGAAAGGCCTGCCATTCCAGCCGGTCTACGGTATCCATCGCAATGCCGAACTGGAAGAGCGAATCGCACCGGCACTGGCCGGTTATAACGGCATGGGGCCGGTCAGAATCGGCAACAGCGCCTACCGCGAAACACAGAACGATGTATACGGTTCGGCCATTCTGGCCTGTACACAGGCTTTTTTTGACAAACGGCTGCATCGCCCTGCTGACCGGAACGTTTTCACTGATCTGGAACGTCTGGGCGAGGAAGCGGTCGCCCGCTACAACCAGCCTGACGCAGACATCTGGCACCGTGAAAACGGCGAACACGTGCATACGTTCTCCAGCATCATGTGCTGGGCGGCCTGCGACCGGCTGGCCGCCATCGCGAAAGAGCTGAAAATGAAGGCCCGCGAGGAAATATGGACCACCCATGCGGCAAAAATCCGCGACGACATCCTGGCCAATGCGTACAACGAAAAGCTCGGCACATTCACCACCACCTGGAACGGCAGCGAGGTCGATGCAAGCCTTCTGCTGATGGCCGAACTCCGTTTTCTCGAACCGGAAGACGAACGTTTCAGAAACACAGTCTCCACCATTGAAAAACGGCTTTTACGCGGGGATTTCCTGCTGCGGTACGAAAACGAAGACTCGGACGGTCTGCCCGACACTGCACTGCTGGTCTGTACGTTCTGGTGGATTCTGGCACTTGCCTATATTGGAGAAACGGAAAGGGCTCGTGCCGGATTCGGGAAAATCCTCGCCCGCCGCAACCGTCTCGGCTTGCTCTCAGCCGATGTCTCGCGCGAGGGGAACGAACTGTGGGGAAATTTCCCGCAAACCTACAGCATGGTCGGCCTGATCCAGTGTGCGGTCAGGCTGTCCATGCCGTGGGAAAACGCTTTCTGAATATCACGGACAATCACAACAATGCCGCCGGCGAACGGCAACCAACCAGAGGAAGGAGAAGAAAATGGAAACGAGAAAAATACCCAATACCGATCTGAATCTTTCCGTCATCGCTTTCGGTTCCTATGCATCCGGTAACGGGTGGTGGGCTCCTGCGGAAAGAAAATCCGCCATCGAGGCTATCCGCGCCAGTTACCAGCTTGGCGTGACGACTTTCGACACGGCGCCGATCTATGGGCTGGGCGACACCGAAACCATTATCGGAGAAGCTCTTTCATGTTTTCCTCGCGACAAGGTACAAATCCTGACCAAATTCGGCCTGCGCTGGCTCTACACCAGAGGAAAGCCGTTCCGGACAATCGTCAATTTCCAGGGCAAGGATGTCAGCATTTACCGTTATGCCACCCGGGAAAGTGTCATCGAGGAATGCGAAAACAGCCTGCGCCGCCTCAAAACCGATTATATCGATCTCTACCAACTTCACTGGCCAGACGAAGTCACGCCGTTCGAGGAAACATTCGATGCCGTCAGCCGGCTTGTACAGCAAGGCAAGATCCGCCACGTCGGCGTCAGTAACGTTACACCGGAGCAAATGGATGAAATCGGTAAGATCGTACCTGTCGTTTCCCTCCAGATGCCCTACAACATGCTGGAAAGGGCCATCGAAAAGGATATCGTGAAATACTGCGTCGATACCGGCAAGGCGATTCTGGCCTACCGCCCGCTGGAAGCTGGCTTGCTCACCGGCAAGATTCATCCGGATAATACCTGGCCAACGAACGATTCTCGCAACGTTAATCCCTACTTCAAACCTGACAGCATCAAGCGTACGAATGCGTTTCTCGAACTACTGAAGCCTCTCGCCAGCGAGAAAAAAGTCACGCTGGCCCAGCTCGTCCTGCGGTGGACGGCCGACCGCCCCGGCATCACCACTATCCTGGCCGGTGCACAGAAACCGTCACAGGCAATCGAAAACGCAAAAGCCGCGAATGTCCGCCTGTCCAAGAAAGACATGGACTTCATCAACAGTGCCCTGCTGCGTCTTGAAGTACGCTAGCCTGACGAAATACCGTATTTCCCGGAAAAGACGAATGTCTTTTCCGGGAAAGCGGAATCTTGTCGCGCCTTCCTCCTTTTTTACCGGTTCGCTCTTGACACAATCGGAAACGGTTTTCCGCAACATCCTGTCAATCGGGCATACAGAAACGATACACCGCTGCCCCCCTGATATTGCATACCGACCGAACCGCCAGCACGATTCCGGTACAAAAACAAAGAAACAGAATAATGGAATACCGCATTCTTTCAGCACAAACCCCGATATTTCCGTCATCGTTTCCAACCAGATATTACTGCCCGCCTTGCTGCAATCTTGAGAAACAGACTGTGAGTGCATACGAAGCCGGAAAGGGTCAATGTATTCTGTACGCACAGGTTCCGGTCAGATAGTTTTTCCGGAAGGAGTCGGCAGAAGAATAGATAGGTACTGTGTCAGGTGTGGTTTTCCGAAAACGATAATGAAGGGGTGATAAAAAAAGTGCCCCTTTTGGGGGCACTTTTTTGTGTGTACGGCTTGTGCCGG
>CAVKGJ010000098.1:0-6426 GCA_963655605.1 Oscillospiraceae bacterium
CCGGGGCGGAATCGAACCACCGACACAAGGATTTTCAGTCCTCTGCTCTACCAACTGAGCTACCAGGCCAATCTGAATATTATAACAGGCTTTTTTGTAATTCAAAAACCGTTATAACAATTTGATTTTGGTGGTGATAGGTGGACTTGAACCACCGACCCCAGCATTATGAGTGCTGTGCTCTAACCGGCTGAGCTATATCACCAGGAAAACCGCTATTTTGAAGGGTTTATCGTAACTTGTCAAGCTGATTTTCAGAGGGTGTCGCAAGATTGCGAATGATTTTTTCCTGGAAATAGAAAGACATTAATTAATACTGTTTAAAGGTTCAATTTGCTGATGTGGTTCATGATCTGGTGGATTGCATCAGGAGAGAGGCAATCCACCACAATCCGTTCCGGCATGGCACGCAACCAGGTCAATTGCCGTTTGGCAAGTTGCCGGGTTGCCGCAATACCTTTTTCACGTAGAGTCGCACGGTCAAATTCACCGTCAAGATACTGCCAGGTCTGGCGATATCCAACACATCGCATGGAGGGCATTCCCAGGTGAAGGTCTCCTCGCTGACGCAATTGTCTGACTTCTTCAACCAGTTTGCCGTTCTCCAACATCTGATCGAACCGTTGTGCTATCCGCTCATGCAGCAGACCACGATCGGACGGTTCCAGTGCGATGGGAGTCAAGTGAAACGGAAGATCATTCTGTTTTTGTCCGGATTGCAGGGCGGACAAGGGCTTTCCGGTCAGTTCGATAATTTCAAGCGCTCTCTGGATACGCTGGGAATCGTTCGGTTTCAGCCTTTCTGCAGTTTCAGGATCCTGTTCAGCCAATTTTGCATGCAATGCCGGCCATCCTGTTTGGGCGGCTTCCTCATCCAGTCGGGCTCTGATGGCCGGATTGGCAGGCGGAAGCGTATCCAGACCACCGGTCAGCGCTTTGAAATAAAGCATGGTGCCACCGACGAGCAGAGGCAGTTTTCCCCGTTTGTGAACGTCGGAAACCAGTTGCAGGGCATTTTCACGAAACCGGGCAGCGGAATAGGCTTCAGACGGATCAATGATGTTGATGAGATGATGAGGGACGGCAGCCCGTTCTTCTTTTGACGGTTTGGCCGTTCCGATATCCATGTCCCGGTAAACAAGGGCCGAATCGACGGAGATGATTTCGGACGGGATGTGGCGGGCGATTTCGAGTGCAGCAGCCGTTTTTCCCGATGCAGTCGGGCCCATAATGGCGATGGCGTGAAAATATGGGACTGACATATTGTGCGAGTATTTTGTGTCGTTTTGTGAGAATGCGAATTCTGGGATCGGGTAAAACTGGTTTGCGCTGTTTTATTCTTTTAACTTGTTGACTCTGGCTTTATGTTTTCTCCAGATGAAACTGCCATAATCGTATAAACAGCAGAGTGTGGAACTGTTTCGTGTGCACCAGTGCAGGAAACGATGTTTTTTGCTGATTTTCACATTTTTCTTTTCTTCAAGGTAATTCCGGAGTGTCTGGTGTTCTTCCGGAGTGAGCGTGTGATGAACCGTGTCGGCGACGAGCGCGCTGACAGCACTTTTGATGGCACGGTTTTCGGCATGACTGGCGGCTTCCGATTTCATGTCTCGCGCGACTTTCTCGTGTTCTTTCCATGCCGCGAAAAGACCGTATTTGGTCGATACGTTGAGTTTCCGGTTGTGGTTGAATACAGCCGTCAATGCGCCCATGTTCAGACAATTATAATAGTAGCCGGCATTATGTATGACAGTTATTTTTCGCGTTTTCTGAATCAGGTGCGGAAAAATCAGCAAGTCTTCGAATCCACGTATTTTGGTGAAACGGATATGATCGAAAAGGGTTTTTCTGTAGATTTTGTTCCATACATAACTTGGCAGTTTGTCTCTCAGAAACATGTCCTTTATTTTCGTTTGCGGGGTACTGCTGTCGAGTCCGTTATGTTTACGGGACAGGCCGCTTTCAAGAATCATGTAAAAGTCGTCGATAACCATATCCGCATTTTCTTTTACCGCCGCCGAAATCAGTTTTTCATACATGGTCGGTTTCATATAATCATCCGAGTCGGCAAAGGCGATATATTCTCCTGTTGCCATATCCAGCCCTGAGTTTCTTGCGCCGCTCAAACCTTTGTTTTGCTGGTGAATGACTCGAATACGGGTATCTTTTTGTGCATATTCATCGCAGATCTCACCCGAATTGTCCGGTGAACCGTCATCGACAAGAATAATTTCCAGGTTGGAGTAAGTTTGTCCAATGATCGAATCCAGACATTTGGATAGGTAGGCAGCGGTATTGTAAATCGGGACAATGACTGATAGAAGCGGGGATGAAGAGAGTATAGAGCCTTGGGGAATCATACGTCATTCCATTTTGTTGGTCATGCATGCTTTTTTATATCCTGCACGTGGCAGGAGTGCGCAACGATCATTTCCTGAAAAGATTTTTCAATGCATTGCCTGTTTCTTTCAGTTGCGTTGCGGTTTCTGAAGAAATCAGGGAATTCGAGAAGGCGCTTGTTGCGCTGGATGACAGTTTGTCCTTGACCATTTCCGTGGTAATGGCAACCATCGCATCGCGCAGGCCGGTGGTCGGTTCTTTCAGAACGACCTGTTTGGCTTCCGTGCTGCAGGATGTGGTGACCAATCGGGTAACAAGTGTTTTGGTTTGCTGGTCGACTTCCTGCGTTTTTGCGGTCGGTATGGTGACAATGGATTTTGCGGCATCGGTTTTTCCCAGTGTGACGAATGCCCATTGGGTCAGAGTTGTCTTGTCGGCATCGCTTGAGTTCTTGTAGAGGCATTGTCCCAGTGCTGTGGCATATTCACCGGCCCAGGCGGGGGCGCAAGCCAGCATGCCGGTCAGTACTGCGGTCATCATGAGTTTTGTTTTCATTTCGGTTTTCCTTTCAGTATCGGATTGCAGTGGTTTGATATGGTTTTTATTGTCCTCGCATGAAAAGTGCATCCAGATCGGATAGGGCCAGTTGTGTCCATGTCGGTCTGCCGTGATTGCACTGGTCGGCGCGTTCCGTGATTTCCATCTGGCGCAGGAGGGCGTTCATTTCGGGAACGGTCAGGGTACGGTTGGCGCGGACGGCATTGTGGCAGGCGACGGTTGCCAGCAGTTCGTTTCTTTTTTCCTGGGCGATACGCGATGATCCGTATTCATGCAGGTCGCGAAGGATATTGTGTATGACGGTCGGGATATCGGCCTGTTTCAGCAGGACGGGGACGGTCCGGATGGCGATGGAACCGGGTGACATGATGGATATGTCGAATCCCAGTTCCAGCAGCGTTTCCCGGTTTTCGGCGACGATGCCGGTTTCGACTTCGCTGATTTTCAGCGTGATCGGGATGAGCAAGGACTGGGTTTCCAGATTTTTGTCATCAAGCGCTTTTTTGAGTTTTTCGTACACGATACGTTCGTGGGCGGCGTGCATGTCAATCAGCACAAGTCCCTGCCGGTTCTGGGCCAGTATGTAGATGTCATGCAATTGCGCCAGTGCGAATCCCAAAGGAAAGTCTTCCATCCTGTCCGGGTTTGTCTCACCGGTCTTTTGTACGGAGTCGAATCCGTCTCCGGTTTGCGCCGGAAGGGAATGCGTGGACGGTGTTTCGTGTGTCTGACGTATGGTTTCCCTGAAAAGGGTACCGTACGATTCCGTTTTCTGTCCGATCCGGAAACGGGCCGGAGGCGGAACGCTTCGCCATGAAACCGGTTCCCGTTCCGGAGATATCGGGAGGGTTGTCCGGGAAGGATTTTCTTCCGTATTCGGGGCAGGTTCCATGGTTTGCGCCAGCATGCGGCTGACAGACTGGTAAATGAAATGGTGGATCGAACGGCTGTCGCGGAAGCGGACCTCGATTTTCGCAGGGTGGACGTTCACGTCCACACGGGATGGATCCAGTGTCAGGTAGAGGATGTAAACGGGAAAACGGTTGCCGTGCAGTACATCTTCGTAAGCGGCACGGACGGCATGGGTCAGCAGCCGGTCACGGACGAAGCGGCCGTTGACATAAAAGTACTGCATGTCGCCGCGGGTTCGGGATGTGGTCGGCAGGCCGATAAAACCGTTCAGGGACAAGCTGTCTTTGCCTTCGCCGACAGTGATGTCGACCGGCAGCTGGGTCTGGGAAAATGTATCGCCAAGAATCTGGTTGCAGCGCTGGGGCAGGTTGTCGGCATTGTATTGTGCCGTTATTTTTCCGTTATGCGAGAGGGTGAACCGGATACCGGGTTGGGACAGGGCGATCCTGCGGACGATTTCGGCGCAATGACCATATTCGGTTTGTTCCGATTTCAGAAATTTCCGGCGTGCCGGTGTGCCGGCATACAGTTCATGGACTTCTACCAGTGTTCCCCGGGCTCCGGAAGAGGGGGTCAGGGTTCTGGACGGATCGTTGCCCCTGATCTGCCAGGCATGAGGTTCTTCCGCCGTTCTGGACTGGAGCGTCATGTCGGCGACGGAAGCGATAGAGGCAAGCGCTTCACCACGGAATCCCAATGTCGCGACCTTCTCAAGGTCTTCCAGTGAGGCGATTTTGGACGTGGCATGCCGGGTCAGGGCAAGCTGAAGCTGTTCAGAAGGAATGCCGCAGCCGTTGTCGCGGATGGCGATCCGTCTGATGCCTCCGTTTTCCAGCCGGATGTCGATTTGTGTCGCGCCGGCATCAATGGCGTTTTCCAGCAATTCCTTGACGACGGCCGAGGGACGTTCTACCACTTCACCTGCAGCGATTTGCGAAATGAGCGTGTCGGGCAGCAGTTTTATGGTGCCTGTCCTTGACGGAGCGGTTTGTCGGGTATCGTTTTCCATAACACAGTATTATATCGGTCCGGAGAGAAAGTTCCGGGATTCTTGTAATTGTTTGTCAGGGCGGATCGGGATAACTCCGGTTTTTCTGCTTCGGGACTTGAAAAAAGACGACAACTGTCAGTCGATCTGCCGTTTTTCATTCCATTTTCTTCTATACTTCAATTCTGTCTTTTTCTTTGTTATTTTGTCCGATTATGGATTTCATGCAACTGCTCGACGTGATTCTACATGTTGATAGGGCACTGGGTACGATCATTTCCCAATATGGTACCTGGGTATATGTTTTTCTGTTTGCTATTGTTTTCTGCGAGACCGGTCTGGTTGTCATGCCTTTTCTTCCCGGCGATTCCCTTCTGTTCATTGCTGGGGCGTTTTGTGCGACCGGTGCGATGAGTGCTGAATTGCTGATAGTTCTGCTGGTCATTGCGGCGGTGACGGGAGACAACCTGAATTATTTCATCGGCAGGAAAATCGGCAGGGCGGTTTTTACCAGGGACTACCGGTGGATTGACAAGAAGGCGTTGCATTATACCCATGTGTTTTTCGAGAAACATGGCGGCAAAACCATTACCATGTGCCGGTTTATTCCGCTTGTGCGGACTTTCGCTCCGTTTGTCGCGGGTGTTACGGAAATGCATCTGTTAAAATTCCAGCTTTATAATGTCGCTGGTGCCATGATCTGGGTAATGGGGCTGGTTCTGGGAGGATATTTCTTCGGCAATATTCCCATTATCCGCGACCATTTGAATACGATAGTGCTGCTTGGTGTCGGTGCCGCGATTGTTCCGGTAATTCTCGGCGGTCTCTGGAAACTTTTACGGGGAACCGTACGTTCTCGCTGATGGACGGGTTATGCATCATTTTTTCAAAGGTATCGTTTTTTTATTGTCGTTTGTTTTTCTGGCCGCCTGTTCGAAACCGAGACAGATCGCCATTAACGGTGCGCCGTTGCATGAACCCTCAAGGACGGCCATTCTTCAGGAAGGTTCTCTGTTTTTCCGCGGACTGGATGGCAAACATCTCGATCTGGCGGATACGCCCAACCCGTATGACCATGTGGTGTATGTCATCACGAGCGGGAAGCACGTGATTTATGCCATGAATATTCAGGGAGGGCATGTCATGATGCCGGAAGATTTGCGATGTTATAAAATCGAAGCCGATTTGCAGCCCGGAATGCATTATATGATGGCGGAAGACAAGGATCGTCAGATTGCCTATGTCAAACGCAAGGATACCGGTGTCCGGATCGCGACAGCCAGACCGTTTGAAACCCAGACGGCATACAGTGGCGGGTGTAACTGGAAACAATGAATGTAGTGGTCGGAAAAGCGGATGAAGGTGACTTGCGCGATCTGGTGGTGTTGACGTGCGAGTTTCAGGAAGAAATCGCTTGGCATGCAGGATTGTCCGGTTTTGTGCCGGATAGGCAGAAAATCGTGGAAAAATTGCCGGAATTTCTGGATATGCCGGATTATGCCGTTTTTGTGGCGAAGTCGCCGAAAGGCCATCCTCTCGGATTTTGTACGGTTTTCAGAATGTCTGTACAGATACGTGAGGAACCTTACGGGATTCTGGATAAATTGTATGTCAGGCCGGATTACCGG
>CAVKGJ010000099.1:0-7275 GCA_963655605.1 Oscillospiraceae bacterium
CTTCCGGATAATTGCCGAGGGTATAGTCCCGTCTTTTTCCGGATGGATCGCTGTAGCGCAGAAAAAAGAAACAGTGACATGACAGAAATACACCGTTTTCAAATGCACTGAAAAACAAACAGGATTCAGTCAGGAAGAAAAATCTGCTGCAAATCGTTCAGAAAACGTTTGCCGAGCTCAGTCGGCTGGATAAGGACAGGAGAAACCGTCAACAATCCCCGTTTTACTGCATTTGCCATGGGTTCGTTTATTACAGAAATGTCCAGTCCGGTCCGGTTTGTAAACAACGCAGGCGAAAAGCCGTTCATCAGTCTGAGTGCATTCATCATGAATTCAAAACCCAGATCCGAAACGGGAACCTCAAACTGTTCTTCCAGAGGAATGTCCTGCCCCATCTTTCCCATGTACAAATCGGGATTGCGCAATCGCATTTGCCGGATAATTGTCTGATCCGGCAAGGTAATTTTGGAATGGGCCGCAGCTCCAATGCCTAGATAATCACCGAACAACCAATAATTTTTGTTATGAAAACACTGACGTCCCGCTTTGGCATATGCAGACACTTCATAATGCTCAAAACCGGCCGCTGACGTGGAAGATTCAATCCATTCCTGCATCCGGTCAACAACATCTTCATCCGGCAAGGCAGGTGGATGTTTGAAATAATAGGTATTGGGTTCTATGGTCAACTGATAGAAAGACAGATGGGCCGGTTCATAAGACAAGGCAATCGATACATCATCCTTCAACTGTTCCAGTGTCTGATGTGGAAGGCCGTACATCAGATCCAGATTGATATTGTCGAAATGACGCCGGGCTGTTTCTATGGCAGTTCTGGCCTCGTCCGCATCATGGATACGTCCCAATTCATGCAGAAGATACGGATTGAAACTCTGGATACCGATTGACAGACGGTTGATTCCGCTTTCACGATACGACTTGAACTTCCCCGCTTCAAAGGTTCCGGGATTCGCTTCCATGGATATTTCGGCATCGGGCAGGACAGGAAGCAATTCCCGTACGAACGAAAGCAGCTGATCCACACCTTTGGCTGACAACAAACTGGGAGTGCCTCCACCGATAAAAATACTGGAGATTTTGCGGCCCCAGATCATCGGCAATGAACATTCCAGATCCCGGCGCAAAACATCCAGATATTCTTTTTCCGGAAATGTCGAATGTTTTTCATGTGAATAGAAGTCACAATACGGACATTTCCGGATACACCACGGAATATGGATATACAGGGAAAGCGGCGGCAACACATCAAAATGTGGCTGACCGGAAACCGGCATTCCGGACAACCCGGCAACGGCAACCGGATGAATCGGAATCACGGCAATTTCTCCAGAAGTGCCCGTAACGCCATTCCCCGATGAGAATGGCTGTTTTTCTCGTCCGGAGTCAGTTCGGCCGCTGTTTTTCCAAATTCCGGAACCCAGAAATAAGGATCGTAACCGAAACCGTTCGTTCCTCTCGGAGTATCCACAATACGACCGAACCATCTTCCATCCGCAATGATGGGTTGAGGATCGTCCGCTGACCGCACATAGACCAGTACGCAGTAATAATTCGCCGTTTTGTCTGGAAATCCGGCAAGATCGGCAATCAGTCTGGCATTGTTTCTGTCATCCGATTTGGGTTCACCGGCATAACGCGCCGACAAAACACCCGGTCTTCCTCCCAACACATCAACACACAACCCCGAGTCATCGGCCAGTGCCGGTTTTTTCGTCAGTCTGGAAACATGACGCGCCTTGGCCAGTGCATTTTCGATAAAAGTGAAATACGGCTCATCCGCTTCATTGACATGATAATCGGATTGGGGAACGACCCGGTAACCTGCCGGTTCCAGCATCGGGCGGAATTCTTTCAGCTTTCCCGGATTGCCGGACGCCAGAACAATTTCTTTGGGCATAAAAACCTTGCCTTTCAATCGTTTTCCAGACCCAGAACTCTTTTTTGCATATGAATCAGCTCATTGATACCTTTTTGGGCCATTCCTAGCATTTCACTCAGCATGGAATGACTGAAAGGCCCTCCCTCGGCAGTTCCCTGTATTTCGACAAAATCTCCGGATTCCGTCATCACCACATTCATGTCCGTATCACAGGAACTGTCTTCCTGATAATCCAGATCGAGCATGGGAATCCCCTGGATCACGCCGACCGAAATCGCCGCGACAAAATGGTTGAGCGGCACTTTTTCGATCAGTCCTTCTTCGACCATCAGGGAAAAAGCGTCATAGGCAGCGATCATGACGCCACTGATCGAGGCGGTACGTGTGCCGCCATCCGCCTGAATGACATCGCAATCCAGTTTCAGTGTCCGTTCTCCGAAAGCGTTCAGATCGAACGCTGCCCGGATCGAACGGCCGATCAGACGCTGGATTTCCTGGGTCCGCCCGGACTGCCGTCCCCTGGCTGCCTCCCGATCCATCCTGGTATGTGTTGAACGGGGCAGCATGCCATATTCCGCGGTCAGCCATCCACGTCCCCTTCCGCGAAGAAAAGGAGGTACCGACTCTTCAATACTGGCGGTACAAATCACTTTGGTATCGCCGAAAACAGTCAGTACGGAACCTTCAGCGTATTTCGTGTAATTGCGGACAAACTCGATGGAACGCATGGAATCGAGCGGACGGCCATTGGAACGGATGATTTCGGTGTTAGACATATTCAAATTTCACTAGAGTTGACGTATTTTTCAATAATGCCACTGAATAAAAGGATTGAAAACCGTTAAGTTGACGGACACTGCAATCATTCGACACGTGCATTTCACCTGTAAAGCAGTCCCAGCGGCCGAAACAGGGCCTGAATATCCTGATTTCCGATAAACGACAAATTGAAAGGATGTTCTGAAACGACGCAATCGAAAAATTCTGCAAAGGGAAGCGATACCAGCTTTTCAGCCATTTTCCCCCATAATATCAATACCGGCTTTTCGATATTCTGCCTGTTCCGGACAGCCAGAGCATCCAGAACAGTGTACAAAAACGGCTGCCAGATTTTCGTCTCTCTGGCGGCAGAAACATGTGCGCGATAAACCAGCGAGGCATTCAACAACAGAAAGCCCCTGTCAATCATGGTCCACTGCATTTCCTCCAGCGTCCGGATATAAGAAGAATGTCCGGCAAGCGCATCGTGAGCAATGGTTTTCATGACATCGCTTCCTGTCTTGTCCGGTGTGATTTTTCCGTCCGCGACCAGAAGCATCTTGATGAAATTGCGTAAAGACGTGGCACGATTGACCGGTTTGGAGAGTCCGTTTTCCGACCACAGCTCTTTCACTGCCGCATCCATAAAACAGTAACCTGACGCGCTCTCCGCTCTGGGATAGGGTCCTTCTCCCACCAATACATACCTCACCGAATCAATCGGCTGTGAAAAGGCAGCGAACAATCTGCCCTGTGTCGGCAAAAAGTCGTCTTTCGCAAGCTCCTCAAAATAACCGGGAGTCTGCCGTTCGACCGATGCGAGTCCCTCACGCAAAACCGATACCCAACCGGAATGAACTTTTTTCAGTGCCTCTTCAATAATCTCAGGATAACGATTCATTTTTTCTTTGCCGATTCCATACGTATCCGGTCTATCACAGCGGCACCGAATGCCCTTTCCCTCAAGATATGCAACTGATCCCGCGCTTTCGCCGCCTTTTCGAATTCCAGATTTCTGGCATATTCCATCATCTGTTTTTCGAGTTTTTTGATCTCGCGGCTCAATTCTTTTTCCGACATGACATCGTACTGTGCCTGTTCATCCGCCACATGCAATTCCTGCAAACTGTCCTGTGGGTGGAAAACCCCATCGATCAGATCCCTGATTTCTTTCATGATACCGGACGGGGTGATATGGTGCTGTTCGTTGTAAGCCAGCTGTTTTGCGCGACGTCGCTCCGTTTCGTCGATCGCCCGTTTCATCGAATCGGTCATGGTATCGGCATACAGTATGGCCGTGCCATTCAGATTGCGTGCGGCACGCCCGATCGTCTGGATCAGACTGCGTTCGGAACGCAGGAAACCTTCCTTGTCCGCATCCAGAATGGCAACCAGAGACACTTCCGGAATATCCAGCCCTTCCCGAAGCAGATTGATACCAACCAGTACATCGAATGTCCCCAAACGCAAATCCCGGACAATTTCCACCCTTTCGACCGTATCGATGTCGCTGTGCAGATAACGGACCCTGATTCCGTTCTCCGTCAGAAATTCCGTCAGCTGTTCCGCCATACGTTTGGTCAGCGTCGTCACCAGTACCCGTTCGCTTTTTTCAACCCGGTCGTGAATTTCGGCTAGCAGATCATCCACCTGTGTACTGGCCGGCCTGACCTGTATGGCCGGATCCACCAGTCCTGTCGGACGAACAAGCTGTTCGACGACCTGTCCGGAATGGGCCAGTTCATAACTGGCAGGCGTTGCGGACACGAAAACCGTCTGGCGCATTTTGCGTTCAAACTCGTCAAAACGCAACGGACGATTGTCCAGCGCGGAAGGAAGCCTGAAACCATAATCCACCAGATTTGTCTTGCGTGACCTGTCGCCGTTGTACATCCCATTCAACTGCCCGATCGTGACATGGGACTCATCCAGAAACATCAGTGCGTCACTGGGCAGATAATCCACCAGTGTAGGAGGTGGATCGCCCGGTTTCATACCGGTCAGATGACGGGAATAATTTTCGATCCCTTTCGTAAATCCCAGTTCGTGCATCATTTCCAGATCGAAACGGGTTCTCTGGTCAATACGCTGTTCCTCGACGAACTTGCCGTTTTTCCGGAACCATTCCTTTCTCTCCCTGAGCTCCTCCTTGATCGTTTCGATCGCTCTCAACACGGTTTCTCTCGGTGTCACGTAATGCGAACCGGGATAAATCGTGAAACGCGGAATTTTCTGCAATACCTTTCCTGTCAACGGATCGAAAAAATGAAGACTTTCGATTTCATCATCGAACATTTCGATACGAAGGGCATAATCGGCATTTTCAGCCGGAAAAACGTCGATCGTATCGCCCCGGACACGGAACATTCCGCGACTGAATTCGATATCGTTGCGGCTGTACTGCATTTGCACCAGACGGGTAATCACATCATGCCGGGGTATTCTGTCACGAGTACGCAATGTCAGAATCATTTGATGATATTCATTCGGATTGCCGATGCCGTATATGGCCGATACCGTCGCCACAATCACGACATCGCGGCGTTCCATCAGCGATTTCGTACATGACAGGCGCATCTGCTCAATATGCTCGTTGATGGCGGAATCCTTTTCGATGAACAGATCCCTTTGAGGCACATAGGCTTCCGGCTGATAGTAATCGTAGTAACTGACAAAATACTCCACCGCATTGTTCGGAAAAAATTCCCTGAATTCGCTGTACAACTGCGCGGCCAGCGTCTTGTTCGGTGCGAAAACGATGGCAGGGCGCCCAAGTCGTGCAATGACATTGGCCATCGTATAGGTTTTACCGGAACCGGTCACACCCAGCAACGTCTGGTATGACAAACCATCCTCAATCCCTTCCACCAGCCTGTCGATGGCTTCAGGCTGATCGCCTGATGGAGAAAAAGGCTGATGCAATTCAAAAGGCGAATTCGGGAAAGTCACGACTTTTCCGTCATCTTTTTTTGAAGAAATAAGCGATAAGTGAGACATGAGGTTCGTACCTTTGATAAGATGTTACCCGATAGAAGAAGCAAAAAAATTTTGTTTTTTCGCTCTGCACCGGTTGCTGTCACGCACTTTTATGCGGATCGCATGTCGCAATAAATATTGAATGTTAACACGATGAACGAATCTATTCCGGAAACTCTCTTTACCGCCATTCCGATGGCACCCCGCGACCCTATTCTGGGTATTACCGAAGCTTTCCATGCGGACACCAACCCGAACAAAATCAATCTGGGCGTCGGTGTCTACTATGACGACAATGGCAAGGTTCCCCTGCTGAAATGCGTTCAGGAAGCCGAAAAACGGATTACCGCACAGGGCAATCCGCATACCTACCTGCCGATCGACGGCCTGCCGCTTTATGACAATGCGGTACAGAAACTGGTTTTCGGTGAAGACAATATTGTACTGAAAGAAAAACGTGCCGCTACGGTACAGGCTATTGGTGGAACGGGTGCGCTGAAAATCGGAGCCGATTTCCTGAAACGTTTCTCTCCGGATTCACAAGTCTGGATCAGCAATCCAAGCTGGGAAAACCACCGTGCCCTTTTCGAATACGCCGGTTTCAAGGTCAATACTTACCCTTACTATGACCCGGCCAGCCGTGGCGTGGATTTCAACGGCATGATCGGCACGCTGAAATCCCTGCCTGCCCGTTCTGTCGTCATACTGCATGCCTGCTGCCACAACCCGACAGGCGCAGATCTTTCCGACGCCCAGTGGGACGAGGTTATCGAAGTCGTCAGAAACAGAAAACTCATTCCTTTCCTTGATATGGCCTATCAGGGTTTTTCGGAAGGTATTGAAGCCGACGGCCAGATCGTTCGGCGTTTTTCGCAACTCTATTCACCAGTACTGGTATCCAATTCGTTTTCCAAATCATTCTCCCTGTATGGCGAACGTGTCGGAGCATTCAGTATTGTCGCCGGCAATGCCGATGAGGCAGCCCGTACACTGTCACAATTAAAGCGCATCATCCGGACAAACTATTCCAATCCGCCCATTTACGGAGCAAAAATCGTCGCGACGGTATTGGCCAATCCGGAACTGCATCAGATGTGGAAAAACGAATTGACCGATATGCGCGTCCGAATCCACGAAATGCGTCACAAACTGGCCGATGAACTCACTGCACGGAAATATGGAGAGGATTTCAGTTTCATCACCCGGCAAAACGGTATGTTTTCCTATTCCGGCCTGTCAGCAGAACAGGTCGAAAGACTGAAAAACGAATTTTCGGTTTACATTGTCAGTACAGGACGCATCTGTGTCGCTGCATTGAATTCGCATAACCTGAATTACGTCGTTGACGCCATCGCCAAGGTTCTGTAACGCAAACAGACAAGCCTTTCCGCTTCTCCATCCGGCAAACGCAACTTTCCAGCGTTTGCCGGATTTTTCATGATTATTTCCACATTTACTGTTCCAGCTTAAATTTCACTGAAACGAAAAAGCCATTTCATGGTCAAAACAAACATCCTGCCTATAAAACTGTTGCTCTATCAAAATGTGGAAGATAAGTTGGGATTATGAAAGTGATTTTTCATTATTATTCAGCCTCACAAATCAAGCAAGTATCAATCAAAAAGTGTCCGGTTGTATTC
>CAVKGJ010000100.1:0-29680 GCA_963655605.1 Oscillospiraceae bacterium
GGGAAACGCCGATGTCGTCGGCGCGATAAATATCTTAAGGGCGGGACACGCCCGGCTAGCCTGTGAAGTGAACGATGCAGCAAGGTCGTCAGCAGCAGGAACCCACCGAAGAGATCAGGACGCAGGCGCTCTGACTCGGTAGGAATCCCCTTGCTTTAGCGAGGGGAGGATGTCAAACTTTCACCATGAACAAAGAAGCTACAAAAAACAGGACATCCATTGATGCCGAACGCCTGCTGAAACTGGCAGACGATACCCTCAGAACGGAAGCAATGGCACTTGAAACACTGAGAAAGCGTTTCCGGCATGAAGACGGTGAACATTTCATTGAGTCTGTATCGCTGCTGCTGAATTGCAGGGGACGCGTCGTCGTCTCCGGAATCGGAAAATCCGGGCATATTGGCAGGAAAATCGCCGCGACACTGGCATCGACGGGAACACCAGCCATGTTCGTACATCCGGCCGAAGCCGCTCATGGTGACCTGGGTATGATTACACACGACGACGTTTTCATTGCTATTTCCTATTCCGGCGAAGCTGGCGAACTGATGGCCATCGCTCCCATTATCAAAAGGATGGGAACCCGTCTGATCGCCATGACCGGACGTCCCGGATCCAGTCTGGCAAAACTGGCGGACGTCCACCTGAACGTCCATGTCGAAAAGGAAGCCTGTCCGCTTAACCTCGCTCCAACCGCCAGTACGACGACGACACTGGCTCTGGGAGACGCCATCGCCGTTGCCGTTCTCGATGCCCGAGGATTCAGGGAAGACGATTTCGCCCGTTCCCATCCGGGGGGCGCTCTGGGCCGGCGTCTCCTGACGCTCGTGTCGGATATTATGCGCAAGGGCGACAGCATCCCCGTTGTCCGGTCCGATACCCTGCTTACGGATGCACTGTTCGAAATTACCAAGAAGGGAATTGCAATGACGTCGGTTGTCGACGACGAAGGACATGCCATCGGCGTCTTCACAGATGGTGACCTGCGACGGCTGATCGAAAAACGGAAAGACTTCTCCAATATCGTTATCCATGACGTGATGTCACGAAATCCCCGTACCATCGCTCCTGAAAAGCTGGCGGCCGAAGCGGTCAGCATCATGGAAAAATTCAGGATCAACCAGTTGCTTGTCACCGACAGGGACGGCAAACTGATCGGCGCTCTCCATATTCACGATTTGACCGAAGCAAAGGTGATCTGATGAATCCGGAACTGGCCAGCAGACTGTCACGAATCAAGCTGATGATCTTCGATGTCGACGGGGTTTTGACAGACGGGAAAATGCATTATGGAGCGGACGGTGAACTGTTCAAGAGTTTCAATGTTCTGGATGGACACGGCATCAAACTGCTGAAAAAAGCGGATGTCATGACCGCCATTATCAGTGCACGCCTTTCTCCTGTCGTCAACAGGCGTGCAGCCGATCTGGAAATCAGCCATGTCATTCAGGGTGCCGGTGAGAAAAGACAGGCATTTGAACACTTGCTGGAAAAAACCGGCCTGACTGCCGGCCAGTGCGGATTCATCGGCGACGACATTATCGATCTGCCCGTTCTGATCCGTGCTGGTGTGTCATTCAGCGTTCCAAACGGACACCCCGAAGTCTTGTCACGCGTCGATCATGTTACCCGCCACAGTGGCGGAAACGGCGCAGTCCGTGAAGTCTGCGATATGATTATGCGTGCAAAAGGCTGTTACGCCTCTATCGTGGAGAGTTTTCTGAAATGATCCAGGGTCCGAAATCGGCACTCCGCATACGGCTTGCCATCATCTTTACCACTGTACTCATCCTGACTCTGGGAAGCATGTGGATCAACATGGTTATCCGGAGAAGCGCTTCCGATGCCGATGCACTCGAGCATCGGACAGATCCGGATTACATCGTGGAAAATTTCCGTTACTTCAAGATGAAACCGGACGGACAACCGCAATACGAAGCGATCGGAACGAAAATGACGCATTTTCCTGTCGAAGATTCCTACCTGATCGACAATCCGGTCATTTATTCCCTGAACGATTATTCGCAACTGCAGACAATCAGCTCAAAAGAAGCCTATATCGAAGACTTCAACACGAAAGTCCATATGAGAAACGACGTCGTCATGGACAGGGCACCCTCTGCGAGAAAAGGCCCGTTCAGACTGACATCGGAATACGTTCTGGTCTATCCCGACGATGAGATCATGACGAGCGACAGGGAAGTCATCGTTCACGACAACAATTCGGTCATGACCGGCATCGGCATGCAGGTCAACAACGCCACCGGTGAACTGCAGATATTCAACCGTGCCAGAATTACCTACAATCCCCCGGGCAAATCGAAACCCTAACCGTTCTGCAAGCATGATGAAGAAAAACTTATTGAACCTTCTGACATTCCTGTTTTGTATCGGCTTTTCCGTCAATGCTCTGGCCGAAAAAGCGGATGCAAACAAACCGACCAACATCGAAGCCGACCAGATGTTTTCAGACGATGTCAAACAGACCACGACTTTCACCGGCAACGTCGTCGTCACGAAAGGAACGCTGCTGATCAAGGCCGGCAAGGCTGTTATTGTGGAAGACCCTGAAGGCTACCAGTTCATCACTCTCTATGCGGCTCCCGGAAAACTGGCATCCCTGAGACAGAAACAGGATGGCGGCCCCGACATCTGGCTGGAAGGCTATGGAGAGAAAATCGAATACGACAACAAAGATGAGGTAGCCAAGTTCTTCACTCGTGCCAGGGTAAAACGCTTGCAGGGCAGCCAGGTTACCGACGATGTCTCCGGAGAATATATCTCCTATAACGCGAGAACGGAATATTATAGCGTCTACAACACCAGTGAAGGCGTTTCCAGACCAGGCGCAGGACGTGTCAAAGCCGTTATCCAACCCCGTGAGAAGAAAACAAGCAAATGAGCAACAGCAAACTGATCGTTCGTCATTTACAGAAAACCTACGGCAAAAGAACCGTCGTCTCCAACGTATCGCTTGACGTTTCCAGTGGCGAAGTCGTCGGTCTGCTCGGACCAAACGGTGCGGGGAAAACCACCTCGTTTTACATGATCGTGGGGCTTGTGCCGGCTGACGATGGCATTATCGAACTGGATGGTACCGACCTTACCCGTCTTCCGATACACAAACGGGCTTCCATGGGGCTGTCCTACCTGCCGCAGGAGGCATCCGTTTTCCGCAAGCTCAACGTCGAGGACAATATCCGTGCAGTGCTGGAATTGCAGAAAAAAGACGGCAAACCGCTGTCCGGGCCGGAAATCGAACAAAAACTGGACAATCTGCTGACCGAACTGCAAATCGAAAAGCTACGTACCAACTCGGCACTCTCGCTCTCCGGCGGCGAACGCCGGCGCGTTGAAATCGCACGTGCCCTAGCAACGGATCCCCGGTTCATATTGTTGGATGAACCTTTCGCCGGTATCGACCCGATTGCTGTGATCGAAATCCAGCGAATCGTCCGTTTCCTGAAAGAAAGAGGAATCGGCGTACTGATTACCGATCACAATGTCCGTGAAACACTCGGCATTTGCGACCACGCCTATATCATCAACCAGGGAACCGTCCTTGCCAGCGGCCATCCGGATGAGATCATTGAAAACGAGTCGGTCAGACGCGTCTATCTCGGAGAACATTTCAGAATGTAAAAAACAGGGCAGACATGAAACAGAAACTGCAAACCCGTCTTGCCCAGCATTTCGCACTGACGCCGCAACTCCAGCAGTCCATCAGGCTTTTGCAACTGTCCAGTCTCGAACTGAATGAGGAAATCGAACGTGCTCTGGCGGAAAATCCCATGTTGGAAAGGCTGGATGACCCTTTGGCCAACACCACCCGTTTTCAGGCAGACGGTTCCATTATCAGACCCGTCGCAGCCGGCGAGCCGACCTATGACGACAATACACACGATGTTGCCTCTGAACACACCGACATTCAGGCAGGTTTCGCAGATGAACACGGAAATAACGAAACAGACCATCTTATCTGGGATTCTGTCAGGACGTCCGACAGACACCCGGATGATGAACGCTTCCAGCCACAACTGGAAGCGCCGCCGGAAACCTTAAAGGAACATCTGCTGTCCCAGATGAGGCTGACGGTTCATGACCACCGCAAGCGCGCACTTGTCGAACTCCTCATCGATGCCCTGGATTCCAACGGTTATCTTCTCGAAACACCGGAGGAAATGCTCGAATGGCTGCCGCAGGAACTGGCCATCGACCAGAAAGAACTGGAAGACGCTCTCCATTGTCTCCAGAACTTTGATCCACCGGGAGTCGGTTCCCGCAACAGCGCGGAATGTCTTGCCATCCAGATCAGGATAATGCCAAACATTCCCTACATTATCCGGAAACGTGCCCTGAACATCGTCGAAAACTACTTGAAACTGTTCGCACAGCGCGATTTTACCCGCCTGAAAAAAGCGCTCGACTGCGACGACGAAGACCTTCAGGAAGCACAAGAGGTCATCCAGCGATGCAATCCCTATCCCGGAGCGGCCTATGCAAATGATGCGGCAGACATGGTTGTGCCGGAAATCGTCGCCGTCCGGAAAGAAGGCACCTGGCATGCGGAACTCAATACAGATGCCATGCCCAAAATCCGCATCAACCGGATGTATGGCGAAATCCTGAAAAACACATCGGACAAGACGAGTCTCAACATCCGCTTCCAGGAAGCCAAGTGGTTGATCCGGAACATAAACCAGCGTTTTGAAACCATTTTGAGAGTATCGGAAGCCATTATGGAACGGCAACAGAATTTTTTCTCTTTCGGTCCGACTTCCATGCGCCCCCTTGTTTTGCGTGAAATTGCTGATACACTAGGACTACACGAGAGCACAATTTCACGTGTGACAACCCAGAAATACATGCTGACACCGTTTGGCATTTTTGAGTTGAAATATTTTTTCGGCAGTCATATCGCCACAGAAGGAGGAGGAGAAGCGTCTTCGACCGCAATTCGGGAAAAAATCAAACAGCTGATTGCCAGTGAAGACAGGAAAAAACCGTATTCCGACAACAAAATCGCACAGATGCTGGAAAAGGAAGGTCTGGTTATTGCAAGAAGAACCATTGCAAAATACCGGGATATGCTGAAAATTCCTCCGGCCAGTTTGCGGAAAAGTTTGTAATCATGCCGGATATTTCAGGATATCTGGCATATTTAGGTGACATCATCAAGGAGAAATGTATGAACCTTACCATCAGTGGACATCATCTCGAAATTACGCCTGCAATCCGCAGCCATGTAGAAAGCAAACTTGACCGAATGAAACGGAATTTTGATGGCGTCATCGATATTTCAGTTTTGTTGGCAGTGGACAATGTTCCCGACAAGGAAAGAAGCCAGCGTGCCGAAATCAAACTGAATCTCTCGGGCAAAACCCTGCATGCAGAAAGCACGGCACAAGACCTGTATGCAGCCATCGATCTTCTGATGGACAAGCTTGACCGGCAACTTGTCAAGGCAAAAGCCAAATCCAAGGAACATTCACGGGAATCCGTCAAGAACATGCCTCTGGATGAATCCGCATCCTGAAGGAGCATTCCAAGCTGGCGAAAAGGCGCAAAATGCGCCTTTTTTTACAGGCTGTCTGTGACGGCGGTTTATTCTGCCTTGCGACTTCACAAACTACCCCGTCCACAAAAACACAGCGCAGTGACAGACTACCGAAGCTGTAATCTTCCAGTTCATTTCCGTTCATACCCGCCGATATTTCCACCTGCCGGGAATACACCGTCCGGGAAAATACATCGTTATGAACCGAAAGTTTTCACAAAAACCTTGACTGTGCCAAAATCCGGTAAGATAAATACAAAAATCACCGCTTCCGAAACAGGAATTTCCCATGTTGTCCAGAACTGTCGCACTTGTCATCGCATCACTTTCACTCCTTTGCATGTCACTTTCATTTGCTGCAGACAAAAATATGCAGGCACTTCTCAGGCGAGCCAATCAAAACGACGTTCAGGCCCAGTTTTATCTTGGAAACGTTTATGCAAACGGCCTGGGTGTCGCAAAAAATCCGCAGAAGGCTGCCTACTGGTACAAAAAAGCGGCAGAACAGGGAAAACCGGGGGCTCAGTACAACCTGGGACTCCTCTATGCCAACGGTGAAGGTGTTCCGCAAAGCGATGAGCTGGCCGTCCACTGGTACCGGAAAGCGGCTGAAAACGATCTGGCCAATGCCCAGAACAGCCTTGGAACAGCCTGTTACACTGGCAAAGGAATCCGCCAAGACTTCCAGAATGCCGTGTACTGGTGGAAAAAAGCTGCCCATCAGGGCTATGCCGATGCACAATACAATCTTGGTATCGCCTATTACAACGGAAAAGGCGTTCTCCAGAACGATCAGACCGCCATACAATGGTTCCACAAAGCAGCGGATGCCGGAAATGCCAAGGCTCAATACAGTCTGGGATTCGCCTCCCTGACAGGACGGGGCACCTCCCGTAACCTGCAGCAAGCCGCCCAGTGGTTCCGGAAAGCCGCCAGACAAGAACTGCCGGAAGCGCTGTATGCGCTGGGAACACTTTATGCCAATGCAAAAAACCATCCGGAAAACAGAATAGCGGCCCACGTCCTGTTCAATCGCGCGGCAGTGACCCAAGCCGAGGCCGCGGATGCACTGAAAGCACTGGAAGAAGATATGACAGCCGAACAAATCGAAAAGGCACGCACCCTTACCCCGGAAGACATTCTTCAGTAATACCCGATCCCCTCTGTTTCCCCATACTTGCGCAGGAATGCCTCCGCCACAGAAACGGAAGCACCCTCGTTGTTTTCTTCTTCACAATCCCGAACTTTCCAGAAAACCGTATCAACCTGAACAATATGATCATCACAGGAAAGGAAAAAAGAAATACCGGCTAAAACGACTGGCCGTCACCCCCGGAAAATGTCATTAAACAAAAATCGAAATTTAAGTTAATTTTTTTTGAAAAAATTATGTATTTTTTTGCAAATATGGTGCATAATAATCTCACCTATCAAGTTATTTTCTACCCGTGAATGTTTTTCACGGGTATTTTTTTGCAAATTCTCCCCCATATTTGATGGAATCTGCCCAGCCAAAGAACAACATGGCAAAATCTGACCAACTAACCGTTACTGTTGTTACTTGGCACGCAAGAGCAGTTCATACCTGTACAACTGTGCAATACCAACTGCCCAAACCAAAAATACGAAACCAAAACAGGGCAAAATGAAGATAAATAGCCCCCACGTTATAACGTAAAAAACTATAACGATATCATTTGATATTGCGCCCATGTCCAGGCGGCGAAAGAGCAGATAGCTTGTGAACCCAGATTTCCATTTGCTCCAAAAGAAAAAGTCTTTCGGGTGGGTTCAGTTTCTCCAAGAGAAGCCGGATATTCTCAGCCATTGCAACCGAACTGAGAGGAGCCACGCGCCCAGCAATTGCCACAATGCGACTTGCAGTTCATCTGCAATTCTATCCAACATGGGAATACTGGCATGATAAGACCACGCTCCATACGTGATAAAAAAGGGATACAGAAAACTCTGTATCCCTTGTATTCTTTGGTCGGGGCGAGAAGATTCGAACTTCCGACCCCTTGCACCCCATGCAAGTGCGCTACCAGGCTGCGCTACGCCCCGAACAGACGAGCATTATATCAGTCTCTTTGCCAATTTGGCATGTTTTCATCTCATTTTGCCCGAATGGATGAAACATTATTGCGGACATACTTACAAAGCATCCATGAATTTCAGCAGTTTAGAAGGCCGGAAATGACCCGATACTTCACCGAAATACACTTCACCATGCTGGATAGTCAGTTTCTTGACCGGCGCATCCCTGCTAAAATCAAGTTTGTCGAACGCTACCCAGAAAGTATTGGGACGTGTCGCAGAATCAAAATAAATCCGGTTTTTCTGATCGGAAACTGTACGCCAGATCATCGAGGCAATATTGGGTTTGTCCGGTGTCGTAATCCCTAGCGGGACACTGACGGCACGATTGATGCTCAACACCTCGGCTACAGCCTGATAATCGTATTTCTGCCCTGGAACACTGCGGATATAATCCGGGGCCAACTTCTTGGGAACCGCCTTCCGGCCGGTTGGCCATAATCGGATTCCGCCAGAAAAAGCATCCGTTTCCCCGTTTTCATCATTTTTTCTCCGTCAATCCGCCAGACCGCTGCACAAGACAGACAACTGCATGAAAAATATTCCCTCCCGTCTTTTATCTGCATCATGAAGGAAAACAGGATTTCATCTTTTACCCGCATCAAAAAAACGCATCGAATGCTGCAAACGATGAACCGACATACCGATTGTTACAATATCTTACTGTTTGGCGATTGCGTCAGTCCGCTTTTTACGGAATGATTGGAAAAAACCTGAAGATACCGTCCCGAAACAGACGATTTCTACCGGCATATTTCCTCATCTGGACAAAAATGCTGTCAGATTTATTTGCAATCATTCGTCACAGAAAGAAAAATCATGAAACGACTGCTGATTCTCCTGCTGGCTGCCTGCTGTGCAGTACCGGCACTTGCGACCCCTGCACAGGATGCCTCCATTGAAAAGCTTCTGGTCCTAACAGAAGCGCAGAAATTGAACGATTCCGCCATTGCCGATTCCGATGAGATAATCGAAACAACACTGAAACCGGTTCTGCGACTTGACAATATGACTGTGGAAAAAAGGCAGATGACCGAATCCTTTCTGGACAAATACAAGCATATCGTCAAAGAAGAATTCAGCTGGGAAAAGATGTTACCAGACTATATCCGAATTTACCGCGAAACCTTTACGGAAGAGGAGCTCCAGAGCTTGATCGCATTTTATGAATCTCCGACCGGAAAAATGTTCATCCGGAAAATGCCCGTGATTATGGACAAGACATCCGACGTCATGCAACAGAGAATGGCTTCCATCCTCAACCGTATGAATACGGCATTAAACGAATCCATGAATATCAATCCACCGGATCAACCTCCCCGGTAAGAAACCGTAACAAGTGCTCTGAACTCCGCTCGGAACATCGTCCCGGATTTCTCCAGCTTGCCATTTCGGTCATACCCGGTTCCGGAGAAAACCCGCGCCACTGCATTCGACAGCGACAGGAATTTTCATGTCCGTTTTTCCGGATTCAGCCCCTGCCGGCAAATCCGGCAATAACCGCAAAAAAACACCTGAATGGCATGCCATTCAGGTGCATTGGCCGACTGCGAACAAGCATTACACAGGTGGCTTTTTCACCGCAATCGGCTGCATCGCTTTTCCGACACAGAACAGTTTCCACCCTGCTTCTGTCCGGTTCAGCTCTCCGTCAACAAAAGCGGCTTTCGATTTCTTCCTCTTTCCCGATGCATCCATTTCCGTAAATTCAAAACAGAGAACGGATCCATCCTCATTGGCGATGGACGATTCCAGCTGCATGCTGTCCGGATTGTCGAGCCTGCTTCGCAACAACAACATGGCTGTCAGCCCACGCTGTGAAAGTCTGGCGTCCAGCTTTTCTTTTACAACTTCCTCATAAGGTTTCTCGACTTCATTCATTTGCAGATAACAACCGAGACCGAGAAAAGCGAGAATCACCACCATGACACAAAGCAGGATCAGACGGATTCTTTTTCCTCTTTTCGGTCCCAGTGAATCACAACGGGGACACTTCGGAATGGTTTCCTCGATTTCCTCGCCACAGACCTTGCACTTCACAATCGCCATAAAAACAAACCTGTTTTCCTGTTGAAACAAGTGATTAGTATAGCAATTAATTTTCCGGAAAAAATGTTTATTCGGTCTTTTTGCGTGCAACCATTCCGATCAGTGCCGACATACCGGTGTGCCGTGTTCCCTCGCGGATAAATGCGTCATAACTTTTCAATTCAAGAATATCCATCGCCCGAAAACTGTCGGAAAGCATCTTCTCTGTGTAAAGATGCTCTACCTTTGCAGGTCCACCGGTACCGAACTCCGGCTGCCTTGGCGTATACCCCTGAAGAATCAGGATACCGCCCGGCTTCAGTGTCCGGATGCAATTGGCAAAAAGCCGCGATCTCATATTGGGCGTGGCGAACTGTGCGAAAATTACGATAACCACATCATAACGGTCGTTCTTCCATTCCCACTCATCTATGCCGCAGACAGAATAATTGACGACAACCCCTTTTTCTCCCGCCAGCTTTCTCGCCTTGGCGATTGCTTTCTCGGACAGATCGAAAGCATCGGCATCCATTCCCTGCTGTGCACACCAGACGCTGTTTCTTCCTTCTCCGTCCGCGACAAGAAGCACTTTCCGGCAATTTTCCAGATAATGTCGTTTTCTGGCCAGATACTCGTTCGGCTCTGTACCGAACAGATATTCAGGTCCGTCAAAAAGTTCGTTCCATACCCGTGCCGGTTTACCGGGATCCCTGGCCGTCTCGCTCATGATTGTGTTTCTGATTCTTGTATTTCATTATTCATCAATGGAACCGCTGTCATTCAATACAGCAAGGCTGCCGCAAGAATACATGACGGGAACTCGACACATTTGACAACCAAAATTCGCTTGCGACTTCCAGTCGTCTTGATGCATACCGTACTCCGGACTGGTTCGACTTGCATTTTGTGGCAGGACCATGTGCCCTGAAAGGCATCGTTTTACGGAGCATTGCCGATAAAAAACAAAACGCTGCCAGTCCAGCGTTTTGTCATGAAATCAATGCAGATTCCTGCGAACCGGATACTCGCCCGATTGCTGTATTCCGCCATTCCAGTTCCGTCGACGATCCGGCGTGCCTCTCGGTCTGGAACGGCGCTCGGCAATCCGTCTTTCCCGAAATTCGTTCAGTTCCTGACTGGCCTGTTCATAAGGAGTCTTCTGTTTTTCCATTTTTGTATCCCGTTCGGTAAAAGTTGTCATATACAAACATTTCGTGACCTTACTCCACATTCACGACTGTTCATGCCGTACAGAATATCCCGATCAGTACAATGATTCCTTGAACTTGCTCAAAAGTAACACGAGAAAATTTCCGTAAACCAAAATTCTTCCTACATGACAATTGGATCAACCTGCCAGATGTCTTTCGCATATTCGGAGATGGCGCGATCCGACGAGAAATAACCGACCCCCGCCACATTGGCAATGGCCTTCACATCCCAGCGTACAACCTGTCGGTACAGAGTATCCACCTGTTTCTGTGTCGCCACATAACTTTCGTAATCAGCCAGTACCAGATAACGGTCGCCATAATTGATCAGTGAATCGTATATGGCACGGAAACGCCCCGGTTCATCGGGCGAGAAAAAACCGTCCCTGATCTGGTCAAGCGCCTGTTTCAGTTCCGGAATCCGTTCATAATACTCCCGCGGCTGGTAATTGCCATTCTTGATTTCGGCAACCTGCTCGGCCGTATTGCCGAATATGAATATATTGTCCGAACCGACACGTTCCATGATTTCGATATTCGCGCCATCCAGCGTACCGATCGTCAATGCACCATTTGCCGCCAGCTTCATGTTGCCCGTGCCGGACGCTTCCGTTCCCGCCATTGAAATCTGCTGCGACAGATCGGCCGCCGGGATGATCATTTCCGCCAGGCTGACACCGTAATTCGGAATGAACACCACCTTGAGCCTGTTGCCGACATCCTTGTCGTTGTTAACCTTGACGGCAACATCGTTGATCAGCTTGATGATATCTTTCGCCATCTGGTAGGCCGATGCCGCCTTGCCGGCAAAAATGACAGAACGCGGAACCCAGTTCACCTCCGGATTGGCCTTGATCTGGTTGTAACGGGTAATGACATGCAATACATTCAACAACTGGCGCTTGTATTCATGGATTCGCTTGATCTGGACATCGAAAAGCGAATCGGGATTCAGGGTTATGTTCAGATTGTTTTTCACCCAACGGCCCAGTCGCTGCTTGTTCTGGCGCTTGATGGCCCTGAAACTTCCCAGAAAGGCGGGATTCGTGGCATATGGCTTCAGTTTTCCGATTTCCTCGAAATGAAGACGCCAGCCCCGACCGATCCGGTCGTCGATCAATTCGGACAGCAATGGATTGGCCTGCGACAGCCAGCGGCGTGGCGTAATGCCATTGGTGACATTCGTGAACCGTTCCGGGAATATCCGCGCGAAATCCGCAAAGATCGATTTTTTCATCAGTTCGGAATGCAATGCCGAAACACCATTGATCTTGTGGCTGGCGATCACAGCGAGATACGCCATCCTCACCCTGCGCTCACCGGTTTCGTCGATCAGCGAAATGCGGCGCATCAGATCGTTGTCGTTACCGAATTTCTGCGCGACCATCGTGAGAAACTCGTTATTGATATCGAAAATAATCATCAGATGGCGCGGCAACACCCTGCCCATCAGTTCGACAGGCCAAGTTTCCAGGGCCTCGCTCATCAAGGTATGATTGGTATAGGAAAAAATCCGCTGCGCCAGCGCCCACGCCTGTGCCCATGGAACACCCTGCACATCGACCAGAAGGCGAATCAGCTCCGGAACCGCCAGGACAGGATGGGTGTCATTCAGGTGAATCGATATCTTGTCGGCCAGATCGTCAAAACTCGGATTGTTGAGCTGATGCCTGCGAATCAGGTCCTGCAAACTGGCAGATACGAAAAAATACTCCTGCATCAGGCGCAACTCGCGTCCCAACGGCGTCGAATCATCCGGATACAGCACGCGCGTGACGTTTTCCGACATATTTTTTGCTTCTACCGCCCCGGCGTAATTGCCCTTGTTAAAGGCAGACAGGTTGATTTCCGATGTCGCCTTGGCTGACCAGAGCCGCAGTGTCGTCGCACATTCGGTCCCATAACCCGGAATGATCGTATCGTACGCCATCGCCAGCACACTGTGCGTATCCACCCATCGTGCCCTTCCGCTGGACTGGTCGATATGACCGCCATAACGGACATGGTACTGCAGCTCCGGACGCGGGAATTCCCAAGGGTTACCGCGCGTCAGAAGCCAATAATCCGGCGTTTCGACCTGATAACCGTCAACGATTTCCTGTTTGAACATACCGTATTCATAGCGAATGCCGTACCCGATATTGGCGATATTCAGTGTTGCCAAGGAATCGAGAAAACAGGCGGCCAACCGTCCCAGGCCGCCATTGCCCAACGCAGCATCCGGTTCATAGTTGATGATTTCTTCCATATCGACAGCCAGATCGCTCAATGCCTCGCGCATGTCTTCGGTAATATCGAGCGATTCCAGTGCATTCTGGAAAGTACGGCCAATCAGAAATTCCATAGACAGGTAATAGACGATTTTGTTTCCCTGCTCATAATAGGCCGTATTCGATTTCAGCCAGCGTTCGACCAGTCTGTTGCGAACGGCCAGTTCGGAGGCCAGCAACCAGTCCCCTCGCGTTGCCGTCAGAGGAATCTTGCCGGAACGGTAACGCAAATTGTTTGAAATGGAACGCTTCAAGGCTTCTACATCGCTGGCGAGAAAACCTTCCTGTTTCGGTTTGTCAAAGCTCATTTCTGTTCTCCATTGAAAACGGGGAGGGGACAATATTTTTTCCGTCTATTCCGCCAAGCTGAAAAACCAGTAAAATCAGCATCATAAACAAAAAAAACAGCGTAGCCTGTCAATCCCGGCCATAAGAAATATAACCGTTTGCAATGCTCTTTGGCAAGCGGATGAAATGGCCGTTTTCAGTCATTCCGTCCGCACAGGCAGTCGTTATGAACCGACTTTTATCTGCCGGTACAAGGACGCATACTGTCTTGCCGAATGCTCCCATCCGAACGACAATATCATCCCTTTTTTCTGGACCCTTCTCCAGTCTCTCGGCCTCTCATACAATGCAAAAGCTCTCTCGAGCGCCGCCTCGAATGAAGAATAGTCAAAACGGTCAAAACAAAAACCTGTCGCGCGATTCTCGACCAGATTTTCCAGTGAACTGTCCGTCACCGTATCGGCCAGGCCTCCGACGCGATGTACCAGCGGCAATGTGCCATACACCGAGCCATACATCTGGACCAGACCGCAAGGTTCATAGCGTGACGGAACCAGAATGACGTCACCTCCTGCAAAAATCCGGTGTGCCCTGTTTTCATCATAGCCGATGCGGACTGCAACCTGTCCGGGAAATTCATCCGCGAAACGGGAAAACGCCTCTTCCAGCCAATGTTCTCCATTTCCCATAATGACAGCCTGACCGCCCCTTTCGACAATGGCGTTCAGACCTTCGACAACCAGATGCAACCCTTTCTGCGATGCAAAACGGCTGATCACACAGAAAACCGGTTTGTCATTCTGTACGGAAAGCCCCATTTCCTTTTGCAATGCAATACGGCACTTGTTCTTGCCGGTCATGGAACGTTCGTGATAATTCGCCGCGATATGGATATCCGTTTTCGGATTCCAGACCTGTGTATCGATCCCGTTCAGAATACCTGTCAGATCGGATGAACGCTGCTGTATGACGCCTCCCAGCCCACAGGATTGCTCGCCATACCGGATTTCTTCCGCATAGGTAGGGCTGACCGTCGTAATCCTGTCCGCATAACAGAAACCGGACTTCAGAAACGAAACCTGCCCGTAAAACTCGATGCCATCCGGATTCAGCATGGAAAAAGGCAAATCCAGCTCACTGAACACATGAGCCGGAAAATTTCCCTGATAGGCCATATTGTGAACGGTAAATACGGTGCCGGCGATTCGCCTTCCGCGTGCCCATTCCAGTGCCTTGATATATGCGAACGCCAGACCGGCATGCCAGTCATGGCCATGAACGATATCCGGTTTCCAGAAATAATCGAACCCTTCCACCAGACGCGCCGCACACCACCCCAAAAGCGCGAAACGGAGATGATTGTCGTGATATGGCTGCCCATCCGGACCGTTGTACGGATTGCCGGCGCGGTTATACAGATCCGGGGCGTCGACATAATAAACCGGCACTCCGGTTCCCGGCATTTTTCCATACATCAACCTGACCCGGCGTGCGCCGAATTTGGCAGGCAGTTCCGCGACAAGATCCGGATCTGCAATACCTCTCATGAACTCCGGAAACCCCGGAACCAGCATGCGCACTTCACAGCCATCCTTTTCCAGTTCCGGCGGCAGTGCAGCGGTCACATCGGCAAGTCCACCGGTTTTAAGAAGAGGGAAAATCTCTGAACAAACATGCAAAACCTTCAGGGGAAACTGTTTTTCGCTCACTTATTCTACCTTCGGGATATGTTCAAAATTGTACAGTTTCGCAAACATTTCCTGCGTCACCAGAACCACTCCGTTCGGAGTGCGGTAAAACCGCTGTGCATCCAGTTCTGGATCCTCGCCGATAATCGTTCCTTCCGGAATGCGGCATCCCCGGTCAATGACCACTTTTTTCAGACGGGATCCCTGTCCGATTTCACAATCCGGCAACACAACGACCTGATCGAGATTGCAGAACGCCTGAACGCGTACCTTCGAAAACAGAATCGTATTGGAAATCTTGGAACCGCAAATGATACATCCTCCCGATACCATCGTATTGGAAATGACGCCATCCATTCCGTGCGGATCCGGAACGAACTTGGCCGGCGGCTCCTGCTCCTGGTATGTCCAGATCGGCCAGTCCTCGTCATAAATGTTCAGCTGCGGCATATTGGATGTCAGCTCGAGATTGGTCAGCCAGAATGAATCGACCGTACCGACATCCCGCCAGTATGGCGGCACGAACTGCGCCGGCGGAACGCACGACATGCTGAAATAGTGCGCCATCGCATTGCCCTGGGAAACGATCTTGGGAATGATGTCCTTTCCGAAATCATGGGAAGACGTATTGTCCGCACAGTCCTCATCCAGCAGACTGTACAGATAATCGGCATTGAAAACATAAATACCCATGCTGGCAAGCGCCTTGTCGGGATTGTCTGGCATACCCGGCGGATCGGCCGGTTTTTCCAGAAAACGGGTGATCCTGCGGTCATCGTCCACATCCATGACACCGAAACCGGTGGCATCCATGCGCGGCACCTCGATACACGCCACCGTACAGAGAGACTTCCGCTCGACATGATCCAGAAGCAACATGGAATAATCCATCTTGTAGATATGATCGCCGGCAAGTACCAGAATATATTCCGGCTCGTAGGAACGCAAAATCCCCTTGTTCTGCGCAACGGCGTCAGCCGTACCCCGATACCACAAGCCTTCTTCCATCTGTTGTCCCGCCGGCATCAGATCGATAAATTCATTCTGTTCGCCACGCAGGAAACTCCATCCCCGCTGCAAATGACGGATCAGTGAATGCGGACGATACTGCGTGATGACGCCGACACGGCGTATACCTGAATTGATACAGTTGGAAAGGGCAAAATCAATGATCCTGAATTTGCCTCCGAAATAGACAGCCGGTTTTGCACGGTTATCGGTCAGCTGATGAAGCCGGGTACCTCTCCCGCCGGCCAGAACAAGCGCAATGGTACGCTTTGGCAGCTGGCTTGCCACCAGCATTTTATCTTCGATAAACTTCACTCTGCACCTCCCAGAACTGCGTATTTTTATATCGGTTCCACAAGCATTCCCACTTCTCCCAATTTAACATACATTCACGACTGTATGTTAAATGTGCAGACAAACCTCCTCAAAAAACATGTCCTGTCTTTCCATTGCCCGTGTCGTATCGGCAAAATGCGCCCGATCCCCGAAAAACGGCCAACTCAGGTGATGACCGTCGGTTCTTTCATACCGGTAAATCCCGCAATATCGGCCACCTCGCCGGCTATATCGATCAGTTCACCCAATGCCGTGTGCATATCCATGTCGATCCGATCCTTTTCATACCGGTCGAAATAAACCCGCAGCGTCGCACCCACCGTTCCGGTTCCTGACAACCGGAAAATGATACGGGAGCCATCCGTGAAAAAGATCCGGATTCCCTGCCGTTGCGATACCGATCCGTCAACCGGATCGGTATATGAGAATTCATCAGCTTTTCCGATTTCCCACACGCCGTATTTTTCACCGGCCAGTCCGTCAAGCCTGCTTCTCAAATGATCCATCAATGCAGCAGCCCGGACGCTGTCGATGTTGACATAATCATGACGGGAATAATAATTCCGGCCATATGTCCTCCAGTGGTCTCGGACAATTTCACTGACCGATTTTCCGGTCGCAGCCAACAGATTGAGCCAGAAGAGAATGGCCCAGATACCATCCTTTTCCCGAATATGGCTGGAACTGGTGCCATAGCTTTCCTCACCGCACAGGGTGATTTTGCCGTCATCGAGCAAATCGCCGAAAAACTTCCAGCCTGTCGGCGTTTCATAACAGGCAACATTCAGGGCAACCGCAACCCTGTCCGCCGCAGTTGACGTCGGCATCGAACGGGCGATCCCCGCTATTCCGCCGGAATAACCGGGAACCAGTGTCGCATTGGCCGCCAGAATGGCCAGACTGTCCGAAGGCGCCACAGCGATATGCCGTCCCACAATCATGTTCCGGTCGCCGTCACCATCTGTTGCCGCTCCCATATCGGCGCCGTCCGGTCCATTCATGTATTCCATCAGCTCCCTCGCATTGACCGGATTCGGATCGGGATGATGGCCGCCGAAATCCTCCAGAGGAACCGCGTTGACCACTGTGCCTTCAGGCGCCCCCAGCATTTTTTCCATGATCGTTTTCGCATACGGGCCGCAAACGGCATGCATCGCATCGAACCGGAATCTGAACCCATCGGAAAACAGGGAACGGATGGCCCCGAAATCAAAGATCGACTGCATCAATTCGGCATAATCCGCTACAGGATCGATTACTTCTATCGTCATGTCCTCCATCCTGACCGCCCCGATCCTGTCCAGATTCACATCCGGCGCATCGGAAATCCTGAACTCCCTGATGACTTTCGAACGGGCATATATGGCATTCGTGACCTTTTCCGGTGCCGGTCCGCCGTTGCCGATATTGTATTTGACGCCGAAATCGCCAGACGGACCGCCGGGATTGTGACTTGCCGACAGAATGATGCCTCCGAACGTCCCGTATTTCCGGACAAGGCAACTGACTGCCGGGGTCGACAGAATACCGTACCGCCCGACCATGACCTTGCCGAAACCATTGGCCGCCGCCATTTTGAGAATGACTTGTATGGCAATGGAGTTGAAAAAACGCCCGTCACCGCCCAACACAAGTGTTTTTCCCTGATAACCGGTCACGGAGTCAAAAATGGACTGGACAAAATTTTCCAGATAATGAGGCTGACGGAAAACGGAAACCGTTTTCCGCAGTCCGGACGTACCCGGATTCTGATCTTCGAAAGGGGTAGTACTAATTGTCCGAATTGACATGTTTGCTCCCGGATATGGTTAAACGACCCGCCATCAGATATCTCAGTACAGCCTGTTGCCGGACAGACTCTGCTGTCATCTTACCAAGATTGTCATGGAACCGCCAGCATCATGGTATGCCCCGGCAACAGGACCTGAAATTCGAGATTCGCTCCGTTTCGGTATGCCGAACTGCTGTCCGACAATACCTTCCATCGTCCCGGCGGCAAACGGAAAATGACCGACTGCACCGAAGCATTCAGCAATATCAGACACGGACGGGAAGAATCGCTTGCACGAATCAGGATACCCATACTGAAAACCCGCTTGTTGCTCCACAGGCTGCCCAGCTTGTCTCCGCCATTCGGAGACAGCCAGCGGATTGACGCATCCGGAATGGCAAAATCCGAACGGTCGGAAGAAAACCACTTGTTCTGTCCCAGTGCCGGATACGTTTTGCGCAATGAAATCAGTTGTGCGACGAAATCCTGCAATCCGGTATCCGCGCCTTCCCAATCCAGCCAGGTCAGTTCATTATCCTGACAATAGGGATTGTTGTTGCCACTCTGTGTCTGTCCGAATTCGTCGCCTGCCACCAGCATCGGCGTTCCCTGGGAAAACAACAGCGTCGCCAGTAATGACCGTCTCAACTTGTCGCGGCGCAGGATGACCTCCTGCAAAGTGGCTTCGCCCTCTTCCCCGCAATTCCAGCTGAGATTGTGGTTCGAGCCATCCCGGTTGTGTTCTCCATTTGCCTCGTTATGCTTGTGGTTGTAACTGACGAGATCCCTCATGGTGAATCCGTCATGAGATGTCACATAATTGATGCTAGCTGCGGGCAGTCTTTCCCGTATGCCGAACAAATCGTTCGAGCCGGCAAAACGTTGCGCGAATTCGGACAGCGAAGGTCCCTGATGCAGCCAGAACGAACGCATGGTGTCGCGGAATTTGTCATTCCACTCAAACCAGCCGAACGGGAAATCGCCGAGCCGGTAACCGTCCGGTCCCAGATCCCAGGGTTCTGCAATCAGCTTGACACGGGACAATACGGGATCCTCGGCAACGGCCCTGAAGAACCCGGCATTGATGGAATATTCGTCTTTTTCCCTTGCCAGCGTTGGCGTCAGATCGAAACGGAAACCGTCCACATGCATTTCCGTCACCCAGTAGCGCAGAGAATCCATCACCATTTCCAGGACATGCGGATGCCCCAGATTCAGGCTGTTTCCGCATCCTGACCAGTTTTCGTACCGTGCCGGATTTTCGGGCCGCAAATGGTAATACATGGCGTTGTCGATTCCTTTGAAAGAAAGCATCGGGCCATCCTCGTTGCCTTCGGCAGTATGGTTGTACACGACATCCAGAATCACTTCTATTTTCCGGCTGTGCAATGCCTTGACCATGTCACGGAATTCGGATATGGGTGTCGTACCCGGACGTCCGGACCAGTAACGGCTTTCCGGCGCGAAAAAGCCGATGGTATTGTATCCCCAGTAATTGACCCGCCCGTCCCGTATCAGACGTGCCTCGTCGGCCATGGCGAAAACCGGGAGAATTTCTACCGAGGTGATACCCAGTTTTTCCAGATAATCCAGGATGACCGGTTCGGCAAGTGCCGCATAGGTTCCCCGGATTTCTTCCGGAATATCCGGATGGCGTTTGGTGAAACCCTTCAGGTGCAATTCATAAAGAATCATTTGTCCGGCAGGAATACGCGGCGGTTCGTCGTCGCCCCAGTCATACGTTTCATGGACAACCTTGCCCTTCAGCGCAATCGCGCCCGTATCGGCGTCGGATGCATCCGAAAACTCGTCCTGCCCGCCATACCGTCCGACAACCAGACGGGCATACGGATCAAGGAGCACTTTCCTGTCGTTGAAACGTTGTCCGTTCCGGGGTGAATGGGCTCCCGACACACGATAACCGTAAACCAGTCCCGGTTTGGCTCCTGGCAAATAACCGGACCAGATGCCATTTTCCGATGCGTTCAACGGCAGACGTGCCTCTTCCTTTTGCCCGTCTTCATCGAACAGACAAAGCGTGACAGCCCTGGCGGCCGGTGCCACCAGTGAGAAATTGACGCCATTTCCGTCCCAGTGCGCTCCCAGCGGAGAGGATCTTCCGGGTTCCAGTCTAATATCGTTATCCGTTTCCATCAGTCATCCTTTCTGACCAGCATGCAGGTTGCCAGCGGAGGCGCCGTCACTTCAAGCGACCATGGCATTCCGTTGGACGGAACCTGCTGTGCCAGCAATTCATGATTGTGAATGCCTCCGCCACCATAAATCACGGCATCGGTATTGATAATCTCGCGGTACCATCCCGGTTCGGCAACACCGATGCGATATCCGTAACGGGGCACCGGTGTGAAATTGCTTATCACGATGACAAAACGGTTTTCATCATCCCGTCTCATAAAACAGAAAATCGAACTGTCCGTATCGTCATGAATAATCCACTCAAACCCCTGCGGGCTGTAATCCAGCCTGGACAGTGGAGAAAAATCCCGATACACCGTATTCAGATCACGTACAAGCCGTTGCACACCGGCATGTAACGGATATTGCAACAAATGCCAGTCGAGACTTCCATTGGAATCCCACTCGCGGTACTGCGCGAATTCTCCTCCCATGAAAAGCAGTTTCTTGCCCGGATATCCCCACATGAATCCGTAATAGGCCCTGAGATTGGCAAAACGCTGCCATTCGTCTCCCGGCATTTTTCCGATCAGCGATCCCTTGCAATGAACGACTTCATCATGTGACAAAGGCAAAATGAAATTTTCAGAATAGGCATACATCATGCCGAAACGCATCTTGTCGTGATGGTATTTGCGAAACAGCGGATCCTCCTGCATATACGACAGCGTATCGTGCATCCATCCCAGATTCCATTTGTAGCAAAAACCGAGACCGCCATCCTGCACAGGATGGGTCACACCGGGAAAACTGGTGGATTCCTCGGCCATCGTGACCGCTTCCGGCCGTTCCCTTTTTATGGTCTCGTTCAGTTTCCTCAAAAACGCGATCGCCTCGAGATTTTCACGACCGCCATATTTGTTGGGAATCCACTGCCCCGGAGCGCGGCTGTAATCCCTGTACAGCATGGAAGCGACCGCGTCGACCCGCAGACCGTCCACACCATACCGTTCGATCCAGTAAAACGCATTGCCTACCAGATAATTGCCAACCTCGGTACGACCGTAATTGTAGATGACGCTACCCCAGTCCTGATGGATGCCTTCCCGTGGATCTTCATGTTCATACAGTGCCGTTCCGTCAAACCTTACAAGACCATGCGCATCGGCCGGGAAATGGGCCGGAACCCAATCCAGTATGACTCCGATCCCGTTGTCATGGGCCGTTTTGACGAAATAAAGGAAATCCTCAGGTGTCCCGAACCGGGCTGTCGGCGCATAAATACCTGTAGACTGATATCCCCATGAATCGTCATAAGGATATTCATTGACCGGCATCAGCTCGATATGAGTGAAAGCAAGATTTTTGACATACGGAACCAACTGCTCCGCCAGTTCACGATACGTCAGCCAGCGGCGCCCGTCATCCGGCAAACGCCAGGACCCCAGATGAACCTCGTATATGCTGACAGGTGCATCCGGTGCGTTGGCGGCCTTGCGCCGCACATCGGAAGGAACAGCGGGAGGCAGTCCATGCACGACAGACGCCGTGTCCGGACGCAACTGCGCACGGAAGGCATACGGATCGGCTTTCAGCCGGATTTCTCCGTCAATATCCCTGATCTCATATTTGTACAGGTCGCCTGGCATGACATGCGGAATGAACATTTCCCAGACGCCACACTCATAACGGTAACGCATCATGTGCCGTCGTCCGTCCCAGCCATTGAAATCGCCGACGACGGAAACACGCCGCGCATTGGGCGCCCATACGGCAAAACTGGTGCCGGCAATTCCTTCCATCACAGCAGGATGGGCACCAAGCCTTTCGTAAGGCCTGTGATGTGTCCCTTCCGACAGCAACCAGACATCGACATCGCCCAGTACACGCGGAAAACGATAGGCATCTTCCAGTTCCTGCTGATGCGTCCCCCAGTCGATTTTCAGTCGATAGGGAAACGGCTCTTCCCGCCCGGGTATTTCAGCCTCAAACAGCGCCGTATCGGCGAACCGTTTCATCCGGACCGGTTCGCTATCCTGATGAGCACCGACAACCGCCACCGAAACCGCACCCGGCAACAATGCCCTGACAAGAAGCTTGCCATTTTCCCGATGCATGCCCAAAACGGAAAAAGGATCATGGAAATCGCCGGAAATGACGCGTTCCAGTATATCGGCGGAAATGACTGCATTTTGCATCGCGTTTTCTCCAGAATCCGAACGTTACCGTTACAGGGAATGATGCATCCATCTTACCCTATCCATTCCCGTGAAACGCCGAAGTGGATCAGAAAAAATCGCGTTATAGCTGAAAGCTGTTTTATTTATGCATATTATTTACCCGCCATGCCATAAAACCCGTCATTCAGGACGAGGATACAAGGAACGGATAGCGGCAATCCTGTGTACTAAAAACTCCTTTCTTTTCTATGTTAAATTCTCCACAGGCAACAGGGCATGTCGTATCAGCCTGTGGAGAGATCGTAAGCCCTGGGGAATATGCGGTTGGTTCGATACCGTAAAATTTTCCACTGTGGAAATATTTGCGGCGAAAACCGGGTCTTTTCCTCCGGGCAATCTCGTTGAAGCGGGAACCCGCTTTCAGACGAGGGCGGATGTCAAGCATAAAGCCTTCACATATCGGGATAATTCGGGCCTCCGCCCCCCTCCGGGGCTATCCAGACAATATTGCCGGTCGGATCCTTGATATCACAGGTTTTGCAATGCAGGCAGTTCGCCGCATTGATCTGCAAACGCATGCTGCCATCCGGATCTTTCATGTACTCGTAAACGCCCGCTGGACAATACCGCTCTTCAGGCCCGGCATAAACGGGCAGATTGACATTCAGCGGCACATCCCGGTCCTTCAGTGTCAGATGGGAAGGCTGGTTTTCTTCATGCATCGTTCCCGACAGATACAGCGAGGACGCGATATCGAACGTCAGTTTTCCGTCAGGTCGGGGATAACTGATCGGTTTGCATTGCGATGCCGGCAGGAGATATTCGCGATCCGCTTTCCTGCGGTGAAGCGTCCAGGGTGCCTTTCCCCGGAAAACAACCTGATCAATACCGAACATCAGCGTCCCCACATACAGGTTTGTGCCCATCCACGGTTTGAAATTGCGGACCCTGACCAGTTCGTCATAAAGCCATGATCGGCGGAATGCTTCGGGATATGCATCCAGCACATCCTGCCGCCTGTCTCCGGCCAGTGCCGTACAAACCGCTCCGGCGGCAAGTATGCCCGACTTGATGGCAGCATGGATTCCCTTGATTCGGCCGCCATTCATAAAACCGGCGTCACACCCCAGAAGTGCTCCGCCCGGAAAAACGATTTCAGGCAACGCCTGAATACCGCCTGCCGCAATCACACGGGCACCATAGGCAAGCCGCTCGCCTCCTTCAAGAAACTCCCGGATCGCTGGATGCGTCTTGTAACGCTGGAATTCCCCGAACGGCGACAACCAGGGATTGCTGTATGCCAGTCCCACAGTGAATCCGACAGCGACTTCGTTATTGTCCATATGGTACATGAACGAACCGCCATAAGTACCGGCATCCAGCGGCCATCCGGCCGTATGCATCACCAGCCCCTGTCTGTGAACCGACGGTTTGACCCGCCAGATTTCCTTGATGCCGATTGCATAACTTTGCGGATCGCGACCATGATCGAGGCCGAACCGGTCAACGACCTGCCGTCCCAGCTGCCCCCGTGCTCCTTCCGCAAACAGGGTATAACGCGCATGGAGTTCCATCCCGGGCTGGAATGCATCGGTCGGTTTTCCGTCTTTCCCAACCCCCATATTGCCTGTGGCAACTCCCCTGACCGCACCGCTTTCGTCATACAATACTTCCACAGCGGCGAATCCGGGAAACACATCCACCCCAAGATCCTCGGCCTGCTGGGCCAACCAGCGCACCAGATTGGCTAACGAAACGACGTAATTGCCCTTGTTGCGCATCGCTTTCGGTAGCATCCATTCAGGTGTTTTACGGGCTTTTTTCTTTCCCAGAAAAAGAAAACGGTCTTCGGTAACCGGAACGGTCACCGGCGCTCCCATTTTCTTCCAGTCCGGAAACAGTTCGGTCAGCGCCACAGGATCCATCACGGCACCGGAAAGAATATGCGCCCCGGGCTCCGAACCTTTTTCGAGCACGCAAACCGAAAAATCCTGTCCCTTTTCCCGGGCCAGCTGTTTGATCCGGATAGCGGCAGACAGGCCGGAAGGTCCGGCTCCGACAATCACCACATCGTATTCCATGGCCTCACGTGGACCGAACGGTTCCGTACCCGGCAATTCTTGTTGGGTCATCTTCAAAATAACAAATTCAGTCAATGCAAACGGACGGTAATGGAGCTTACCGCAAAATCATGACATGATATCGGGCAAACCGTTAATTTCAAAGTGATAAAGGAGAAAATCAAAAATGACAGGCAATCCATTGTCCGGCAAAAAACCGGTTTTCGTTTCCCGTATCCCCATCCGTTGGGGAGATATGGATGCCATGGGCCACGTCAACAATACCGTTTTTTTCCGGTATCTGGAACAGGCACGTATCGAATGGTACTCTCATCTCGGACGTGAGAAAGCCGGTTCCGAAACGGTTGTCGTTCATTGTTACTGCACATATTACGCGCCGCTCACTTATCCCGGAGAAATCGAAATCAGAACATATGCCGGTTCTCCCGGACGGTCGAGTTTTGAAATCGTACAGGAAATACGGCGCAGCGATGATCCCGATACCGTCTGCGCCATCGGCGGCTCGAAAGTCGTCTGGATCGATCCGGAAACCGGCAAATCGACTCCCCTTCCCCATATGATGCGCGAACTGATGGAACCCTGATGTACCTGGTATTTTTTCAGATATCCGTTTTGCAACGACTGTTTCATCCATATATCCGGAAGGAAACTTTTCTGCAGGATATCCCTGTAACAATTTAATCTGCAAAAACCTGAAGCGCTTATTGACACACTTCTCCCGTAAGCCGAGAACTTTCTGTTCTCAGACACGATCTTCCCGAAAGAAAACCGTATAATTGCCTCCTCACTATATTGATGAAATAACCATAACGATCCGGCCCCCTTGTTTGTCTCCAGCCGGTTCCGTCTGACCATTGAATGCCGGACACTACCTATGATGCAGGAAGAAAATGAAGCGTTGCGCCCGGGGATATTCCCGCTGGGCGCCAGGGGTCTGATCGCCTTTCTGGCTTTTCTGGGCGCTTTCGTTCCCCTTTCTATCGACTTGTACCTGCCTGCCCTGCCTCAAATGGTCGGTTTTTTCTCGACCACACCGGAACTGACAAATTTCACTCTCAGCTTTTTCATGCTGTTTTTCGCCATTTCCATGCTGCTCTGGGGACCGTTTACCGACAAATACGGCCGCAAGCCGATCCTCTACCTCGGACTGGTACTTTACATCGCCGGCAGTCTCGTCTGCATGTTTTCCATGAATATCTATCTCCTGATCACCGGACGGGTCATCCAGGCAATCGGCAGCGGAGCGATACAGGCCGTTTCCATGGCCATCGTCAAGGATAATTTCAGGGGACTCGTCATGGAAAAGGTGCTTGTCTGGATACAAACACTGACCATCCTTTGTCCCATGCTGGCACCTGTTATCGGCGCCTTCCTGCTGAAATTCGTTTCCTGGCGCGGACTTTTCGTTGCTCTGACCTTCTGCGGCATCCTGGCTTTCACTATTTCCCTGTTTCTGAAAGAGACACTGAAAAATCCGACCGCAGGATCGGCTTTCCAGTCACTGGGACGAATCGGTTTCGTCCTGCGCAACAGGGGATATCTGGTTTTGCTCGTCATCTTCTCGCTCATGGTCATGCCGGTCATGTCGTTCCTGTCCACATCATCCTTCATCTACATGAACCTGTTTAACCTGTCCGCAGAGAAATACAGCTATTTCTTCGCCTTCAACGGCTGTTTCGCCATGCTCGCCCCCATTCTTTACATGCGGGTTCTCCGCAAAGTGCCGCGTCTGCTTTTCCTGACGATCTGTTTCGGCTGTGTCGCCGTTTCCGGATCCCTGATCCTGATATTCGGCGCCATGAATCCTTTTGCCTTCGCCCTGCTCTATGTCCCTGTCACCTTCTTCGGCAGCGCATGCAGGCCGGCCGGCACTATGCTGATCATGAACCAGATGGATACGGACAACGGAACGGTCGGCTCTCTCTGGGGATGCATCGCCCTGCTTTTCGGCAGCCTTTCCATGATGCTGTGTTCTCTGAACTGGCCCGTCCTGACCATGGCGGTCGGAACGATCAGCCTGTGTACCGGAATATCATGCGTCACTATCTGGTTACTGGCTGTCTCACGGAAAATGTTCAGAATACCCTCCTGACGAAAACTCATCCCTCGGTATCCGATATCGGATACCGTTTTTCCGTATCATGTATACAACAGCAAGAGAACCTGCCAGACAAGAAACGGGAACATGAATCCATGTTCCCGTTTTTTATCAATAAATCACCTTTTCTTCCTGCCGAAAAGCAGGAAGTGCAAAAGGAAAACCGATCAGTCCTCTACCTTTGTCAGATAACCGTGATATTGGATGCCTGCTTGCCCTTCGGACCGGTCGTGATATCGAAAGAAACGCGCTGGTTTTCTTTCAGAGATTTGAAACCGTCCGCCTTGATGGCCGAAAAATGCGCGAAAACATCTTCGCCACCTTCGTCAGGAGTGATGAATCCGAAACCCTTGGAATCGTTAAACCATTTTACAGTACCAGTTGCCATTACATATTTCCTATTTCAGTTAAACCCGGCTTTCGCCTCTACCATCGTTTGAAGCAGAAACAGAAATGACAGTCTTGATACCGTACCACTCTACCCGTACCTCAAAAACGATGCATTCCATCATAAACCATAATTCGAACCATTACACAATTTTTTCAGCATCCCATTGACCAGTGGCAATTTTTTCAAGCCAAAAAGCGCCGATCACCGTTTTGACATCGGTTACCCGCCCTGTCCTGACCCAGTCCAGCAATTCTTCTGCCGGAATCCTGAACGTCTGGATAAATTCCTCGTCATCGGGACGGGACGGACCGGCTTTCAGACCGCTTGCCAGATAAATGTACAGCCGTTCGTCAGAATAGCCGATCGCATTGTGAATCGTTGTCACGTACCGCCATTCCGATGCGACATATCCCGTTTCTTCCTCAAGTTCCCGCTTTGCACTGGTCAGTCCATCTTCTCCGCTGTCGATTTTCCCAGCCGGAAACTCGATGAAAATCCGCTTCAGCGGATAGCGGAACTGTCGTTCCACCAGAACGGTTCCATCGTCGAAAAGCGGCAAAACCACTACCGCGCCGGGATGATGGATATATTCCCGTGCCGCGACATTTCCGTTCGGCAAGCGCACCCTGTCTTTCCGGACGCTGAAAAAACTGCCTTCATAGACAGTCTGTCCATCCAGTTCCGTTTCCGTCAACGCTTCATCGGACAATCCGGACGGATTTGCTGTTAACTGACTTCCCATAATCGAATTCGTTTTACCGGACAAAAAAAGAATATTAATCCACAAATCGTTTCAGGATACCACTGCTTTTCCCGATACAAGCATAACTGCCGCAATATCCTGCCAAAGATACCGGACTGATATAGTACAGAAATAGTACAGAACCGCTCCGGATGGATATGGCTTTGCCCGAAACCTGCACACAAAAAAACGAAACCTTTTTGCCTTGCGGCCACTCCATCATATAGACTGTCTTTTTCTGTATTTTGCGATTTTGATTATGACTCAGGCGCCATTGGCAGAACGGCTTCGCCCCAAAACTATCGACGATGTCGTCGGTCAGGAACATCTTCTCGGTTCCGGAAAACCGCTGCGCATCGCTTTCGAGTCCGGAGAACCCCACTCCATGATCCTGTGGGGACCTCCCGGCGTCGGGAAAACGACACTGGCCCGACTGATGGCCGACGGTTTCAACGCCGAATTCATGGCCCTGTCAGCAGTTCTTTCCGGCGTCAAGGACATCCGCGATGCCGTCGAACGCGCCCGCCTGATCCGTTCGAATTCCGGACGAAGAACGATCCTTTTTGTCGATGAAGTCCACCGGTTCAACAAAAGCCAGCAGGACGCTTTTCTGCCTCACGTTGAAAGCGGCCTTGTCACGTTTATCGGTGCGACCACCGAAAATCCGTCCTTTGAAGTCAATAACGCCCTGTTGTCCCGCGCAGCCGTTTACGTACTCAAATCGTTGAATGACGACCATCTGAAAACACTGCTTGAACGGGCACTGGAAAAAGAACTGGATGGCCTGTCCATATCATCCGAAGCGCAAACCATGCTGGTCATGAGTGCAGACGGCGATGCCCGCCGCCTGCTGAACCGTCTCGAAATCGTTGCTCAGGCCGCCATGACCAGACAGGAACAGGAAATCGATATCGCCCTGCTGAAAGAAACGCTGGGAGATGCCATGCGCCGCTTCGACAACAAGGGCGACAACTTCTACGACCAGATTTCCGCATTGCACAAATCCGTCCGGGGATCCAACCCGGATGCAGCGCTTTACTGGCTGGCTCGCATGCTGGACGGAGGCGCTGACCCCCGCTATCTGGCCCGGCGTATCATCCGCATGTCCTGGGAAGACATCGGCCTTGCCGATCCCCGTGCCATCCAGATCGCCAACGACGCCGCGACAACCTATGAAAGACTGGGCAGTCCTGAAGGCGAACTGGCACTGGCACAGGCCGTCATCTATCTGGCAGTCGCCGCCAAAAGCAACGCCGGATACATGGCCTACAATCAGGCGCGTGCTTTCGTGAAACAGGACAAAAGCCGCGAAGTTCCTGTCCATCTCCGAAACGCGCCGACAAAACTTATGAAAGAGCTGGGTTACGGCCATGCATACCGCTACGCCCATGACGAGCCTAACGCCTACGCAGCCGGCGAAACCTATTTCCCGGAAGGCATGCCTGAAATGCAATGGTACCGGCCGACCCCCTACGGGCTTGAAAAGAAAATCGGCGAAAAACTGGACTGGCTGGCCGAACTGGACAGGAAAGCGGGCAAGAAAACGAAGTGATATGCTTTGTGAATAACCCGACCGGACAGAGTACGGTACACACATTACCTGTCTAACAGAACAAAAACTGAAATATTATTTGCTCTATTCTCGAGCCTGTAACACATTCTGTGGACATTTATCAGAGAAAGGAAGAAACCCTTTCTCCGAATTCGATGCAGAACCGATTCAGTGCTGATTTCCAGTTCTGAATCGGCAAGGTCCATTTTCTGGACGATTCCATTATAGCCAGCCAGACCACCTTCA
>CAVKGJ010000101.1:0-15833 GCA_963655605.1 Oscillospiraceae bacterium
AGGCGGCAGAACCGTCGGAGCAGGTGTCGTCTCCAAAATCATTGAGTAATTCAGTCGGTGCCTTCCTCCGTGGTGGAGGAAGGTGTTGATGATTTATGTTAGGCTGTAGATGTAGGGGAATAGCTCAATTGGCAGAGCGTCGGTCTCCAAAACCGAAGGTCGGGGGTTCGAGGCCCTCTTCCCCTGCCACGTTATATTCATAACTGAAAGTAGGATTTTATGTCTAACCAACCTGTGCAAGCCGAGGGTGGCCTGGGCGACAAGGTGAAGGTTGCCTGTGCTGTTGCCTCTATTTTGGCAGGTATTTTTGGTTTTTACTTCCTGGCTGGTCAGTCTTCTTTGTCGCGAATCGGTGTATTGGTCGCGGGTCTCCTTGTTGGCGCCTGTTTTGTCTGGTTTTCTTCTTCCGGGCAGAATTTTATCGTGTTCGCCAGAGAGGCTGTTCGTGAAGCCAAAAAAGTTGTCTGGCCTGCGCGAAACGATGCCATTCGAATTACCGGGATCGTTTTCGGTTTTGTCCTTTTGATGGCCGTATTCCTTTGGGGGGCGGACAAGGTGTTGGAATTTGTTCTTTATAACATCATACTTGGCTGGAAAAGATAATGGGTGAAAAGAGCCAAGATCAGGCTAACAAAGAAAAAAGTGCTGGCGCATCATCCCAGATGCGCTGGTATGTCGTTCATGTTTATTCCGGTATGGAAAAAAGTGTGCGTCGCTCCTTGACGGAGCGGATTGACCGGATGGGCATGAATGAGAAATTCGGTCAGATACTGGTTCCGACGGAAGAAGTGGTTGAAGTCAAAAGTGGACAGAAGTCGGTTACCGAACGCCGTTTTTTTCCGGGATATGTTCTGATCGAAATGGAAATGACGGATGACACGTGGCATTTGGTCAAGGATACAGCTAAGGTAACGGGGTTTGTTGGTGGAAAATCCAACAAACCAACACCTATTCCTGTGCGTGAAATGGAAAAGCTTCTTCAACAGATGCAGGACGGAATTGATAAACCTCGTCCGAAAATATCTTATGAAGTTGGCGAACTGGTTCGCATCAAGGAAGGGCCTTTTGCTGATTTCAATGGCAATGTCGAGGAAGTTAATTACGAAAAATCACGGTTGAGAGTTTCCGTGACCATTTTTGGACGTTCGACTCCGGTGGAGCTTGAGTTCGGACAGGTCGAAAAAGTTTGATTTTGCGTATGCCGGAGCGCAAATTGACAATCCGGCAGAGGAGCCTGCGTGTTGTCGGGCGGGCGTTATGACTCATTAACCTGGAAAAAAGAAATGGCAAAAAAAATCGCCGGTTTTATCAAGCTGCAGGTTCCAGCGGGTAAAGCCAATCCATCTCCTCCAATCGGGCCGGCTCTTGGTCAGCGTGGCCTGAATATTATGGAATTCTGTAAGGCATTCAATGCGCAGACTCAAGGATTTGAGCCGGGTATGCCTATCCCAGTCGTTATTACAGCTTATGCGGACAAATCGTTCACATTTGCCATGAAAACGCCTCCGGCTACTTTTCTGATCAAGAAAGCGGCGGGAATTGAAAAGGGATCGCAACGACCCAATACGGAAAAAGTCGGTTCGATTACCAGAGCTCAGGCCGAAGAAATTGCTACCATGAAAAAACCTGATTTGACTGCTGCTGATATGGATGCTGCTGTCAGGACAATTGCTGGTTCTGCCAAATCAATGGGCATTACTGTGGAGGGCATGTAAATGGCTAAGGCTTCTAAGAGAGTGCGTGCTTTTCAGGAAAAAGTGGATCGCAGCAAGGTTTATCCTGTTGATGCCGCCCTGGCATTGCTGAAAGAGTATGCAACAGCGAAATTCAATGAATCTATTGATGTCGCTGTCCAGTTGGGGGTGGATCCGAAAAAATCCGATCAGGTTGTTCGTGGTTCCGTAGTGTTGCCTGCGGGTACGGGGAAGGCGGTTCGCGTTGCTGTATTTGCGTCGGGTGAAAAGGCTGAGCAGGCGAAAGCAGCCGGTGCCGATATCGTTGGTATGGAAGATCTGGCGGCTCAGATCAAGGGCGGGGATATCCCGTTCGATGTTGTTATTGCCTCTCCAGATACAATGCGTATCGTCGGTTCGCTTGGTCAGATTCTCGGACCGCGTGGTTTGATGCCAAATCCGAAAGTCGGTACGGTAACTCCCGATGTTGCCACCGCCGTCAAGAATGCCAAGGCCGGTCAGGTACAGTACAGAACGGATCGTGCCGGCATTATTCATGCCACGATCGGTCGCAGATCTTTCTCGGACGAAGATTTGAAGTCAAATCTGGTCGCATTGATTGATGCACTGAACAAGGCCAAACCGGCCAGCAGCAAAGGTACCTACATCCGAAAGGTTTCGATTTCATCGACGATGGGGGCCGGCGTTCGTGTCGATCAGGCATCGATCGTTGCTTGAGCGTATAATTCAAACCCTGAAATTCAGGGGGGTGACTTTGGGCCATATCGGTAAATATACCGATATGGACAATCAAAGACCGCTGGGCAGTTGACGATGTTTGCCAATTGTTAAAAATTTACCCAGCGTAGATGGTGAACCCAATTAGTTTTGTAGTTTCAAGGCGGATTGCCGATAGTAGACTCCTAACTTTGGACACCGTGTTCGAACCGATATCCGATCGGTTGTCTGGCGGACGGATATCATTTTTGGAGGTTGACCGTGGGTCTCAATCTGAATGACAAAAAGGCTGTAGTGGCAGAAGTCAGTGCCCAGATCGCTGAGGCACAGACAATTGTTCTGGCCGAATATCGTGGTATCCAGGTTGGTGACATGACGCAACTGCGTGCTGCTGCACGTGAAAGTGGCGTGTATATGCGTGTGTTGAAGAATACGCTGGCACGTCGCGCTGTTGAAGGGACAGCATTTGCCGATCTCGCGTCTGAAATGACCGGTCCTTTGGTTTATTCCATTTCAAAGGATGCAGTCGCTGCTGCAAAAGTTGTGCAGGATTTTGCAAAACGCAACGATGTGCTGGTTATTAGGGGCGGCAGTTATGCAGGCAAGAAACTCGATAAAGCTGGTGTTGCTGCACTTGCAAGCATCCCGAGCCGCGAGGTACTGCTTTCACAGCTTATGGGCGTTATGTTGGCTCCAGTTTCGGGCTTTGCTCGTGGACTGGCTGCACTGGCTGCGAAAAAAGAAGCAGAAGCAGCCTGATGCAGGGAGGCAAGCCTGTCTTATGGCTTGTTTGCAGTCGTTGGTACCAATTAATTGTATTTAACAAAAGAATTAGGAGTTTTACATGGCAATGAGCAAGGAAGACATCCTGGAAGCCGTTGGCGCGATGTCCGTAATGGAATTGAATGACCTGGTTAAGGCGTTTGAAGAAAAATTTGGTGTTTCTGCTGCAGCTATGGCTGTCGCAGGTCCTGCAGGTGGCGCTGCTGCAGGTGGTGCTGCTGCAGAAGAACAGACTGAATTCACTGTTGTTCTGTCCGAATTTGGTTCTAACAAGGTTGCTGTTATCAAGGCCGTTCGTGAAATTACAGGCTTGGGTCTGAAGGAAGCCAAGGATATGGTTGATTCTGCTCCGAAGCCTGTCAAGGAAGGCGTCAGCAAGGCTGATGCGGAAGAAGCCAAGAAGAAACTGGAAGACGCTGGCGCAAAAGTCGAAATCAAATAATTTCGGTTTCGCCGGGTGTTGTCATTGTATTGAAGTCATTGCTGAATCGTTCCGGAAAGGGCGATTCGGCTTTGACTTAATTGTGTTTTCTGAAATATCTTTTTACGTGATACCTTGAAGCGGAGACTTGAGTTTTATGTTTTTGCCAACCAGAGCGTAAAACTGAATTTTCCATCCTTCAGCCACTCATGGAGTGTCCATGCACTACTCATTTACTGAGAAGAAGCGCATCCGCAAATCTTTTGCAAAGCGCGATAATGTTCACCAAGTTCCTTTTTTGCTGGCTACCCAGCTTGAATCATATGAAAAATTTCTGCAAGCTGATGTGCCGCCTTTGAAACGTAAAAATGAAGGCTTGCAATCCGCGTTTACATCGATTTTTCCGATTGTGTCGCATAACGGTTTCGCAAGACTGGAATTTATTTCCTATACCCTGGGTGATCCTCCATTTGATGTCAAGGAATGCCAGCAACGCGGGTTGACGTTGGCATCACCCTTGCGTGCGAAAGTGCGTCTGGTAATTCTTGACAAGGAATCGCCCACGAAGCCCGTAGTCAAGGAAATGAAGGAACAGGAAGTCTACATGGGCGAATTGCCTTTGATGACAACGACAGGTTCTTTTGTGATCAATGGAACGGAGCGTGTGATTGTTTCGCAGTTGCATCGTTCTCCCGGCGTGTTTTTCGAGCATGATAAGGGCAAGACGCATTCTTCGGGAAAACTTCTTTTCTCTGCACGAATTATCCCTTATCGTGGTTCATGGCTCGATTTCGAGTTCGATCCGAAAGATATCCTGTTTTTCCGAATTGACCGGCGCCGCAAAATGCCAGTCACGATTCTGTTAAAGGCAATCGGTATGTCTTCCGAGGAAATTCTGGAAAATTTCTTTATTTTCGACGATTTCCTGCTGCGTCCGGAAGGCGCGGAAATGGAGTTTGTGCCATCCCGGATGCGGGGTGAAATTGCGCGTTTTGACATCCTTGACGGGGCCGGAAAAGTCCTCGTCGAAAAGGATAAGCGTATTAATGCAAGAAATATCCGCGATATCGAGGCAGCCGGAATCAAACGCATTTCCGTGCCTGAAGATTTCCTGTATGGCCGTGCATTGGCCAAGAATATTGTTGACCAGGATACAGGGGAAGTGGTTGCGCGCGCCAATGACGAGATTACGGAAGAAGTCATGGCACGTCTGCGAGAAGCGGGAATTAAAGAAATCCAGACGCTTTATACAAATGATCTGGATCAGGGTGCTTATATTTCACAAACATTGCGGATTGATGAAACTGCAGACCAGATGGCAGCAAGAATTGCCATCTATCGTATGATGCGTCCGGGCGAACCGCCAACGGAAGAATCCGTTGAAGCGTTGTTCAATGGCCTTTTCTATAATGAGGAACGCTATGATTTGTCTGCTGTCGGCCGGATGAAATTCAACAGCAGGGTCGGCCGTGACGAATTGACCGGGCCAATGACATTGTCCAATGACGATATTCTCTCTGTCATCAAGATTCTGGTCGAATTGCGTAATGGACGCGGCGAGATTGACGATATCGACCATCTGGGCAATCGTCGTGTCCGTTGTGTTGGCGAGCTTGCTGAAAACCAGTTCCGTGCCGGTCTGGTCAGGGTTGAACGTGCTGTGAAGGAACGTCTTGGACAGGCAGAAGCTGATAATCTGATGCCGCATGATCTGATTAATTCCAAGCCGATTTCTGCGGCGATCCGTGAATTCTTCGGCTCATCGCAGTTGTCGCAATTCATGGATCAGACCAATCCGCTGTCGGAAATCACGCACAAGCGCCGTGTCTCCGCATTGGGACCCGGTGGGCTGACCCGTGAGCGTGCAGGGTTTGAAGTCCGGGACGTGCATCCGACGCACTATGGTCGCGTCTGTCCGATTGAAACGCCAGAAGGTCCGAATATCGGATTGATCAATTCTCTGGCCTTGTATGCACGTCTGAATGAATACGGCTTTCTGGAAACGCCATACCGCAAGGTAGTGGACAGCCATGTGACCGATCAGATCGAATATCTGTCCGCGATTGAGGAAGGTCGTTATATCATCGCGCAAGCAAACAGTAAAATTGACGAAAACGGTGTATTGGTTGACGAACTGGTTTCAGCTCGTGAAGCCGGTGAAACCATTCTCGTTTCGCCGGAACGGGTTCAGTATATGGACGTTGCACCGGGTCAGATCGTTTCTGTTGCGGCATCCCTGATTCCGTTTCTGGAACATGACGATGCGAACCGTGCGCTGATGGGGGCCAACATGCAACGCCAGGCCGTTCCCTGTCTGAGACCGCAGAAAGCATTGGTCGGAACAGGCATTGAACGGACTGTTGCCGTCGACTCGGGAACGACCGTTCAGGCACTGAGAGGCGGCGTTGTCGATTATATTGATGCAGGTCGTGTCGTGGTCCGCGTCAATGATGACGAGGCAAAAGCCGGTGAGGTCGGTGTCGACATTTACAATCTGATCAAGTACACACGTTCCAACCAGAATACGAACATCAACCAGAGACCGATTGTCAAAGTGGGAGACCGGATTGCGAAAGGTGATGTCATTGCGGACGGCGCGTCGACAGATCTGGGGGAACTGGCTCTCGGACAGAATCTTCTGGTTGCATTCACACCGTGGAACGGTCTTAACTATGAAGATTCCATTTTGATATCCGAAAAGGTTGTCGAGGATGACCGTTATACCTCGATCCATATTGAAGAGTTGTCTGTTGTCGCACGGGATACCAAACTGGGAGCGGAAGAAATTACACGCGATATTTCCAACCTGGCCGAAAATCAGCTGGCCCGTCTGGATGAATCCGGCATTGTTTATATCGGAGCCGAAGTTGAGGCGGGAGATGTTCTGGTCGGCAAGGTCACGCCACGAGGTGAAACGCAGCTGACTCCGGAGGAAAAGCTGTTGCGCGCGATTTTCGGTGAAAAGGCATCCGATGTGAAAGATACATCATTGCGGGTACCTTCCGGAATGGTCGGTACGGTTATTGATGTCCAGGTATTCACGCGTGAAGGACTTGTACGGGACAAACGTGCCCAGCAGATTATCGATGATGAATTGAAGCGTTATCGTATTGATCTGAATGACCAGATGCGCATTGTGGAAGGGGATGCTTTCCAGCGTCTGAGCAAATTGCTGATTGGCAAGAAAGTCAATGGCGGTCCGAAAAAACTGGCTCGTGGTGCGGAAATCACCCAGGAATATCTGTCCGATCTGGAACGTTATAACTGGTTCGATATTCGTCCTGCAGACGAAGATACAGCGATGGCTCTGGAGGCGATCAAGGATTCGATTGAGGAGAAACGGCACCAGTTTGATCTGGCATTCGAGGAAAAACGCAAGAAACTGACACAGGGAGATGAATTGCAGCCCGGTGTCCAGAAGATGGTGAAGGTCTATCTGGCGGTCAAACGTCGTTTGCAGCCTGGCGACAAGATGGCCGGTCGTCACGGAAATAAGGGGGTCGTTTCCAAGATCGTACCAATTGAAGACATGCCTTACATGGCAGATGGTACGCCGGCCGATATCGTTCTGAATCCGCTTGGCGTTCCATCCCGTATGAATATTGGCCAGATTCTTGAAACCCATCTGGGCTGGGCATCCAAGGGACTGGGATTGCGTATCGGTGAAATGCTGCAGGCCAAACAGAAGGTGGAAGATATCCGTGCTTTCCTCAAGCAGATTTATCTGAGTAGCGGCAAGCCGGAAGATCTGGACAGCCTGACGGAAGCGGAAGTACTGACGCTGGCCGAAAATCTGAAAGATGGCGTGCCGTTTGCAACTCCTGTCTTTGATGGTGCAGAAGAGGACGAAATCCGCCGTATGCTGGATCTGGCTTATCCGGATGAAATTGCCAAAAAGCTGGGTATGACCGAGATGAAAAATCAGGTAACCTTGTATGATGGCCGTACGGGCGAACCGTTTGAACGTCCGGTCACTGTCGGATACAAGCATATGCTGAAACTGCATCATCTGGTTGATGACAAGATGCATGCCCGCTCAACCGGGCCATATTCTCTGGTGACCCAGCAGCCGTTGGGAGGCAAGGCGCAGTTCGGCGGCCAGCGTTTCGGCGAAATGGAAGTCTGGGCACTGGAGGCCTATGGCGCGTCCTATGTGTTGCAGGAAATGCTGACGGTAAAATCCGACGATGTTGCAGGACGGACCAAGGTTTACGAAAATCTGGTCAAGGGGGATCATGTCATTGATGCCGGTATGCCGGAGTCCTTCAACGTGCTCGTGAAGGAAATCCGTTCCCTGGGTATCGATATCGATCTCGAACGCAATTAGGCGAAAGCGTGAAAATCCGGACGGGGCGCGAGGCCACCTCGTCCGGTACAGAATTTTTGGCCGTAGTTTCTCACCCAATTGGAGTGAAATATGAAAGCACTGCTCGATCTATTCAAGCAAGTTCAGCAAGATGAACAATTCGATGCCATTAAAATCGGTCTGGCATCCCCAGAAAAAATCAGATCATGGTCTTACGGTGAAGTCAAAAAACCGGAAACGATCAATTACCGTACCTTCAAGCCGGAACGTGACGGCCTGTTCTGTGCAAAGATTTTTGGACCGATCAAGGATTACGAATGTTTGTGCGGCAAGTACAAACGTTTGAAACATCGCGGCGTCATCTGTGAAAAATGTGGCGTGGAAGTGACATTGGCCAAAGTCCGTCGTGAACGGATGGGGCATATCGAACTTGCATCGCCTGCTGCCCATATCTGGTTTCTGAAATCCTTGCCATCCCGTCTGGGTATGGTGCTGGATATGACATTGCGCGATATTGAACGGGTTCTGTATTTCGAGGCCTATGTCGTTACCGATCCCGGCATGACACCGTTAAAGAAGTGCCAGATCATGTCGGAAGATGATTATGCCGCCAAATATGAGGAGTACGGTGACGAGTTTTCTGCATCAATGGGGGCAGAAGGGATTCGTGAGTTGTTGCGTTCGATCGATATCGATCGCGAGGCGGAAATGCTGCGCAATGAACTCAAGGATTCCAAATCCGAAGCCAAAATCAAGAAATATGCCAAGAGACTGAAAGTATTGGAAGCCTTCCAGCGTTCCGGTATCAAACCGGAATGGATGATTATGGAAGTATTGCCGGTATTGCCACCGGAATTGCGTCCTCTTGTTCCATTGGATGGTGGCCGGTTCGCAACTTCCGATCTGAACGATCTTTATCGTCGTGTTATCAACAGAAACAACCGTCTGAAGCGGTTGCTGGAATTGCGTGCGCCTGAAATCATCACCCGCAACGAAAAGCGCATGCTTCAGGAAGCAGTGGATTCACTGCTGGATAACGGCCGCCGTGGAAAAGCGATGACGGGTGCCAACAAACGTCCGCTGAAATCATTGGCGGAAATGATCAAGGGCAAGGGCGGTCGTTTCCGTCAGAATCTGTTGGGCAAACGTGTCGATTATTCCGGCCGTTCAGTCATTACTGTCGGTCCGCAGCTGAAGTTGCATCAGTGCGGTTTGCCGAAACTGATGGCGCTGGAACTGTTCAAGCCTTTCATTTTCAACAAACTGGAATTGATGGGACTGGCTACAACCATCAAGGCGGCCAAACGTCTTGTCGAATTGCAGGAACCGGTTGTATGGGATATTCTCGAAGAAGTCATCCGTGAACATCCAGTCATGCTGAACCGTGCGCCCACGTTGCACAGGCTGGGGATCCAGGCTTTTGAACCGGTACTGATTGAAGGCAAGGCCATTCAGTTGCATCCGCTGGTTTGTGCCGCTTTCAATGCCGACTTCGACGGTGACCAGATGGCTGTCCATGTTCCGCTGTCAGTCGAGGCACAGCTGGAAGCGCGTACTTTGATGCTGGCTTCCAATAATATTCTCTTCCCGTCCAATGGCGAACCGTCAATCGTTCCTTCGCAGGATATGGTGCTCGGTCTTTATTACGCGACACGCGAAAAGATCAATGGCAAAGGCGAAGGCATGATGTTTGCCGATATTTCGGAAGTGCAGCGTGCATATGACAACAAGGAAGTGGAACTGGCTACCCGTATTACGGTTCGTTTGCCGGATTATGTCAAGGATCCACTCAGCGGCGAAACGGTCAAGAAAATCGTACGTTATGAAACGACTGTCGGACGTGCCTTGTTGTCGGAAATACTGCCGGAAGGTCTGCCTTTTTCCGTATTGAATACGCCATTGAAGAAAAAGGAAATTTCACGCCTGATCAATACATCGTTCCGGAAATGCGGGTTGCGTGCGACAGTTGTATTTGCGGATCACCTGATGCAGGCAGGATTCCGGCTGGCAACCAAGGCGGGTATTTCCATCTGTATCAACGACATGTTGGTGCCGAAACAGAAAGCGGAACTGATTTCGACTGCCGAACAGGAAGTCAAGCAGATCGAACAGCAGTATGCATCCGGTCTGGTGACTTCCGGCGAACGTTACAACAAGGTGGTCGATATCTGGGGCAAGACAGGTGACAGCGTCGGCAAGGCCATGATGGATCAGCTGAAAGTCGAGGATGTCGTCCGGCGTGATGGATCGGCAGGAACACAGGAATCGTTCAATTCCATTTATATGATGGCTGATTCCGGCGCTCGTGGTTCGGCGGCGCAGATCCGTCAGCTGGCCGGTATGCGAGGTCTGATGGCAAAACCGGATGGTTCGATTATCGAAACGCCGATTACCGCCAATTTCCGGGAAGGGTTGAACGTGCTTCAATACTTCATTTCGACACATGGTGCTCGCAAGGGATTGGCTGATACTGCGCTGAAAACGGCAAATTCCGGTTATCTGACTCGTCGTCTTGTTGATGTGACACAGGATCTGGTTGTCATTGAAGATGATTGCGGTACTCATGAAGGAGTTGTGATGAAGGCTCTGATTGAGGGAGGTGAAGTGGTTGAAGCATTGGGGGACCGTATTTTGGGCCGTGTCTGCGCCAATGACATCATTAACCCTGAATCGCGTGAGGTATTGTACGAGGCGGGAACTCTGCTGGATGAAGACAAGATTGAGGAAATCGAACGGCTTGGCATTGATGAAGTCAAGGTTCGCACGCCTCTGACATGCGAAACACGTTATGGCATGTGTGCGAAATGCTACGGTCGCGATTTGGGGCGTGGATCCCTGGTCAATGCCGGCGAGGCAGTGGGTGTTATCGCCGCACAGTCCATTGGTGAGCCCGGAACCCAGCTGACCATGCGTACTTTCCATATCGGTGGCGCGGCTTCCCGTTCCGCTGTTGCATCCAGTGTCGAGGCACGGTCGAACGGTACCATTCACTTTACTTCAGCCATGCGATATGTCACCAACGACAAAGGTGACCAGATAGTCATTTCACGTTCGGGTGAAATTACGATTGCTGATGATGTCGGTCGTGAGCGTGAACGCCATAAAGTACCGTATGGCGCGACGTTGCTGGTTAACGATGGACTGCCTGTCAAGGCCGGCAAGGTATTGGCGACATGGGATCCGATGACCCGTCCGATCATTACGGAATATGCCGGGACCATTCGCTTTGAAAATGTTGAGGAAGGGGTAACCGTCGCAAGACAGGTCGATGAAGTGACCGGGCTGTCGACGCTTGTCGTGATCGACCCGAAACGTCGTGGAACTTCAACAAAATCGGCTCGTCCGCAGGTCAAGTTGTTAAATGACAATGGCGAGGAAGTCAAGATCGCCGGTACGGAACATGCCGTGACCATCAGCTTCCAGGTCGGCGCGCTTCTGATGGTTCAGGATGGTCAGAAAGTGTCTGTTGGTGAAGTGCTTGCGCGTATTCCAACGGAATCGCAGAAGACGCGAGATATTACAGGGGGGCTTCCACGGGTTGCCGAACTGTTTGAAGCGCGGTCTCCAAAAGATGCCGGCATGCTGGCAGAAGTGACCGGCACAGTCGCATTCGGCAAGGAAACCAAGGGCAAGCAGCGCCTTGAAATTACCGATATGGATGGCAATCATCACGAATTCCTGATCGGCAAGGACAAGCAGGTTCTTGTGCATGACGGTCAGGTGGTCAACAAGGGGGAAATGATTGTTGACGGTCCCGCTGATCCGCAGGATATCCTGCGACTGTTGGGAATTGAAGCGCTGGCCCGTTATATCGTTGATGAAGTGCAGGACGTTTACCGTTTGCAGGGTGTGAAGATCAATGACAAGCATATTGAAGTTATTGTTCGTCAGATGCTGCGCCGTGTAAATGTCGTCGATGCCGGAGATACCTGCTATATTCCGGGTGAACAGGTGGAACGTTCCGAATTGCTGGATGAAAATGATCGTGTCATTGCAGAAGACAAGAGACCAGCAACATACGAAAATGTGTTGCTGGGTATCACCAAGGCATCGTTGTCGACAGATTCGTTCATTTCTGCCGCTTCCTTCCAGGAAACAACGCGGGTCCTGACCGAGGCTGCCATTATGGGCAAGAAAGACAATCTCAGAGGCCTGAAGGAAAACGTGATTGTCGGCCGGTTGATCCCGGCGGGTACAGGACTTGCAATGCATCGTGCTCGCAAGCAAAAAGCGATCTGGGAACAGGAAGAACGTGCGGCCTTGCAGCGTGCTGAACAGATGCAGCATCAGATGCAGGATGTTTCCAGTGCGGTGAGTGAGAATCCTGAACAGGAATAAAAATCGGGCAATCAAGTGGCATTCCGGAAAATTCGGGATGCCCTTTTCTGCTCGCGAAAGAAGTGCCCTTGTTGTTTTTGGCGCGGTCAGTCGTTGTATGTCCTTGAAGTAATTGACTTTGCCAAGGGGACAGTTTAGAATCCACGGTCTTTGGTGCCTGTTAATAATGATCGTGATGTCATTGTTTTTGGGGCACTCTTCCTGTGGTGAGAGTTTTTCCATAGAGTCCCCGGTTGTTCATGATGACCGGGATTGTCTGTAATTTTTATTTAGTTGGATTAAATCGATGCCAACCATCAATCAATTGATTCGCCAGCCTCGTGTGACCGTCAAGGCAAAAAGCAAGTCTCCGGCGCTGGAAAATTGTCCGCAAAAACGTGGCGTATGTACCCGTGTTTATACGACAACACCGAAAAAACCTAACTCCGCCTTGAGAAAGGTGGCCAAGGTAAGGCTGACAAACGGTTTTGAAGTCATTTCCTACATTGGCGGTGAAGGTCACAACCTGCAGGAGCACAGTGTCGTTCTTCTGCGTGGCGGTCGTGTCAAAGACTTGCCTGGTGTTCGTTACCATATGGTTCGCGGTTCCCTGGATACGCAGGGAGTCAAGGATCGTAAACAGGCTCGTTCCAAGTACGGTGCAAAGCGCGCGAAAGCCGCAAGCAAATAATTTAGGTCGGTCGTGTGATCGAGTAAGTGGCATGCCATGATGGCCTGCCGTGAGTGTTGTCACTCAACTGAAGAAAGAAAGGAAAGAAATGCCTCGTCGTCGTGAAGTGCCCAAGCGCGAGATTCTGCCGGATCCAAAATTCGGCAATGTGGATGTAGCAAAGTTTGTCAATGTGTTGATGCTCTCCGGAAAAAAATCCGTAGCCGAAAATATCATTTACGGTGCGTTTGAAATTATCGAAAGCAAATCCGGAAAAGATCCTCTGGAAATTTTCATGCAGGCGGTCAATAACTGCAAACCATTGGTTGAAGTGAAATCGCGTCGTGTCGGGGGCGCAAACTATCAGGTGCCGGTCGAAGTCCGTCCGGTTCGTCGCATGGCGTTGTCCATGCGCTGGTTGCGTGAAGCGGCTACGAAGCGGAGTGAAAAATCCATGCCGCAGCGTCTGGCTGGCGAATTGATGGAAGCAGCCGAAGGTCGTGGCGGTGCCATGAGAAAACGCGATGAAGTCCATCGGATGGCAGAAGCCAACAAGGCTTTCTCGCATTTCCGCTTCTAGCAAGAGAATGAGTGGGTGGCTGTCAATGATGCTTTCTAGGCGGCTGCTCGTGGAAAATATCTGGCAAGCCGGGCGCATTTACTGAAGTAATGCCGCTCGGTTTTGTTTATTAAAAAGTTTTAGGATTGATTATGGCTCGCAAGACACCGATCGAACGTTATCGTAACATTGGTATTTCTGCTCATATTGATGCAGGTAAAACGACGACGACGGAACGTATTCTTTTTTATACAGGCGTTAATCACAAGCTGGGTGAGGTTCATGATGGCGCGGCAACCATGGACTGGATGGAACAGGAACAGGAACGCGGCATTACGATTACTTCTGCGGCAACGACCTGTTTCTGGAACGGTATGGCCAACAATTTCCAGAATCACCGGATCAATATTATCGATACCCCGGGGCACGTTGACTTTACGATCGAAGTTGAACGTTCAATGAGGGTTCTGGACGGCGCATGTATGGTTTACTGTGCTGTTGGTGGTGTTCAGCCGCAATCGGAAACGGTATGGCGCCAGGCCAACAAATATAAAGTCCCCCGTCTGGCATTCGTCAACAAGATGGATCGTACCGGCGCAAATTTCTTCAAGGTTTATGATCAGATGCGTTCGCGCCTGAAGGCCAATCCGGTTCCCTTGCAGATTCCAATTGGCGCGGAAGACAGCTTTGAGGGTGTTGTTGATCTGATCAAAATGAAAGGAATCTACTGGGATGATGCTTCCCAGGGCACCAAGTTTGAATATCGTGACGTGCCGGCAGAACTGATGGATCAGGCCAAGGAATGGCGCGAAAAACTGGTGGAAGTCGCAGCCGAATCCAGCGAAGAGCTGATGGACAAATATCTGAACGACGGCGATTTGCCGGAAGAAGATATCAAGAAAGCGCTGCGCCAGAGAACCATTGCCGGTGAAATCGTGCCGATGATGTGCGGTTCCGCTTTCAAGAACAAGGGTGTTCAGGCCATGCTGGATGCGGTGGTTGAATACCTGCCGTCTCCGGTCGATATCCCTGCTGTCGAAGGTACGGACGAAAACGACAATATCGTTACCCGCAAGGCTTCCGACGACGAAAAATTCGCTGCGCTGGCGTTCAAGATCATGACGGACCCGTTTGTCGGCCAACTGATCTTCTTCCGTGTTTATTCAGGTGTGGTCAAATCGGGCGATACCGTTTTGAATCCGGTCAAGAACAAGAAAGAAAGAATCGGTCGTCTGCTGCAGATGCACGCCAACCAGCGCGAGGAAATCAAGGAAGTGATGGCAGGCGATATCGCCGCAGCTGTCGGGTTGAAAGAAGCCACGACCGGTGAAACTTTGTGCGATCCAAGTGCGCCGATTACGCTTGAAAAAATGGAATTTCCTGAACCGGTTATTTCCGAGGCTGTTGAACCGAAAACCAAACAGGACCAGGAAAAAATGGCTTTGGCACTGAACCGTCTGGCTCAGGAAGATCCGTCCTTCCGTGTCTATACCGATGAAGAGTCTGGACAGACTATTATTGCCGGTATGGGTGAGTTGCATCTGGATATTATCGTTGACCGTATGCGTCGTGAATTCGGTGTTGAAGCGACGATCGGCAAACCACAGGTGGCTTATCGTGAAACAGTTCGCAAGACTTGTGACGAAAGTGAAGGCAAGTTCGTCAAGCAGTCCGGCGGTCGTGGTCAGTATGGTCACGTTGTTCTGAAAATTGAACCGCAGGAACCAGGAAAAGGATTTGAATTCGTTGATGCCATTAAAGGTGGCGTTGTTCCGCGCGAATTCATTCCGGCAGTAGAAAAGGGTATCCGTGATTCCCTGAATTCTGGCGTCATGGCCGGCTATCCGGTTGTAGATGTCAAGGTTACGCTTTTCTTTGGTTCCTATCACGATGTCGACTCGAATGAAAACGCATTCCGTATGGCAGGATCCATGGCTTTCAAGGAAGGTTGTCGCAGAGCCGATCCGGTTATTCTGGAACCGATGATGGCGGTTGAAGTGGAAACTCCCGAAGATTATGCCGGTACCGTTATGGGCGATCTTTCTTCCCGTCGCGGCATGGTTCAGGGCATGGAAGATATGGCCGGTGGCGGTGGAAAAGTCATCAAGGCCGAAGTACCGTTATCGGAAATGTTCGGTTATGCAACGGCATTGCGTTCCGCAACACAGGGGCGTGCGACATACACGATGGAATTCAAGCATTATGCCGAAGCACCGAAAAATATTATTGAAGCAATTGTCAGCTCACGAGCAAAGTGATTTAATCACCTGCTGAGCTAAATATTTGTAATCGTTCTTTTTGAAGGAAATCTGAAAATGGCAAAGAGCAAGTATGAGCGGACGAAGCCGCACGTAAACGTAGGAACA
>CAVKGJ010000102.1:0-3538 GCA_963655605.1 Oscillospiraceae bacterium
CCGATGCCCCGTTGGTGACCAGATGATGATCGGTAAAGTCTCCCGTCGAATTGACCAGCGAAAGTACCTTGACAATCCGCCTGACGCGGTTCAAATCACCATCGCAGGCATCCTGCAAGGTCGCCAGCAAGTCGATCGCCGTGTCGCGCGCCGCCTGTTTGCCTTCCTCCACGGAAATATTCTTGCCGAACTGGGCAACCAGCGGCTTGCCGTCCTTTTTGGCGATATGTCCCGACAAATACACCAGATTGCCGGATTTGACATACATGACATAGGCCGCAACCGGCTTGGCCACCGGAGGCAATTCAATATTCAAAGTTTTCAGATTTTTATAAACGGACATCATTCATTTCCTGTCAGGTTGATACCGCCGGATACCCTTCCGGCGAATCGCCCCATTATAGCCAAGCCGGCCATGCATTCAAATGTCTCACCTTTCACACGTAGAAACCATATCTTGTGCCGAAAACGGAAGATTGCAGCCATTTGTCCGCTACAATGGCGTTTTTCTGATCGGGAATGACTGTCATGAGCGACACGGAAAACGATATTTTTGCAGACAATCCGGAAAACCTGCTCAAGGGCAACCTCTACAGGCTGTCGGGCAAAAAACCGGTTCCCTGTTCCTTCGAAGAATACATCACTTTCATGAAATCGGCGGAAAACCGCATCATCGAACAGACCCGGATCGGCGATCTGCTGGTATCAACCATTTTCACGGGAATCGACCATGCATTCGGAACAGGAGAAAAACTGCTTTTCGAAACAAAGGTCTTCGGACTGCCCGACGATGCCCAGCCCCGCTGGCGTTTTTCCACCTGGAACCAGGCCGTCAGGGAACATCGCAGGCTCGTCGTCATGCTGGAAAACAAGGGAACCGGAGCGTTGGTGGAAGAAATCCGCAGACAGCAGGAACAACCCCGGTCCTGACAGCCAGGTTCCGGAAATAGTCACCGTCTGAACACCCAGACATCGTCTTTCGACGATGCGGCATGAAAGGCATACCCATCCAGATCAAAAGATCGCAGATCCCCGGCATCGGTGATGCCGTGTTCAGCGACATAACGCGTCATCGCTCCCCTCGCCTGCTTGGCATACAACCCCATCACTCTCGGTTCCCCCTGTCTCATTTCCTGAAAAACAGGCGTAACCATCCGTCCATCGAGAGTCTTTCTGTCAATCACCCGGGCGAACTCCGCCGATGCCAGATTCACCAGCACGCGACTGCCGGAAGCCTTCAGAGCACGGTTGATGGAACCGGTCACCGGTTTTTTCCAGTAATCGTAAAGACTCCTGCCTTCCGGTCTGACCGCCGTAGTCCCGAAACTGACACGGTAAGGCTGGATCAGGTCAAAAGGTTTCAACGCGCCGTACAGGGCCGACAGAATGCGAAGATGCCTATTCAGATACGTCCATCCCTTTTCCGGCAGTGTTTCCGCATCGAGCGCCCTGTATGCATCCCCATCGAATGTCATGACAGCCGGTCGGGTCTGTGGATAAACGGCACGGCTGTTCCATTCATCGAAATGTCCCGCTTCCATCACGGCAATGGTATCCGATACCCGCAGAATCCGCGCCAGTTCATGGGGTGAACAGGACCTCATCATTGCCGCAATCTTTTCCGCTTTTGCAATCCATTCAGGATAGCCAAACAGTTTTTTCTGCGACGGATTATCCGTCACTCTTTCCGGAAAACGTTGTCTTTTGGAGGGTGATAAAATCATGAGCATGGCAATATATTCCGATTAATGAATGATATGTATCCCGAACTGGCCGTTTTTGACACCAATGTCTGCCTCGATCTCTTTGTTTTTCATGATGCCGCTTCTGCCGGTTTGCTGAAAGCCATTCATGAAAAAACCATTATTCCCGTCACACGCAAAGACTGCCGCGAAGAATGGCTTCGCGTACTGGATTATCCCGCACTCGCTTTACATGAAACCGAAAAAACACAATCCCGGCATGATTTTGATCACTTCATCCAACTAGTCGATCCGGATAAGCGGGATTATCGCCTTCTTCCGGTTTGCAGTGACCAAGATGACCAGAAATTCATCGAACTCGCCTATGATTCCCGTGCATCCTATCTTTTTACCAAAGACAAGGCCTTATTAAGACTGTCCCGGAAAAGTCTGGAAACAGGGCAATTCCGTATTATGCCCCCCGACCGGTGGAAAAAAATATAATACATCCGTCATACTCGGCCTGCATATCTTTTCCCTTTCCGATAATCATGCCCGCATTCCTGCAGAAACTGTCCGGGTTTAATCAGGAAATATTTCCGTCCAATACGAAATATTAAACAAATAACCACACAATTTACTTAAATACTCTTTATTTATTCAAAATGAAAATATAAAATACGTTTTATCATGGATACAGTAAATGTTTCCATTCTTAAAACCGTCAGGGAAAATGGGGAATCATTCCATTTTCCCTGACATTTGATCAGGAAAAATCATGGCGACCTACAAACAGCTACAAGACCAGATAAAACAGCTTCAGCATGAAGCGGAAGAACTCCGCAAAAACGAATTGTCCAACGCCATTGCACAAATCAAGATGACAATGGCCGAATACGGTATTACCCTGGCCGATCTCGGTTTTACCGGCAAAAAGAAAAACGGACAGACCCGTGCACCGCTTGCACCAAAATACCGGAATCCTGCAACGGGTGAAACCTGGTCGGGCCGTGGCAAGGCACCCAAATGGATTGATCCGGACAACAAGGAAAAATTCCTTATCAAATAACGGGTTCCCGATATCCTGAACATTCCGGACAATCATCCGTTTTTTAAAGGCGGATTTGTTTTTGCAGATCCGCCTTTATATTGTTTCCCCCCATTCCGTTTTACGTCACGTCACTTCCATATCCGGATACGATCTCAATATCCTTTCCATTCCCCATATATCCATTCGTCCTGCATCCTTTTTCCATGCTGACAGACTCCCATTGTCCATTCATAATGAAATGCGCTTTGCAAATGGAGTCCGCCATAAACACCTGCCATAATCGTCTGCTCCACAGGCAAAACCGTTCTTTATACTTGTCCGTTTTACGTCATGTCAAAACGCCCGATACAGAAAGATGCCATCATGATTTCTCTTTCAGAATCCGCCTTAAAGCGTATTGCCTGCCACCGTTAAACGCCTGCAAACCATATTGCTGGCACAAACCATGAAAACCTCTTCCGCAGAAAACGGAATGGCTGTCATGTCTGTCACCGATTATCGTCATATAAAACATCGCCGACCGGATGCCGCATATCAGATATGCCGTTAAAAAACGAACGGGCATTTAAACAGAAACTGCCAATATCGGATTAATTATTCCTGTTAAGCGGCAAGAGGCATAATCACATGATACAGAAAATCACCAGGGCGTTTTTCCCGTAGCAAGACTCGACACAAGATGTTCCCGGATGATGAGGCTGCTATGAAGGTGGTTTGGCTGGCGATTATGGATGCTTCCGGGAAATGGACCATGCCGTTCCGGAACCGGAAGTCTGCTCTGAACCGCTTCTGTATCGAATTCGGA
>CAVKGJ010000103.1:0-75011 GCA_963655605.1 Oscillospiraceae bacterium
TCTGTATCGAATTCGGAGAAAGGATTTCTTCCTGTCTCTGATAAATTCCGCAGAAATCGTTACAGGCTCGGTGCTAGCTCACCATTTCTGTGTGCAGGTTCGTGATTTTCATATCCCCTGTTTTCTTCCGGGAAGATACAGATCGGTAACCGTCCCCAACCCGACTTCCGATGCAAACAGGACGGTTTCCGAAAGCGACGGATGCGGATGGATTGTCAATGCGATATCTTCCAGATCAGCCCCCATTTCCAACGCCAATGTCGCCTCCGACAACAATTCTCCGGCATTCGCTCCGGCAATGGCGGCTCCCAGCAAACGGCCGTCATTCCTGTCTCGCAACAGTTTAGTCAGGCCATCCGGACGCCCCATTGTCAGTGCCCGTCCCGACGCACTCCATGGAAACACGGATTTTGCATATGAAATACCGCGCTTGTCCGCCTCCTGTTCCGTCAGCCCCATCCAGGCAATTTCAGGATCCGTATATGCGACGGAAGGCACCGTCAGGGCATCATATTCCGTCTTGAATCCTGCAATAGCCTCAGCCGCAATTTTTCCTTCATAGCTGGCCTTGTGGGCAAGCATGGGTTCACCACAAATATCTCCGATGGCGTAAATATGCGAGACATTTGTCTGCTGCCGCTTGTTGACAGGAATGAAACCACGTTCATCAACCAATACACCCGCTTTCTCGGCTCCGATATTCCGGCCGTTCGGACGGCGGCCAACCGCAACCAGAACACGATCGAACTCCTGAGGTTTTGCTGGGGCCTTTTTTCCCTCGAATGTCGCCATCAGCCGCATTCCGTTCTTTTCCAGTCGTGCGACCTGCGTTCCGGTATAAACCGCTTCATACCGCTTGTGTATCCGTTCCATCAAAGGCAATACGACATCCCGGTCAGCGGATGGAATGATTCCGTCGGAAAACTCGGCCACAGTGATCCTGCTTCCCAGCGCATCATAGACACACGCCATTTCCATGCCGATAATACCGCCCCCGATTACAAGCATTCTTCCGGGAATACCGTCAAGCCGCAATGCCCCGGTAGAATCAACCAGTGCAGGATGATCATACGGAAAACCGGGCAATTTCACTGCCGACGATCCGGCCGCGATAACGGCATTCCCGAACCGGACCTGCCATTTTTCATTTTGTCCGGACACGTCCATATCATGCGGCGATGAAAACTGCCCGATACCATGCAGCACGGTTATCTTCCGTACCTGCGCAAGTCCTGAAAGACCACCGGTCAATTTGTCCACTATACCCTGTTTCCATTCATTCAACCGGGCAATATCGATTTCAGGTTTCCCGAAACGGATCCCGCGATCCCCCATTTCTGAAGCATCGGTAATGACCCGCGCCGCATGAATCAGTGCCTTCGATGGAATGCAGCCGACATTCAGGCAAACGCCACCCAGAACCGGATACCGTTCGACCAGAACGACTTTCTGCCCCAGATCAGCAGCCCTGAACGCTGCTGTATAGCCTCCGGGCCCTGCCCCCAGAACAAGGGTATCGCATTCGACGACGTGTGCTTTACTGCCTGATGAAACCGGCTTTGCGAATGAATACCTGCCCGACAGATCCTGTTCTTCATTCGCTTCCTCCCTGTCCAGCAAAAGAAGCAGCGATCCTTCGGAAACCCTGTCTCCCAGTTTCACTTTCAATTCCCTGACCACCCCTGCATGCGGCGACGGAATCTCCATGCTCGCCTTGTCCGATTCCACCAGCACCAGCGACTGCTCTCTTCCGATCCTCTCCCCTTCACCCACCATCAGCTCGATGACTTCCACTTCCCTGAAGTCTCCAATGTCCGGCACTCTGATTTCCACTGTTTTCATCTCTCACATCCTTTCGGCCCCATCGGCCGGAATCGATACCGAATTCCATTCACCATTTGAATTTAGCCGAATTACAAGTGCTAAAGAAGAATCTCCCTCAAATCGGCCAGTATCTCCGCAAGATAAGAGACAAACCGGACTCCCTGTGCACCATCAATCACCCGATGATCGTAAGACAGGGATAATGGCAGAATCTGACGCGGCCGAAACTGTTTTCCATCCCAGACTGGCCGGGTCGTAATGCGTGACAGACCGACAATCGCCACTTCAGGCGCATTGATCAGTGGCGTAAAGTACGTGCCACCGATTCCTCCCAGGGATGTAATGGTAAAACTTGCGCCCTGCATATCCGGTGGATTCAGTTTTCCCTCTCTTGCCAGCGCCGAAAGCTGGGCCATTTCCCGCGCAATCTGCAACACGCCTTTTTTGTCCACATCCCGAATGACCGGAACAACGAGGCCATGCTCCGTATCTGCTGCAAACCCGATATGGTAATAGCGCTTCAAAATAAGGTTTTCACCTGTGGCATCCAGTGAAGCATTGAATTCCGGATATTTTTTCAGCGCAGCCACACAGGCTTTGACGACAAATGCCAGTATTGTCAGTTTGACATTCTCCTGCCGGTATTTTTCGTTGGTCGCTTTTCTGAATGCCTCCAGCCCAGTGACATCCGCCTGTTCATATTGAGTCACATGCGGGATCATGACCCAGTTTCGATGGAGATTGGGGCCGCTGATCTTCTTGATCCGCGACAGGGGTTGCAACTCTGTTTCTCCATACTGGCTGAAATCAAGAGACGGCCAGGGAGGGAAATCCATGATATTGTCGAACCGGTTTGAAGAACCTTCCTGATTCAGACATGCCTTGACATAAACCTGTATATCTTCTTTCAGAATCCTGTTTTTAGGTCCTGATCCCCTGACATGCCTCAAATCGACACCCAGTTCACGGGCATATTTCCGGACAGAAGGTGACGCATGCGGCGCGGATGTCCCCTTTTGATGACTCCGTAGACGATCATGTGTCTCGTAAACGGTCTGATTCATGCCTGTTTGCTCCACAGGCGGTGAAACCGCCTTTTCGACGACCCCCACGAATGGTTCTGCCGGAATGGAAGATGATCTGTCCGGATCGGGCAACCCGTCTTTTTCCATTTCATCGCTGTCCAGCAAAAGAAGCAGCGATCCTTCGGAAACCCTGTCTCCCAGTTTCACTTTCAATTCCCTGACCACCCCTGCATGCGGCGACGGAATCTCCATGCTCGCCTTGTCCGATTCCACCAGCACCAGCGACTGCTCTCTTCCGATCCTCTCCCCTTCACCCACCATCAGCTCGATGACTTCCACTTCCCTGAAGTCTCCAATGTCCGGCACTCTGATTTCCACTGTTTTCATCTCTCACATCCTTTCGGCCCCACCGGCCGGAAACACGACATATCAGAATCGACTGACCTGATTGCCGCTGAAATGATTTACACATTGACCGGATTGGTTTTTTCCCGGTTCATTCCGTATTTTTCAATGGCTCTTGAAACGGTTTCAGCCGGTATGTTTCCTGTTTTCACCAATGCATCCAATGCTGCGAGTGTGACGTAATATCTGTCTATTTCAAAAAAGTGCCGCAAATTGGCTCTGGTATCCGAACGTCCGAAGCCATCCGTTCCCAATACGATATACGGTCGCCCTTGCGGAACATAGGCTCGGATCTGTTCGGCAAAAAGCCGTACGTAATCCGTCGATGCGATGATCGGCCCGGATGTATTTTCCAGGCATTCCGTCACATAGGGAATCCTCTGCTCTTCATCCGGGTGCATCCTGTTCCAGCGTTCAGTATCATTGCCTTCCCGTGCGGCCATCGTAAACGACGTGACGGACCAGAGATCCGCAGCGATATTCCAGTCATCTTTCAACAGATCGACTGCCGAAAGCATCTCATGGGTGATAGTTCCGGAACCGAGCAACTGGACACGATGAGGCAAACTTCCGTCACCTTCCTGTAACAGATACATGCCCTTCAGGATACCCTCTTCCTGTCCCGGTTTCAGTCCCGGTTGGGGATAGGACTCATTCATCACGGAAATGTAGTAGAAAACGTCTTCCTGTTCTTCCACCATGCAGCGTATGCCTTCCCGGATGATGACAGCCACTTCATGGGCGAACCCAGGGTCATATGGCCGACATGTCGGAATTGTAGAAAAAAAGACATGATTCTGACCATCCTCGTGCTGCAGTCCCTCTCCGTTCAGTGTGGTCCGTCCTGCTGTGCCCCCGATCAGAAACCCCCTGGCCATCATATCGGCGGCCGCCCACATCAGATCGCCGGTTCGCTGAAATCCGAACATGGAATAGTAGGTATAGAAAGGCAACATGATCCGGTTGTTTGCCGAATACGATGTCGCAGCCGCAATCCAGGAACACATACCTCCCGCCTCGGTAATCCCTTCCTGCAGAATCTGTCCCGATTTGTCTTCACGGTAATACATGACTTCCCCGGAATCGACCGGCTCGTACAGTTGCTCTTTCGGGTTGTAAATACCGATCTGGCGAAACAGTCCTTCCATTCCGAAAGTCCTCGATTCATCCACCATAATCGGGACAATGCGCCTGCCGATTTCAGGCGCTCTCAGCAAAATGCCAAGCACCCTGACATAAGCCTGTGTCGTCGAAATCGAACGTCCCGGATGTGTCGGTTCCAGCAATGCTGAAAAAGCAGAAAGAGGCGGAACCGGCAAACGTTCATCCGCCTTTTGGCGACGATGGGGCAGATAACCGCCAAGCGCTTCACGACACTGCCGGAGATAAACCATTTCGGGAGCATCTTCAGGCGGTCTGTAAAAAGGAACCTCATCCAGCCGGTCATCCGGTATCGGCACTCCCGCCCTGTCACGAAGCGTACGGATCGTCCTGTCGTCCAGTTTCTTGACCTGGTGGGCGATATTCAGTGCCTCTCCGGCATCGCCCATTCCATATCCCTTGACAGTCTGGCAAAGAATAATCGTCGGCTGCCCGACATGATCCTGCGCGGCTCTGAATGCGGCATAGACCTTCTGGGGATCGTGGCCGCCCCGGGACAACCGCCACAATTCATCATCTGACATATTTTCAACCATTTTCAGAAGGCGGGGATCCTTTCCGAAAAAATGCCTGCGGACATAAGCGCCATCTCTGGCCTTGTAACTCTGGTATTCGCCATCAACCGTTTCCATCATGACTTTTTTCAGGATATTTTCCCTGTCACGCGCCAGCAATTCATCCCAGTCCGCCCCCCAGATCACCTTGATGACGTTCCAGCCTGCTCCCCGGAAATCCGCTTCAAGTTCCTGAATGATTTTTCCATTTCCTCTGACCGGTCCGTCAAGACGCTGCAGATTGCAGTTGACAACAAAAATCAGATTGTCGAGCGTTTCCCGGAAAGCCAGACTGATTGCACCCTTTGCTTCCGGTTCATCCATTTCCCCGTCGCCGCAGAACACCCAGACCTTGCGGCCAGCCGTATCCGCGACCCCGCGTGCCTGCAGATATTTCAGAAAACGTGCCTGATAAATCGCCATGATGGGTCCAAGTCCCATCGATACTGTGGGAAATTGCCAGAAATCGGGCATCAGTTTCGGATGCGGATAAGAAGACAGACCGTTTCCATGCACTTCACGCCGGAAATTTTTCAGCTGTTCTTCAGACAGTCGTCCCTCAATAAAGGCACGTGCGTAAATTCCCGGTGAAGAGTGGCCTTGCAAATAGACCAGATCGCCGTCAAATGCCTCTGTCGGAGCTCGCCAGAAATGATTGAACCCTGTCCCGAACATGGTAGCCAGCGACGTAAACGAGGCAATATGGCCACCGAGATTGTCACCGTCCATATTGGCCCGGACAACCATTGCCATGGCATTCCAGCGCATCCATGCACGAAGACGTGCTTCATAAGCCATATTGCCGGGAGAACGCTGTTCCTGATCGGGCGGAATAGTATTGATATATGCCGTATTGCTGGAAAACGGCAGGTTGATGCCTTTTTGCCGTGCGACATCGGCCATCCGCTCCATCAGATAGTGGGCCCTTTCAGGCCCTTCGTTTTCGATGACGGAATGAAAGGCATCCAGCCATTCCGCTGTTTCCTGCTCATCCGGATCATGATAGTGAATGAAAACGTCATCCTGCTGATTTGCCATAACCACCTCCCCAATAGACCGCAAAACGGCATGAACCCCGAAAGACCGCGTTTTTGAAAAAATAATAATAAACCATAAGCAGGCGTCATATCTGTCAAATCGCGCGAAAAAAGTGATCACTCACATCATCGTTTCCTTAAAAATCGGGAAACCTCTTCATAAAAACCGTTTTTTCGTGTAGCTTATAGGGTTTACTTGCCGTCAAGTATGAAGAACGGACAAGAGATATCATCGTATAATGTTTTTTAACGGTTTTTTTATTCATCAAACAACATGACTGCCCAAATTATCAACGGAAACGAGCTGGCCAGAGAAATCCGCAAGGATATCGCCGAACGTGCGGCAAAACTGGCCGCCGCAGGAGAAACTCCGGGTCTGGCCGTTATCATGGTAGGCGACAATCCGGCTTCCATGGTTTATGTGCAGAACAAGGAACGTTCCTGCAACAATAACGGTATCCGCTCCATTCTCGAAAAATACGATTCCAGCTTTACGGAAACCCAGTTGCTGGAACGAATCCGTGTCTTGAACGAAGATCCGGCCATTCACGGAATTTTGGTTCAGTTGCCACTGCCTGATCATATCGATCCCCGCAAAGTGATTGAAGCGATCAATCCCGAAAAGGATATGGACTGCTTTACCGTAGTCAATACCGGCCTGTTGATGACAGGGCAGCCAAAAATCAAGCCATGCACGCCACATGGTGTCATGAAAATGCTGGAATCCATCAACTATCCGATTCGTGGCGCCCATGCCGTCATCGTTGGTGCATCCAATATCGTCGGCAAACCATTGGCCATGCTTCTGCTGCAAGCTGGCGCCACGATCACGATCTGCAACTCGAAAACCCGCGACCTGGGACATCACACCCGTCTGGCGGACATTGTGGTCGCCGCGACCGGCCAGCGCAACATCATCAAGGCCGATATGGTCAAACCGGGCGCGGTCGTGATTGATGTCGGCATTGAACGGGACGAAAACGGCAAGCTCTGGAGTGATGTCGATTTCCCCAATGTCAAGGAAGTGGCCGGTTACATTACGCCCGTACCCGGTGGTGTCGGACCGATGACCATTACCATGCTGTTGTCCAATGCCATTGAAGCGGCCGAAAAGAAACTGCAGGACAGACAGAAACAGTAAACGCAAAAGCGGCAAAAAAGGTACGCAGGAAAGCGTACCTTTTTCATTTGACCTGACCTTATCTGAAAGGAGTATCCGATGTCCAATCCGTTACTGAATTTCGATGGCCTTCCACGTTTCGACGAAATTCGCCCGGAGCATGTTACTCCGGCAATCGAAACACTTCTGAACCGTTGCAAAACCGTCATCACCAGGCTGGAAGAGCCCTTGACGGACATTACCTGGGAAAATTTCGTCATACCGCTGGACGACTGTACCGAGCAGCTTGGCCGCGCCTGGGGAATTGTCGGCCATTTGAGCGCTGTCGCCGACACACCGGAACTGCGCGCCGCATACAACGAGAACATCCCTAGAATAACCGAATTCTGGACATCCCTTTCACAAAATCTGGTACTGTTTGAAAAATACAAGGCCATACGAAACGCATCCTCGTTCGATTCACTGAGCCCGTCCCGCCGGCGAGTCATCGAGAACACGCTTCGTGATTTCCGCCTGGGAGGAGCGGAACTGCCGGAAGACAAAAAGAAACGTTTCGCCGAAATCCAGGAAAAGACCGCGTCTCTGTCGACTCGTTTTTCGGAAAACGTTCTGGATGCCACCAACGGCTTCGAACTGCTGGTTCAGGATGTATCCGAACTGGCCGGCCTGCCTGAAGACATTCTGCATGCTGCACAGGCAGCAGCCAAAGCTGACAACAAGACAGGTTACAAATTCACCCTGCATTTCCCTTCTTTTTATCCTGTCATGCAATACGCGGACAACCGTGCCATCCGCGAACAAATGTACCGCGCCAACGCGACACGCGCCTCCGAACTCGGCGCCAACCCGGAATGGGACAATACCGGCAACATCAGCGAGTTGTTACGCCTGAGGAAAGAAGAAGCGCAACTGCTCGGTTATCGCAATTTTGCCGAAGTATCTCTGGTACCGAAAATGGCGCGAACACCGGACGAAGTCATCGTTTTTCTGGAAAATCTTGCAGAAAAGGCTCGCCCTTATGCAGAAAAAGATCTGGCGGAACTGAAGCGCTTCGGAAAAGAAGAATTGGGTATCGGGAATTTGCTGGCATGGGACATGGCTTACGTTTCCGAGAAACTCCGCCAGAAGCGTTATGCCTTCTCCGAACAGGAAGTCAAACAGTATTTTCCTGAACCGAACGTACTGGAAGGTCTGTTCAGGCTGGTACAGACACTCTATTCGGTATCCATTCTTCCGGATACCGCTCCGGTATGGCACAAGGATGTCAAATTCTTCCGGATCGAAAAAAACGGAAAACTGATCGGACAGTTCTATATGGATCTGTACGCCCGTCCTGGAAAACGGGGAGGTGCCTGGATGGACGATGCCCGCAGCCGACGCATGACGGCTGATGGACTCCAGACACCGGTCGCCTATCTGACCTGCAATTTTTCATCTCCGCTGGAAAAAGACGGTAAGCGGCAACCAGCTCTTTTCACACACGATGAAGTCATGACGCTCTTTCACGAATTCGGACACGGTTTGCATCATCTGTTGACAAAAGTGGATGAACTGGGCGTATCCGGAATTTCCGGTGTTGAATGGGATGCCGTGGAAATGCCATCCCAGTTCATGGAAAACTTCTGCTGGGAATGGGATGTCGTCCGTCACATGACTTCGCATATCGATACAAAGGAACCGTTACCGAAAGAACTCTTCGACAAGATGCTGGCGGCAAAAAACTATCAGTCCGGGCTGCAAATGCTGCGACAGGTCGAATTTTCGCTGGCAGACATGCACCTGCATTATGATTATGATCCCGACAGTCCGAAAACCGCACAGGATATACTGGACGGAATACGCCAGAAATACGCTGTCGTCATTCCCCCTGCATTCAACCGTTTCCTGCAGTCGTTCAGTCACATATTTGCCGGGGGTTATGCTGCCGGCTACTACAGCTACAAATGGGCAGAAGTGTTGTCCGCCGATGTCTACAGCGCTTTCGAGGAATCTCTGGCTAACGGCAATGACCTGATCTCCCCTGCCATGGGAGCGAAACTGCTTGAGGAAATCCTTTCCGTTGGAGGTTCACGCCCCGCCATCGAATCGTTTGTGGCTTTCAGAGGCCGTCAGCCGTCAATCGATGCCCTGCTTCGCCATAACGGTCTGACCACATGAAACTTTGCCAATCAAGGGAAAACGCTTCATAATTAACCGGATTGCTCTCCGGCCCAACCGGTGTGTTTTTCTCTTGCCAGACAAGTGTTTGCCATGACAAAAATCGAGTTCCGTACACATATTGCAGACAAGATCAACTATACATGCCGATGGGTACGGAAAGCGTTGACCAATGCACCGGACTGCAAGATCATCCTTTTCTCCAGTGACAGGGACATGTTAAACAAGCTGGATGAAGCGCTATGGACTTTTTCGGATTCGGATTTCCTGCCACACGCCATGATCGGCGACAGGCAGGCCTTCCGTTCTCCTGTCGTCCTCACTCCGGATGATCACGGCGAAATGCCCCATTACGGGATTCTGGTCAACCTTTCGGCAACGGTACCTGCCTGTTATGCCCGGTTCGACCGGCTCATCGAACTGATCTCGACGGATCCTGCCGACACAGCAGCTGGTCGCCAGCGATACGCCCATTACCGGGAACGTGGATATACACTTCATCATGAAATTGCCAAACAATGAACAGTTCAAAACCCGCCACCCCTGAAGACAACCCGATAATACGCGATATCGGACACCAGAACGCCGGAGTGGATTCTTCTGGAACAGACGATTATCCCGTTCTGACCGAAATACTGTCGACATTGCCTGACCTGACTGATGCCGCGCGCAATGAAACGGCATGGAGCGAACTTGAACAGCGTCTGTCTGAAAGAATCCTCAAACGCATCGAGGAGCGCATCCAGTTCGTGCTTGAAGAAATCATCCAGCAGAATCTGGCCGCCTGTATCCAGAACATGACAGGAACGCTCGTAACGGAAATCAAAAAAGACCTGCAAAGCACTCTGGACGTCGTTGTCACTCATGCGGTTACGGATGAACTTCACAGACTGAGACAAAAAGAATTTTTTTCCGAAAGCAATCATCTTAAAATAACGGAAAAAAACGGGGACGGTATCGACCAGGACCCAAACAGATAAACAAAGAGGCAAATTGTGAAAGTCATCGTACTAGGATCGGGTATTACAGGAACGGCGGCAGCCTGGTTTTTGCGTCAGGCAGGGCATGATGTTACTGTCATCGAACGTCGCCCGGGCGCTGCGCAGGAAACAACATTCGGAAATGGATCGCAAATTTCCGTATCCCACTCCGAACCCTGGGCCAACCCTTCTGCGCCATCGAAAATCCTGAAATGGCTCGGCAAGGATGACGCTCCTCTGTTGTACCGGTTCCGCGCAGAACAGCTTCAATGGGAATGGGGCGCACGCTTTCTGCTGGAATGTACTCCCAAACGGACTGCGCACAATACGCGTCAATGTGTCGCCATGGCGGATTTCAGCAAGAAAACTCTGCGTGTACTCAGGGAAGAAGCCGGCATCGAATATACCCATCTGCATCGCGGAATCATGCATTTCTATACCGACAAGGCCGATTATGAATCTTCCAAAGCCGGTGCGAAACTGATGACATCTCTGGGATGTCCTCGCAATACCATCACTCCGGACGAAGTCATCCGGATTGAGCCTGCACTTTCACCGGTCAGGGACAAGCTGATCGGCGGAGACTTCACGCCTGATGACGAACATGGTGATTCCCGCGAGTTCACGATTGCCCTGTCCGGGAAAGCCCGTGAAAAGGGTGTTGAATTCCGTTTCAACACAACCGCTACCCGGCTGCTGGCAGAAGGAACCGGTGCTGCATCACGGATCCGCGCTGTGGAAACCATTACACCAACCGGTGAATTCGAGGTACTCGAGGCAGATGCCTTCGTTATTTCGCTGGGCAGTTTTTCTGCACCTTTCCTGAAACCACTCGATATTCATCTGATGATCTATCCCGCCAAGGGATATTCCGCAACGTTCCCGGTCAAGGATCCGGACAAGGCACCTTATGTCTCACTGATCGATGCCGGTCACAAACTCGTTTTTTCACGGTTGGGCAACCGCCTGCGCGTCGGCGGTACCGCGGAAATGAACAGTTACGGTCGCCAGCTCAATGAAGCACGCTGCCAGGCCCTGATCCGCCGTACATCGGAACTGTTTCCGGAAGCCTGCGATTATGACCAACCGCATTTCTGGACAGGCCTTCGCCCGATGACACCGTCCAATATTCCCTATATCGGGAAAACCGGATACAGCAATCTCTTTCTGAACACCGGTCACGGCACGCTGGGATGGACCATGGGCTGCGGTTCCGGTCGCGCGATTGCCGATATTGTTTCCGGAAAACTGCCCGAGGTCGACTTCGAATTTTGTGGAATGAAATAAGCGGTATGTCAAAAAAAAAGGTTTCTGACCGGCAGGATTGCCCCTGCGGAGGTCTGTCGTTTGAACATTGCTGCAAACCCTGCCTGGATGGCAATGCTGTCGCGAAAGACGCCCTTTCCCTCATGCGTTCCAGGTACAGCGCCTATGTGATGGGAAATGAACATTATCTTCGCGAAACATGGGTTGATGAAAACCGCCCGTCAGGAACCATTATCGAAAAAAACTCGCCACTCAAATGGATGGGACTGAAAATTATCCGTCATCAGGAACATGAAGACAGGGCAATCGTGGAATTTATCGCCAGTTACAAACAGAACGGCAGAATGCAGAAACTGCATGAAATAAGCCGTTTTATTAAAAAGAACGGGCGATGGTACTATTTTGACGGCACTTTTTTCTGACATATGGCAAACAAGCTCAACGTGAAACATTCACATCTCCGATCCATCGGCTGGATTGAACGGAGCCTGAAAAATGTCTGGCATCCCTGTACCCAGATGCAGCATCACGAAACACTCCCGCTCGTGGCACTCAAAAGCGGCAAGGGTATTTGGCTTTACGATCAGGACGGCAACCGTTACCTGGATGCGATCAGCTCATGGTGGACCAATCTGTTCGGACATGGAAACCCTTTCATCAGCAAGGCCGTAAAAGATCAGCTGAATACGCTCGAACACGCCATGCTGGCCGGCTGTACACATGAACCGGTCGTCGAACTTTCGGAAAAGTTGTCAGCCTTAACCGGTTATACACTGGGTCACTGTTTTTATGCATCGGATGGCGCATCGGCAGTCGAAATTGCGCTCAAGATGAGCTTTCATCACTGGAAAAACAGTGGTCTGCCTCAAAAACAGGAATTCATCTGTCTGCAAAACAGTTATCACGGTGAAACGATCGGTGCCCTGTCCGTTACAGACGTTACCCTTTTCCGTGACTCATACGCTCCATTGATCCGGAATTCACACATTGTCGAATCACCGGATAATAGGAAAGCGAAAGACGGTCAGTCTGCCAGTGATATTGCCATCCACGCGGCAAACAGGCTCGAAGCCCTTCTGCAGGAAAAATCGGACCGAATAGCGGCTGTCATTGTTGAACCGCTTGTCCAGTGTGCCGCCGGATTCGTGATGTATTCTCCGGAATATCTGAAACGCGTCCGCGAATTGTGCGACCGTTACAAGGTTCATCTGATTGCTGACGAAATCGCTGTCGGATTCGGCAGAACCGGAAGCTTCTTTGCCTGCGAACAGACAGGTATCTGGCCGGATATGCTGTGTCTGTCAAAAGGGATTACCGCTGGATATTTGCCGCTGTCCGTTGTCATGACGACAGACAGGATATACAACGCCTTTTATGACCGCGACATTACTCGCGGATTTCTTCATTCCCATTCATATACCGGCAATCCGCTTGCCTGCCGTGCGGCACTGGCAAGTCTCGAGCTTTTCAGACTTCACGATGTCATCAATCACAACCGGACTATTTCAGGCAAAATCAGCGATGCACTAGATTCCCTGAAACAACATCCGAAAGTGCGGCATTTCCGCAATCGCGGAATGATCTGGGCATTCGATGTCGAAATGTCTCCAGAAAAACAGGCGGTTTTCCCACGACGTTTTTTCGAAACCGCACTTGAACACGAACTGCTGATGCGCCCCATTGGCAATACAGTCTATCTGATGCCTCCGTACATTCTTAACGACACGGATATTGAGTTGCTTGCAGCAAAAACCATAACTGTATTTGAAAAGGTCATACAGGCGTGAATCCGATATCTTATTTCATTACCGGTACAGACACTGAAATCGGAAAAACAACTGTATCCTGTGCACTTGTCAGGAACCTTGTCGGAAAAGGGCTGCGCGTCGCGGTCATGAAACCAGTCGCAGCCGGCGCCTCACAGCTTGACGGAATCTGGCACAACGAGGATGTGGATGCGCTGATGCATGCCTCCAACATGAATCTGCCCGTATCGCTGGTTTCCCCTTTTCTCCTGCGTACACCGATAGCGCCGCATCTGGCTGCCGTACTGGACAAACGTGTTATCGACCTTCCGCATATCCTGTCCTGTTACCGTGAAATCAGCCGCTGCGCCGACGCAGTTATCGTAGAAGGAGTCGGCGGTTTTTGCGTTCCTTTCTCTGAAAGCACTTCAAGCGCCGATCTCGCTGTACAATTGAACCTTCCGGTTATTCTGGTTGTCGGACTGAAGCTTGGTTGTATCAATCATGCGCTATTGACGGCAGAAGCCATTCGAGCCAGGAATCTGAAACTGGCCGGATGGATCGCCAACCGGATAGAACCTGATATGCCTTTTGGAAACGAAAACGTCCGAACGCTCGAATCACGTCTGAATGCACCAAGGCTAGGAACCATTCCCTATCTCGAATCATTTTCGCAGACCGATACTTATCTGAACCTGAACGATTTGCCAGACTGGCCGTTATAAAAACGATTGAAAGAATATCCCATGTCACAACCTATCACTTTTTATCGCCATACAGAAGCAACCGCCATGCCGGAACCTGAAACATGGCCTGTCAAGGAAATTCTTGCACTTTACGAACTGCCGTTTCATGAACTGATGTTCCGTGCCCAGGAAATCCATCGCGCCCATTTTCCGGACGGCGATGTCGAACTGGCAACCCTGATATCCCTGAAAACAGGCGCCTGCACGGAAGATTGCGGATACTGTTCCCAATCCATACACCACAACACGGATGTCACCCCAAGCAAAATGCTTGATCTGGAAACGGTTGTAACCGCGGCACAAAGAGCGAAAGATAACGGCGCCACCCGATTCTGTATGGGAGCATCCGGCCGTTCTCCCAACGACCGTGACTTTGACAAGTACCTGAAAATCGTCCGCGCTGTCAAGGCACTTGGCCTTGAAACCTGTATGACACTCGGCATGTTGAAAGAAGAACAGGCTGAAAAACTGAAGGAGGCCGGTCTTGATTACTACAATCACAACCTGGATACGGCACCCAGCCACTATGCCAATATCATCTCGACAAGAACCTATCAGGACAGACTGGATACCCTCGGTCGGGTCCGCAAGGCAGGAATCAAGGTCTGTTGCGGCGGAATTATTGGTATGGGTGAATCAAGACAGCAACGTGCGGAACTGATTTCCCAGCTTGCCAACCTGAATCCGTATCCCGAAGCTGTACCAATCAATCATCTTGTCCCGATTGAGGGAACGCCCCTGTTCAATGTCAAACCGCTTGATCCTCTTGAATTCGTCAGAACGATCGCCGTGACAAGAATCGTCATGCCGGAAGCAAGAGTCCGCATGTCTGCCGGACGCCACGAACTGGGAGAAGCCATTCAGGCGCTGTGTTTCCTGGCGGGAGCGAACTCGATTTTCTATGGTGAAAAACTGCTCACAACAGATAACTCCGAAGCCGATGAAGATCGTGCCCTGCTGGCAAAACTGGGACTGAAAACACACGTGTCAACCGAGGTGAAAGCGAAAATGCCCGGCATAGGGGAACACGACCATGCGCATTCTGTACTATAACGAAGGAGAAAATCCGGCTGAATGGTTGCGGGAACTGAAAACTGCACTGCCAGAGGCCGAAATCCGTCTGTGGCAACCTGGTGACGATGCCCCTGCAGATTACGCGCTGGTATGGAATCCGCCAGCATCGCTGTTTCGGAACAGAACCGGACTGAAAGCCATCGTCAACCTTGCTGCCGGGGTTGATTCCCTCCTTGCCATGGATTACGTGACTAAAGCAAATGTCCCCATTTTCAGGCTCGAAGATGCAGGAATGGCGATCCAGATGGCTGAATATGTTACCTACGCCGTCCTTCGTTATTTCCGCCGTTTCGACAAATATGAAAAACAGGCACGGCAAAAAACATGGGAAATGCTCGAACCCCGTGAACGGAAAAATTTCACCATTGGAATCATGGGCCTGGGTATCATGGGAACGGCCGTAGCCAATGCACTCAGACCATTCGGCTTCCCGCTCCGAGGCTGGAGTCGCAGCAAGAAAAACATGCCTGGCATCGACTGTTACGCTGGCCAGGAACAAATGCATGCATTCCTTGACAATGTTTGCATTCTGGTCTGTGTCTTGCCGCTAACCGCTGAAACGGCAGGCATACTCAACCTGGACAACTTCTGCCACCTTGAACATGGCGCCTGTCTGATCAATGCAGGGAGAGGAGCCCATCTTGTCGAGAACGATCTGATGGAAGCGATGCGGACCGGCCTGATCCGTGCAGCGACACTGGATGTCACAGGCATGGAGCCGCTCCCGCCAGATCATCCGTTCTGGAGCCATGACAACATTACAATCACACCCCATATCGCTGCATTGACCTTCTGTCACGAAACCGTGAAACAGATCGCCGGTCTCATTCATGCGCTTGAAAGAGGCGAAACACTCACTTCACAGGTCGATCCCCAAAGGGGGTACTGAAAAGGGAGTTTCTATCTGAAAAACGACCGCATGAAACCATGCCGCCGTTCGAAACAGGAGCCCCGCCTGTGCCGCTATGTCGGCATCTTGAACCGAAGGTTCAAGGTGGTCACGGTAAGCCGAATTTCGGGTTCATCGAACGAGCGATGCGCACGCCCATCCAGCAAAATTCCGCAACCTGTGCTCAGAAATGGTTCAAAGAATATATGACAATCACGAACACCGCAGGGTAGTTTCAGTCTACCTGAATAAGAACTTCTGTCAACCGCTTTGTCCCGGAAATCTACATCGTGTCAGAAAAGATCCTCCTGGGGAGCGAGTGCCTGATCCAGCATACTGTTCATGGCATCCATTTTCTGTTTGATCTCGGACATGGTCATTTCAGAGAGCGGACCATTCGGCGATTTCGTCGACAGCAACTCAGCCGCAATGGAAAGCGAAGCCATGACGGCAATCCTGTCGTTTCCCTTTATTTTTCCGGAATCCCGAATCGTGCACATCTTCCCGTCCAGATAGGCGACCGCTTCTCTCAGTTTTCTTTCCTCGTCCTCATGGCATGCCAGACGATAATGCTGCCCCATGATCGTCACATCGATCTGTATCATTCGGCACCCTCCTTGTCATCATCCTTCGCTACCGGCAGCGTTTGCATCAGGGAAGAAACCCGCTGATGGGCACTTTCCATCCTTTCCATCAGCTGCCTGTTTTCCAGCTTGAGTTCCGTATTTTTCAATCTCAAATCGGCATTTTCCCTTCTCAAGGTATGAGTCAGGCTGGCCAACTGGCTGATTTTTTCCGACAACAAGTCAAATTCTGAAATCATTTTCAAATGTCGCAGTAGAAATTAAGGTTGCAAAACCGGTAAAAGGACTGGTTGCACGACGATATGCTCTTGTGTACCATTTTTACCCCAGATTCTAACCCTGCACGAACAATTTTCAGAAACATTTTGTTCAATTCGAATAATATGCTGTTATCCATGAGTCCAAAAGACGGGATTTTTCATTTCACCCGATAAAACATGCCTGTGTCAAACTCATCCATGAACATTTCCATCATCACTATCGACGGCCCGACTGCCTCGGGAAAGGGAACTGTTGCACAAATTGTTGCGGAGAAACTGCACTTCCATTATCTCGATTCCGGTGCATTGTACCGCCTGACAGCCCTGTCAGTAATGCGTTCGGGCATTGCTCCGGATGATATCGACCAGGTTGCCTCGATTGCGACTCATCTGCCTTGCCGTTTTGCAAAAAAAAGAGTTTTTCTTGGACAGGAAGACGTCACTGAAGCGATCCGTACGGAAAAAGTCGGAAATACTGCATCCATTATCGCAACCTTTCCAAAGGTACGAAAGGCCCTGATCGATCTGCAAACCGGTTTCAGAAAAGCACCGGGACTGGTTGCGGATGGACGCGATATGGGAACAGTCATTTTTCCTGAAGCCGATCTCAAGATATTTCTGACCGCGAGTGTGGACATTCGCGCGGAAAGAAGATATAAGCAGTTGTTGGAAAAAGGAATTCCTGCTAGTATTGACAGCCTCCGAAAAGATTTGATCGAACGGGACCAGCGGGATACCTGCCGCAAGGAAGCGCCGCTTGTCCCGGCAAAGGATGCAATAACGCTCGATACTTCCACACTGGATATCGATGAAACCGTTAAATGTGTCTTGGACCTGTTCGCTCGGAAAAACAATAAATGCAGTTGAGGCCATGATGGCCTTCTTGGCCCCGTCAAGGTGCAAGGCCTTTTCGGGTGTTTATAAAACCTAACCCGGTTTTTCTCTCTGGGATAACCGGTTTTTCACAATTAATATATGCCTACTGTTGCACCCACTCAAAACTCCGGAACGGAAAGTTTTGCCGCTTTGTTTGAAGAATCGCTCGCACGCCATGACATGCGTTCAGGCGAAGTCATTTCAGCCGAAGTCGTTCGTATCGATCATAATTTTGTTGTCGTCAATGCCGGACTGAAATCCGAATCGTTCATCCCTATCGATGAATTCAAAAACGATGTCGGCGAATTGGAAGTCAAGGTCGGTGACTACGTCTCCGTCGCTATCGAATCGCTCGAAAACGGTTATGGCGACACGATCCTTTCACGTGACAAAGCCAAACGGCTCGCTTCCTGGCTGGCTCTTGAAAAAGCCATGGAATCAGGTGAAATCGTTACCGGTACCGTCAACGGAAAAGTCAAGGGCGGTCTAACCGTTCTGACCAACGGTATCCGTGCTTTCCTGCCCGGCTCTTTGGTTGATACCCGTCCTGTCAAGGACACCACGCCTTATGAAGGCAAAACGCTGGAATTCAAGGTCATCAAGCTGGACCGCAAGCGCAACAATGTCGTGTTGTCCCGCCGTGCCGTCGTCGAGGCATCCATGGGTGAAGAACGCCAGAAACTGATGGAAACCCTGAAAGAAGGAACCATTGTCAACGGCGTTGTCAAGAACATCACCGATTACGGCGCCTTCATCGATCTGGGAGGCATTGACGGTCTGCTGCACATTACCGACCTGGCATGGCGCCGTGTTCGCCATCCGTCTGAAATGCTGACGGTCGGACAGGAAATCACCGCCAAGGTCCTGAAATACGATCAGGAAAAAAATCGTGTTTCGCTCGGTGTCAAACAGCTTGGCGACGATCCGTGGACCGGCCTTTCCCGCCGTTATCCGCAAGGTACCCGTCTGTTCGGCAAGGTCACCAACCTGACCGATTATGGTGCTTTCGTTGAAGTCGAACAAGGTATCGAAGGCCTGGTTCATGTCTCCGAAATGGACTGGACCAACAAGAACGTTGCTCCGAACAAGGTCGTCAAACTGGGTGACGAAGTTGAAGTCATGGTTCTGGAAATCGATGAGGAACGCCGCCGCATCAGTCTGGGCATGAAACAGTGCAAGCCGAATCCATGGGAAGAATTCGCCGAAACTCACAAGAAAGGTGACAAAGTCAGCGGCGCGATCAAATCCATCACGGACTTTGGTGTATTTATCGGATTGCCGGGCAATATCGACGGGCTGGTTCATCTTTCCGATCTGTCATGGACCGAACCGGGAGAAACCGCCGTTCACAATTTCAAGAAAGGCGATGAACTGGAAGCCGTCGTTCTGGCTATCGATGTCGAACGTGAACGCGTCTCTCTGGGAGTCAAACAGCTTGAAGGCGATCCGTTCAACAACTACATCGCCATGAATGACAAGGGCAGCGTCGTATCCGGTACTGTCAAGTCCGTCGAACCGAAAGGTGCGGTCATCCAGCTCAATGACGATGTGGAAGGCTATCTGCGCGCCTCCGAAATTTCGAGAGACCGCGTTGAAGATGCCGGAACCCATCTGAAGGTCGGTGATCAGATTGAAACCATGATTATCAATATCGACCGCAAGTCCCGTACGCTTCAGCTGTCGATCAAGGCAAAAGACCAGATGGAAACCCAGGAAGCCATGCAGAAAATACAGAACGATTCCAGCGCTGCTTCCGGCATGACTAGCCTTGGTGCCTTGCTGAAAGCCAAGTTCGATAACAAGCAGTAATTACGGGTGTACGATGACAAAATCCGAATTGATCGTTTCTCTGGCAAACAGCTATCCGCAATTGCTTGCCAAAGATGCCGAACTGACAGTAAAAACCATACTGGACGCTATGGCGTGTGCTTTGGCTGAAGGCCAGCGCATCGAAATTCGTGGTTTTGGCAGCTTTGCATTGAGTGTCCGGCCGCCACGGATCGGACGCAATCCACGTTCCGGCGAAAAAGTGATGGTCGAAGAAAAACGGGTGCCTCACTTCAAACCCGGAAAGGAATTGCGCCAGAGAGTGGATTCAGTGGCAAAACCGGACTGATCGCCTGCTGCTCCGGCCAGGCTTTCAATCGAAAAGGGCATCTTCGGATGCCCTTTTTCACGTACAATCTACATTTCTTTCGAAAATGCGATACACACCCGTTACAAGGACTGAATCATGAAGTGGCTATCTCGTATAATTGCATTGGCCCTTTTCATATTCTTTTTCGTGCTTGCACTGAAAAATACACAAGAAACCGCCTTATACTTTTTCTGGGGATATGAGTTGCGCGGTCCGCTTGTTCTGGTCGTACTCTGTTTCTTCATTACAGGCTGTTTTCTCGGTCTGCTGGCCATGATACCTGTCATTTTCCGGAGCCGCCGGGAACTGTCCAGACAACGGAAAAGAATCGCTGAACTGGAACGTTCTCCTGAAATCCCGCAAGAAAAGAATGAACCGTTTCCGGCCGGTGCGGTTTCCAAAACAAACATTGAATAGTTTTTTTATTTTAGGCATCGTATGGAATTCGAAATCTGGTGGCTGTTGAGTATCCCGATTTTTTTCGGGCTTGGCTGGATTGCCGCACGTATCGATATCAAACAACTGCTTTCCGAATCACGCAGTCTTCCAAAAGGTTATTTCAAAGGACTGAACTTCCTTCTGAATGAACAACCTGACAAGGCTATCGATGCATTCATCGAAATCGTGAAACTGGATCCGGAAACGGCTGAACTGCATTTCGCACTGGGCCACCTATTCCGGCGCCGAGGAGAAACGGAACGTGCTATCCGTATGCACCAGAACCTGTTACTCCGCCCCGACCTTCCTCCGGAACAGCGCATGCAGGCACAATATGAACTTGGACAGGACTTTCTGAAAGCCGGTCTTCTCGACAGGGCTGAGGAAATTTTCCGCGAATTGACCGAAACGCCCTATTCCATACAGGCGCGTCGCGCCCTTCTGGAAATTTTCCAACGCGAAAAAGAATGGAGACAAGCCATCGATGCCGCCAAGGCCCTCCAGAATTCCGGGACAGGAAACCGTAACAAGCAGATTGCCCAGTTCTATTGTGAACTGGCTGAAGACGAACTCGTCAATACACATCCGGAAAAAGCGCTCCCGTTGCTGGAAACCGCTCTCTCGATCGACAGAATGAGCGTACGTACCACAATACTCACAGGTGATGCCCTGATGGCTCTTGGCAAACCCGAAGAAGCGCTTGCAACCTGGCGACGGGTAGAAAAACAGAGTATGCCGCACACTGTTCTGGTCGCCCAACGTCTTATGGACGGATTCCAGTCCGTCGGACGTCCCCAGGAAGGTATCAGCCTTCTGAAATCCTATCTGTTCGAGACGGCTTCGATCGATTTGCTCGAAGTCCTTTTCAAGGCGGTACTAAAGCAGGAAGGTGTAGAGACTGCCAACACACTTGTACATGATGAATTGAGAAGAACACCGACATTGCTTGGTCTGGACAAACTGCTTGAGGCGCAATTGCTGGTCGTGCCGCCCGAAATCCGCGAAGATTTGTCTTTTGTCCGAAACCTGGTACAGCGATATGCTTCCAGACTGTCTCGTTATCAATGCAATCATTGCGGTTTCGAGGCACGACAATTCTACTGGCAATGTCCCGGTTGTCATCAGTGGGAAACCTATCCGCCGAAACGGGTGGAAGAAATGAAACTGTCATCATAAAACGGCACGCACTTTCGATATATCCGAACCCTTTGCATCCGCAAAACTACCATGAACATGAATCATTCCCTCAAAACGCGCATTTTGATTGCAGGTGACATCATGCTGGACCGTTACTGGTTCGGCGAGGTCAACCGGATATCGCCTGAAGCACCGGTACCGGTTGTCCTGATCGGAAAAAACGAGGAGCGGCTGGGTGGAGCGGCCAACGTCGCCCGCAATGCCGCCGCACTGGGTGCGGCATGTAGCCTTCTGGGCATTGTCGGACAAGACGAGGCAGGAACCATTGTCGAAAAACTGCTCGATGAATCCGGCATTATCCCTTGCCTTCATTCATCGCCGGATATTTCTACGACGGTCAAACTGCGGGTCATAGGCAGACAGCAACAGCTTCTGCGGCTTGATTTCGAAAAAAAACCGACCCGCGAAGTACTGGAAGACAAATTGCAGCAATACAGGATTCTCCTGCAAACACATGACATTATTGTGCTGTCCGATTATGGGAAAGGTGCTCTCGATCGGGTCTCCTGCATGATTGCCGACGCGAAAAAAGCGGGCAAAACAACACTGATCGATCCAAAAGGAGATGATTTTTCCAGATACCGCGGAGCGACGATCCTGACTCCCAACAAAGCCGAATTGCGCCAGATCGTCGGAAACTGGCAAGATGAATCCGATCTGACGGCCAAAGCCCAGAATTTGCGAGAATCGCTCGATCTGGAATATCTTTTGCTGACACGCTCGGAAGAAGGCATGTCTTTATATGGTGCCCGAGAAGTCTTGCACATCCCAACTGTGGCACGCGAGGTTTTTGACGTTTCCGGAGCCGGAGACACAGTCATTGCGACACTGGCGACAATGATCGGGAATGGCAGAACAGTTGAGGAAGCTGTCCGGATCGCCAATCGCGCTGCCGGCATTGTGGTCGGCAAACTCGGAACAGCCACTGTCACATCGGAAGAACTGTTTTTGTCCTGATTCAGGAAACACGTTCCAGTTTTGCAATCCCCAGATCCAGCAGCTTCATGCCGGATCGGCCGAAATTGATGCTGGCACGGATATTCGTCCCGTTGCCTTCCAGACTGACGATCACGCCTTCTCCGAACTTTTTGTGGAAAACGGTTTGACCGATCTGCCACTCGCCACTTCTGTGAAAAGAAGTGGAAACCGTTTTTTCAGACATACGTGGCGAATCGAATTGCGCGACCGGTTCTTTCCGGATACCGGCATAAACAGACTGTCTGCGGGATGCCAGCCATTTCAGATTCGCGTCAGGCAATTCACTCAAAAAGCGGGAAGACACGTTGTAACGCATATGTCCATGCAGCATCCGGGTCTGCGCATAACTCAGATAAAGCCGTTTTCTGGCTCGTGTAATGGCGACATACATCAGGCGTCGTTCTTCCTCGACTCCGCCGCTTTCCCTGGTGCTGTTTTCATGTGGAAACAGACCTTCTTCCAGTCCGGTAATGAAAACGGCATCGAATTCAAGCCCTTTGGCAGAATGCACGGTCATCAGCTGCAAGGCGTCCTGTCCCTCTTCAGCCTGATTTTCACCCGCCTCAAGAGAAGCATGTGTCAGAAAAGCGGCAAGCGGCGACATAATCATAGCCAACGGAATATCCGCATCAATGACACGATCGACGGTCAGTAATGGATTATCGGCATTTTCCTGTGCATGGCCCTGTTCAACCAAAAGAGCGGGAGCATCTAGCGGAAAACCTTCTTCCGATAAAAACTGGGTCGCTGCGGAAACAAGCTGTCCCAGATTTTCAATCCGGTCCGCACCGTCCTTTTCCTTCTGGTAATGCATAAGAAGGCCGCTTTTGTCCAGAACCGTTTGTATGAGCGCTGGCAAATCCATATTTCTCACTTCGGAACGGATACCCTGGATAATGTGGACAAACGAAGCCAACGCCGTTCCACCTTTTCCCGAAATATAAGGAATAGCGGCATACAACGATACATCATGCAAACGGGATATTTCCTGCAACTGCTCGATTGTTCTTGCTCCGATTCCCCGTACCGGGAAATTGACCACTCTCAGAAAAGCCGCATTGTTGTCGGGATTGTCAATCAGCTGAAGATAGGCGATAGCGTGCTTGATTTCAGCCCGTTCGAAGAAACGCAAACCGCCATACACACGGTAAGGAATTCCTGCACTGAAAAGACCATGCTCGATAACCCTTGACTGTGCATTGGAACGGTACAGCACAGCGATTTCGCGTCCGGGAATCCCATCATTGATCAAATGACTGACTTCGTCCAGAATCCACTGGACCTCGCCCAGATCGGAAGGGGATTCGCATACACGAATGGGCTCACCCTCTCCGGCATCTGTACGCAGATTCTTGCCGAGACGATGCGTGTTGTGGGCAATCAGTGCATTGGCAACGTCCAGTATATTGCGGTATGAACGGTAATTCTGTTCCAGTCTGATCAGGTTGCCTACATTGAAATCATGCCGGAAAGAAAGCATATTGCCGACGTTGGCTCCCCGGAACGCATAAATACTCTGGTCATCATCACCGACAGCAAAAATCGCCGTATTGCCACCTGCCAGAAGTTTCAGCCATTTGTACTGAAGATCGTTCGTATCTTGGAACTCATCAACCAGTATATGCCTGAAACGCTCCTGATAATGTTCACGCAATGCCTGATTTCTTTCCAGAAGCTCGCAACTCCTAAGCAACAATTCCGCAAAATCAACCACTCCTTCACGCTGGCACTGCTCCTCATACATGCCATACAATTCGGTCATTTTGCGTTCATAATCATCCTGTCCGTCCACATCGGATGCCCTGAGACCTCTTTCCTTGGCACTGTTGATAAAATACATGAGGTTTCTGGGAGGAAATTTTTCATCATCAATATCGTTCGTCTTCAACAATCGCTTTATTGTGGACAGCTGATCCTGCGCATCAAGAATATTGAACGACTGCGGCAATGCGGCATCACGATAATGCAATCTCAGCAACCGGTTGCACAAGCCATGAAACGTGCCGACCCACAGACTGTTGGTATTGACCGGAACCAGTGCCGAAAGACGCGACATCATTTCCCTGGCCGCTTTGTTGGTAAAGGTGACGGCAACAATACCGGCCGTGGATACCTGTCCGGTTTTCAGCAACCATGCAATGCGGGTCGTCAATACTCGCGTTTTTCCCGAGCCGGCTCCGGCCAGAATCAGGGCGGATTGTGATGGAAGCGTGACAGCTGCAAGCTGTTCAGGATTGAGATTTTCCAATATTTTGTCCATTTCGACATTATCCTGTAAATAATCGGAGATTGCTTGCCGTTTTCTGCGGAAACATTGAACAGATCACAGCGAATTTTTTCACAAGTGGCACAATATCCGTCAATTCATATCCTGATCGTCATTTGAAGGGTATGATACTGTCTCGTTTTTCATTGCAAAATAACGGATACATTTGCTTGATAGCCTGTCAGAACCATGTTTCCATACGATGAACTGTTCGGTTTCTCATCCGGCCAGCTTTCCCTTGTGAAATGGCTGGGAATAGCATGGCTCATCCATATCGTTTGCCTGTCGATCTGGATCATTCTACAGAAACGCGCTCCGGTATCCACGCTCAGCTGGATACTGGTTCTGGCTTTTATTCCTTATGGTGGATTCCTCATTTATCATTTTCTTGGCCCACAAAAACTGAAACGCCAGCAATTCAGACGATTGCTCTCAAGAACCGCATTGAAAGAACACTCCGATTGCCTGCAACTCCGCAATCATATTCTGGCGGCCAGTACCCATTCCAAGGAATTGATGCAATTCGCCAATATGATCCGTACCACAACAGGTTTTCCCCTGACGACGGCAAAATCACTGAATCTTCTTGTCGACGGGAAGGAAACATTCACAACCATACTGAAAGCTATTGCCCGTGCTACCCATCATATCCACCTCGAATATTACATTTTCGACCCCGACAAAATCGGAACAAGATTGCGTGATCTGCTGATACGAAAAGCGAAAGCAGGAGTAACAGTCAGGCTGCTTGTTGATGGCATCGGATCTTCCGGACTGAAAAACGCCTTTATCCAACCGCTTCTGCAAGCCGGCGTCCGGTTTGCCTTCTTTCACAAACCTCATATCACCCAGCTCATAAAACCGCTCGTCAACCTGAGAACACACCGCAAGATCGTCATTTGTGACGGACTTGTCGGATTCACCGGTGGTCTCAATATCACGGATCAGGAAGACGAGCGGGTATACCAATATGCCTATCATGATACCCATCTGGAATTGACCGGCAATGCCGTCCACTGGCTGCAACTGGTATTCATGGAAGACTGGGTTTACGCAAGCGGAGAAAAGGAAATTCCTGATCTTGCCAATTATTTCCCCATCCAGTCATCCGGTCCTTACCCTGTACAGGTCATTCCTTCCGGACCTGACAACGAGTGGGAAATCATTCATCGCATCTATCTGTCAATGATCCAGAGTGCCAGGAAACGCATATGGCTGACCACTCCCTATTTTGTCCCGACTGAACCTACACTGTTTGCCCTGACTTCCGCTGCCTTGCGGGGAGTGGATGTACGCCTGTTGGTTCCGAGAATGAGCGACTCGAGACTGGTCACTTCGGCTGCACGTTCCTACTTTGACGAACTCATGCGTGCAGGTGTCAAGATATGGGAATACAAAGGGCGGATGCTGCACTCGAAAACAATCGTCGTAGATCATCACTACAGCCTGATCGGTACGGCAAATTTCGATTCGCGCAGTTTCCGTCTCAATTTTGAAGTATGCATCGCGGCATATGGTCCCAGACTGGCCGAAATGCTATCCGGCCAATTCGAGTCCGACCTCGCCCGAGCCGAACAGGTCCCGGCCAACCGGTACCTCGGATTTCCCCAGAAAATGTTTGAGGCGACAGCACGCCTTTTCTCGCCTTTACTGTAAAAAAACCCGGTTGTGAAACCGGGTTATCAATTCATCCGTTGAACAAGTTTATTTTTATCTGAATAATTCCATAAACCCGCGAGCTGCTTTTTCAGGATCTTCCTGAAAATAGACTCCGCTTACCACAGCAACCATATCGGCCCCCAGTTTGACCAGCGGATTTGCATTTCCGGCATTCATGCCGCCAATGACACATACCGGCATGGATGGCATTTCCTTTTTCCAGTCAGACACGATACTTTGTGGTGTCGTAACCGGATATTTCTTGACACGTGACGGATAGAAACCGCCGAAGGCGACATAACTTGCCCCGTCCAAGGTTGCCTTGCGGGCCAGTTCGATATCGCCATAGCAGGATGCGCCGACAATCTTGCCCGGCCCGACCGCTGCACGGACCTGTTTGACGGGAGCGTCCATTCCACCGACATGAATGCCGTCCGTATCCAGTTCCAGACAAAGATCGACATAGTCATTGATAATAAAAGGCTTGCCATACCGCTTGCACAAACCTTGCAATGCCCTAGCCTGTTCAAGACGCAACTCGGGACCCGCAGTCTTGTGGCGATATTGAACGATTCCGGCGCCTCCCTTCAATGCCTTTTCCGTTACTTCAATCATTTGGGCCGTGTCATCCCAATCGGGCGTAACAATATAAAGTCCTTTCATCCAATCCTCTTTTTCTTTCCGAACATGTGTCGTTGAGACTCTGCAATCAAATATTCCGATGCCATTCCGGACGATACTGCCTTCCCGGTATTTTTTGTCCGTTCGCAATGGAAAAAGCATCTGCTAACGCATACTGGCACCATTTCTGCCCTTCCTTCAACGCCTCCTCCATCGCAAACCCTTGCGCCAGATAACCGGCTATCGCAGAAGCCAGCGTGCAGCCCGTACCATGAAATTCTCCTGCCAGTCTCTGCCATTGCCAGCGTTTCATCCCGGCACTGGAAAACCAGCAGTTGACCACGGAACCATTCTCATTACCGTGACCGCCCTTGACCAGCACATTTCCGGCACCCTGTGTCATCAGATATTCCGCCTGCACCCGGATATCGTCCGACAAGGGATACAGCCGTTTCGCCTCGGGCAAATTCGGCGTCACCAGCGTCGCCAGGCCGATCAGGGGAGAAATGGCATATTCCGGCGTTCCATCCGCCAATGCGAACCCGTGGCCGCTACCTAGTACCGTATCCAGTACAACCGGCAACTCCGGCAATTCTTTCCTCAATTCCGCAATGACCTCACCGATGGCTTGCGCATTTTCCCGATTGCCGACAATACCGATCTTGATGGCGGAAACCTGTATTTTCCGGGTCAGTACCCGTACTTGATGCGCAAGAATCGAAACATCAACCGGATTTACGGCAAAAACCGTGTCGTTGTCCTGAACCGTCAAGGCAGTCACAACAGGCAAGGCATGCGCTCCGACAGCACCTATCGCCTCGATATCTGCGGAAATGCCCGCTCCGCCACTGGGATCAAGTCCGGAAAAAACCAGAACGCATTTCCGTTTTTTTTCTTTTGAAGTATCCGTCATGATTGCAGGCTCAGGAAAAGAATTCGCCAGACTGATACCGGGAACTAGCTCCGATCACCCAACGATCTGCCTGTCCCCGGAAATCAGTCATCAGGCAATGCGCCCTGCCATTGGAGACGATGGCGAAGCGGCAAATTTTCTAGGAATCCGTCCCGCAAGGAATGCCTCACGTCCTGCTTCGACAGCCAGCCTCATGGCACATGCCATACGGATAGGATCTTGCGCGCCGGCAATGGCCGTATTCATCAGAATGCCGTCGCAGCCCAGTTCCATGGCAATGGCGGCATCCGAGGCCGTACCGACACCAGCATCCACGATAACAGGAACTTTCGATTGTTCGATAATCAGGGAAAGATTCCACGGATTCAGGATCCCCATACCGGAACCGATCAGGGATGCCAAAGGCATGATGGCGGCACAACCGATATCTTCCAGCATTTTGGCCTGGACAGGATCGTCACTGCAATAAACCATGACGTCGAAACCGTCTTTTACCAGAATCTCCGCCGCTTTCAGCGTTTCCGGCATATTCGGGAATAATGTTTTTTCATTGCCAAGCACTTCGAGCTTGACAAGTTTGTGGCCATTCAACAATTCACGTGCCAGCTGAAGTGTGTAAACGGCATCTTCCGCGTTATAACATCCGGCAGTATTCGGCAAGATGGTATATTTCGTGGGAGGAACGACATCCAGCAGACTCGGCGCGTTCGGATCCTGCCCGATATTGACCCGGCGAATCGCTACCGTAATGATTTCGGCACCACTGGCTTCCGTCGCTTCACGGGTTTGTTCCAGATCGCGGTATTTCCCGCTACCGACCAGCAAACGCGAACGATATGTTTTACCTGCAATTGTAAGACTCTGTTCCTGCTTGTTCATTGCTTTTCCTTCTTTCCGGTTTCAATAATCCGGCAAAGCTCTTCTGAACTTTGCTGCTCCTTTCTTGTTGCACAGACGTATCAGCCCCCGCCGATCGCACGTACCAGCTCTACCTGATCGGCCGGCTGCAAGACAACCTCCGGCCATTTCTGGCGTATAACGACCGTCCGGTTCACTGCGACAGCCAGTGCCCTGTTCGGCAGCTGCAGTGAATCGACCAGCTCCTGCACAGTCATTCCGTCCTGAATCTGACGGATATCTCCGTTCAGTTTGATTTCCATAGCCATTATCCCGGTCAGCTGTCGCTTTTGGTCCTGACGAATTCGACCGGTTGTTCCCCCATAGCCGTTCTTTTTGCAGTTTCCATGGAAATCCCCTTTTCTGCGGCATAATCGCGTACTTCCTGTGAAATACGCATCGAACAGAATTTCGGACCACACATGGAACAGAAATGGGCCACCTTGGCCGAATCTTTCGGCAGGGTTTCGTCATGATAGGAACGTGCCCGGTCCGGATCCAGCCCGATATTGAACTGGTCTTCCCAGCGAAATTCGAAACGCGCTTTCGACATGGCATTGTCCCGTATCTGTGCACCGGGATGTCCTTTTGCCAGATCGGCAGCATGGGCTGCCAGCTTATAGACGATGATCCCTTCCTTGACGTCGTCCTTGTCCGGCAGACCCAAATGCTCTTTCGGCGTGACATAACACAGCATCGATGTTCCGAACCAGCCGATCATGGCCGCCCCCATAGCTGAAGTAATGTGGTCATATCCCGGCGCGATATCGGTAACCAATGGCCCAAGAGTATAGAACGGTGCTTCATGGCACTGCTCCAGTTCCAGATCCATGTTCCTCTTGATCATATGCATCGGAACATGGCCTGGCCCTTCAATCAAGACCTGGACGCCATGTTTCCATGCGACTTCAGTGAGTTCGCCCAATACTTTCAGTTCACCCAGCTGCGCCTCGTCATTGGCGTCGTAAATCGAACCCGGCCGCAAACCGTCACCCAGTGAAACCGCGACGTCATACTGTGCCAGAATTTCGCAGATTTCCTCGAAATGGGTATACAGGAAATTTTCCTTATTATGCGTCATGCACCATTTGGCGATGATGGAACCGCCACGGGAAACGATACCCGTCATCCGTTCCGCCGTCGCCGGGATATGGCGAAGCAGCAATCCGGCATGGATGGTGAAGTAATCGACGCCCTGCTCTGCCTGTTCGATCAGGGTATCCTTGTAAACCTCCCACGTCAGGTCTTCGGCAATGCCGTCGACTTTTTCCAGCGCCTGATACATCGGCACTGTACCGATCGGAACCGGTGAATTGCGCACGATCCATTCACGTGTTTCATGAATATGTTCACCTGTGGAAAGATCCATGACGTTGTCGCCTCCCCAACGGATGGCCCACGTCATTTTCTCGACTTCTTCCGCAATACCTGAAGTAATGGCCGAATTTCCGATATTGGCATTGATCTTGACAAGGAAATTGCGGCCGATAATCATCGGTTCGACTTCCGGATGGTTGATATTGGCCGGAATGATTGCCCGTCCACGTGCGATTTCATCACGAACGAATTCAGGGGTGATTTCCGACGGAATACTGGCTCCGAACGAGTGCCCCGGATGCTGGCGCATCATCATTTTCGCCATCTTCTCACCTGTCGGACCGGCCGCTTTCAGGCTTTCGAGATACTCCTGGCGACGCATGTTCTCACGAATGGCGACGAATTCCATTTCCGGAGTAATGACGCCCCGTCTGGCATATTCCATCTGGGTAATTTTCGCGCCTTTCCTGGCGCGACGCGGTTTGCGTGTCAGGTTAAAACGCAGTTCATCCAGACTTCTGTCATTCAAACGGGCACGACCATATTCGGAAGTCGGTCCGTCCAGCTCTTCCGTATCATTCCGTTCGGCAATCCAGGCAGCACGGATGGCCGGCAACCCGGAACGGATATCGATCTTGGCATCCGGATCGGTATAGGGACCGGATGTATCGTAAACATAAATCGGCGGATTCTTTTCGTTACCGAACAGAATGGATGTATCGGAAAGAGTGATTTCCCTCATTGGAACCCTGATATCCGGACGCGAACCCTGAACATAGACTTTTCGCGAATTAGGAAACGGCTGGACTGCTGCCTCGTCGACCTTGGCAGTAGCGGACAAGAATTTTGGATTGGCGTTCATATCGATTCCTCAAGCATTTACTTCATTAAACCAGCTCGGGGAATCTCGGGAGAAGACTGCGGACAACCGCATCCATCACTTTTCGCTTCCCTACGCTGGCATTACCCAGATCAGGTTCAGAGGGTGTATCTCGCCCGGCCTGTCGGCCAGAACCCCTAGCATTCTGATGAATTTTACTACACTCGGGCCATTATAACGTCATCTTTCGAGTTCGAGCCCGTTATCGTCCATTATAATAGACGTTTTATTGAATTTTAGCAAAACTTACATCAGATCATGGAATTAGCCAAGTCTTTCGACCCTGCCGAAATTGAAAAACACTGGCGAGAAGAATGGGAAAAACGCGGATATTTCCGCGCATCACTTGATGAATCGAAACCCTCTTTCGCCATCCAGCTCCCACCACCCAATGTTACCGGTACCCTTCACATGGGACACGCTTTCAACCAGACCATCATGGACGGTCTGGTGCGTTATCATCGCATGAGAGGGTTCAATACGGCCTGGATTCCGGGTACCGATCACGCGGGAATCGCGACACAGATCGTGGTCGAACGGCAACTGGATGCACAGAACATTTCCAGGCATGATCTTGGCCGCGAAAAATTTCTGGAAAAAGTCTGGGAATGGAAAGAAAAATCCGGATCGACCATCACAGGCCAGATGCGGCGCATGGGAACATCCCCGGATTGGGACCGGGAATATTTCACGATGGATCAAGCCCGTTCGACGACAGTGACCGAAGTCTTCGTCCGCCTCTACGAGGAAGGACTGATATACCGCGGGAAGCGGCTGGTCAACTGGGATCCGGTACTTGGAACGGCCGTCTCCGATCTGGAAGTCGTCTCGGAAGAAGAAAACGGTTCCATGTGGCACATCCGTTATCCTTTCGCCGACAATTCCGGTTCGCTCACTGTGGCGACCACGCGCCCGGAAACCATGCTGGGCGACGTTGCCGTCGCAGTCAATCCGGAAGACGATCGCTACAAGGATCTGATCGGCAAAATGATCCGGCTTCCATTGACGGATCGTCTGATTCCCGTCATCGCCGATGAATATGTTGACAGGGAATTCGGTACCGGTTGTGTCAAGATCACTCCGGCACACGACTTCAACGACTATGCTGTCGGCACACGTCACGGTCTGGAACCGATCAATATCTTCACGCTTGATGCCAGAATAAACGATAACGCTCCCGAAGCGTACCAGGGCATGGACCGTTTTGCCGCAAGAAAAAAAATCGTTGCCGATCTGCAGGAGCAAGGCCTGCTCGAATCCATCCAGCCGCATAAACTGATGGTCCCGCGAGGAGACCGAACCGGCGTTGTCATCGAACCGATGCTGACGGATCAATGGTTTGTCGCCATGAGCAAACCGGCACCGGAAAGCTCTTTCTTCCCGGGAAAATCCCTGGCCGAAGTCGCGCTGGAAAAAGTCCGCGACGGTGAAATCCGGTTCATGCCCGAAAACTGGACCAATACCTATAACCAGTGGCTGAACAACATCCAAGACTGGTGCATTTCCAGACAACTCTGGTGGGGACACCAGATTCCGGCATGGTATGACGAGGAAGGCAATATCTATGTTGCACGTACCGAAGAAGAAGCCCGCATTCAGGCCGGAGGAAAACCGATCCACCGTGATCCGGATGTTCTGGATACCTGGTTCTCCTCGGCACTGGTGCCATTTTCGACTGTAGGCTGGCCGGATGATACGCCGGAATACAGGATGTTTTTGCCTTCGTCCGTTCTGGTAACCGGTTTCGACATCATTTTCTTCTGGGTTGCCCGCATGGTGATGATGACATTGCATTTCACCGGCAAGGTTCCTTTCAGAACAGTTTATGTACATGGCCTTGTCCGTGACGCCAACGGCCAGAAAATGTCCAAATCCAAGGGCAACACATTGAATCCGATCGATTTGATCGACGGCATTGATGTCGATTCACTGGTCAAACAGCGAACATTCGGTCTGATGAACCCCAAACAAGCCGACTCGATCGCCAAGGCGACCCGTAAGGAATTCGGCAAGGGCATTCCTGCATTCGGCACAGATGCGCTGCGTTTCACCATGGCGAGCTATGCTTCCCTTGGCCGCAACATCAATTTCGACCTGAATCGCTGCGAAGGTTACCGCAATTTCTGTAACAAACTGTGGAATGCCACCCGTTTTGTGCTGATGAATACGGAAGGAGAAGATTGCGGTTTCTCGGGAGGAGAGATGGCCTTTTCACTAGCAGATCGCTGGATCGAATCCCAGTTCCAGCGTGCGGCTACCGAAGTGGAAAAAGGTTTTGCCGAATACCGTTTCGACAATATCGCTTCTGCCATCTACCGCTTTATCTGGGATGAATACTGTGACTGGTACGTTGAAATGGCAAAGGTACAGATACAGGACGGCAACGATGCCGAGAAACGCGGAACGCGCCATACCCTTTTGGCGGTTCTGGAAAAAATCCTGCGTCTGGCCCATCCTGTTATTCCATTCATCACCGAGGAACTCTGGCAAAAAGTGGCACCGCTTGCCGGCAAGACGATTAGTGAAAACGAAACCCTGATGCTTCAGGAATATCCCATACCCGATACAAACAAGATGGATGTGCAGGCCGACGAATGGATGGCCGAATGCAAGGCCCTGATTGACGCCTGCCGAAACCTGAGAGGAGAAATGCAGCTCTCTCCCGCCAAACGGGTTCCTCTGTTCATGGAATCATCTGGAGAGAACGACGTATGGCTCCGCTCCTTCATTCCACACCTGAAAGCACTGGGCAAACTTTCCGAAGTGACGATCCAGAATGCCTTGCCGAAATCTCCCGCTCCTGTTTCCATTATCGGAGATACCCGGCTTATGCTGAAGGTCGAAATCGACATTGCCGCCGAACGTGAACGGCTTGGAAAAGAAATCGCCAAGCTGGAAGGAGAAATTGCCAAAGTCACGGCCAAGCTCTCCAATGAGAGCTTTGTATCGAAAGCACCTGAAAAAGTCGTCGCAACCGAACGTGAACGTTTGTCCGGATTTTCATCGGTACTGGAGAAACTGAAAGATCAGCTATCCAGGCTAGATACACTCTGATTCCGTTACAGGTTCATATCGTAAACATTACCGTCAGTCCGGAAAGAGGCAAACCGGAAACCGCTGTTTGCCAGATCTCGCCGGGCTGCACGGGAAATGGTCTTGTCCATAATCCCGTCGTAATGATATCGCCAATCCCCGGTAGAGGAAATTCGGGCATATCGTCCAGCATTCTGAACAACGTCGGCAATCCCCCTGCAACGGATTGCTGTGAGGCTCGCTGCCGAATCCAGCTGTTCTGATCACATCGTTGCATGCCAGAGATAAGCTGGTACATTCCGTGACAGCATACAGGCTTTTCCGACAGCCTTCCGATACGATTTTCGTTCCCCCCGACCAGTAATGCCCGATGCTGTCCGAATCCCGCAATGGTATCGACAAGATTGCGTGAAGAGGTCCAAAAGGGATATTCCGTTATCTCGAACCCATGTGCTATCCATTCAATACATTCGACCAGCTGGCTCAATGTAGCATTTTCCGGCAGATTCCGGAAAAGCCAGAAAACAATTTTCGTTTCAATGGATTATACGGTTCCGGATTAATGAATGCAGACAACCGCAAGAAACAGCTACAGGATTTTCCCCGCATAATCACGTGCAAACTGCCATGCCGTCCGGCCAGAACGGGACCCCCGATGCAACGCCCATTGCAATGCCTCTTGCCTAGCCTGCGCAATCTGGTCTTCCGAACAGCCCAGAGAATGCAACCAATGTGCCGTAATGAAGAGATACTCATCCTGGCTGTATGGATAAAATGAAAGCCAGAGACCGAAACGGTCCGAAAAGGAAATTTTTTCCTCAACCGTTTCCCCGGGATGCAAATCCCCGTCTTCATTGCGTGAATACCCGTCGTTATCTGACATTTTTTCCGGAAGCAGATGTCTCCGATTCGATGTGGCGTATATCAATATGTTGTCAGGCTGCGCCGCAACACTGCCATCCAGCGCGACTTTCAATGCCTTGTAACTGCTGTCGCCTTCATCGAACGAAAGATCGTCGCAATACAGAATGAAATATTCCGGACGCGAAGCGATCAGATCCGAAATTTCGTCCAGATCAATCAGATCATTTTTATCGACTTCGATCAGTCTCAATCCCTGATCCGAAAAGGCATTCAGACAGGCCTTGACCAAAGAAGACTTTCCGGTTCCCCGTGCACCGGTCAGCAATACATTATTTGCCGGTTTCCCCTGCAAAAACTGACGAGTATTCTGTTCCAGAAGTGCCTTTTGGCGTTCGACAAAAAACAGATCCGGCAATGAAACAGGGGAAATACGGGCGATCGGCGCCAAGACTCCACGACCGTTTTTCTTCCGCCAGCGGAAAGCGGCTGTCGGCGAGTTCCAGTCGACAGCCGTTGTCGCCCGGGATGGCAACAGGTTCTCCAGACGCGTCAGTACAGATTCAGCACGGGTCAGAAATTGATCAAGCGTTGTCATCAGGTACGATAATCGGCATTGATGGAAACATAGTCATGCGACAGGTCGCATGTCCAGACAGTGGAAGACGCTTCACCGCGCGCCAGTGTAATACGAACAAGAATCTCGCTTTTCTTCATGACACGTTGTCCGTCTTCTTCCCTGTAATCGGGATTGCGTCCACCATTTCTGGCAACCCATACATCATCCAGATACAAATTCAGTTTCTCAATATCCAGATCATCGATACCGGCATAACCGATAGCAGCAAGAATCCGTCCCAGATTCGGATCTGAAGCAAAAAACGCTGTTTTGACCAGAGGAGACTGGGCGACCGAATAGGCTATCTGTCGGCATTCTTCTTCAGACTTGCCTTCCTCAACGAGAATCGTGATGAATTTGGAAGCACCCTCCCCGTCACGAATGATTTTCTGTGCGAGTTCCTGTGCCAGATCTGTTATGGCATCCAGCATTTTGCGATAGTAACCTGAATGAACATCGGAAATACCAACATCGACTTTTCCGGTTGCCATCAGAATCAGTGAATCGTTCGTCGAGGTATCGCCATCCACAGTGATACAGTTGAACGATTTATTGACGGCTGATTTCAACATGACATCCAGAACATGCTGTGGAATGACGGCATCGGTCGCGATGAATCCCAACATGGTCGCCATATTTGGCTTGATCATGCCCGCCCCCTTGCACATGCCGGTAACAGTCACCGTTTTTTCGCCAATTTCAACGACACGCGATGCCGCCTTCGGAATCGTATCCGTCGTCATGATCGCTTCGGCAGCATTCAGCCAGTTATCTTCTTTCAGATCCGCAACGGCTTTCGGCAAGCCAGCGATGATCTTATCGACAGGCAACGGCTCAAGAATAACGCCTGTCGAAAAAGGCAGCACCTGATCCGGATCACAATCCAGCAATTCTGCGAGAACAGCACTGGTTCTGACGGCATCCTGATATCCCGTTTCACCGGTTCCCGCATTGGCATTTCCCGTATTGACCATCAGGGCACGGATGCGTTTCCCTGCTTGGTATATCTTTTCCAGATTGGCCTTGCATATCTGAACAGGTGCCGCGCAAAAACGGTTTTTGGTAAACACACCGGCAACAGTTGCCGATGGCGCCAGACGCATCACCAGCAGATCTTTCCTGTTTTCCTTTTTGATACTCGCCTTTGCATAACCAAGTTCAAGTCCGGCAACGGGTTTCAATTCCGACGCAACCGGAACAGACAGATTGACAGCCATATTTATCTCGCTAATCCAGATTGATGATCCATTTGTTTTCTATATCCCGTTCAGTCCAAACGTCCATGACAATGCTTGTACTTTTTGCCACTTCCACAAGGACACGGTTCATTCCTTCCCACTTTCGGAACCGTATTGACGACCGGCTTCTGCCTGATTTCAGCCATCTCTGCTCCATGGTCTCCGTCTTCTCCGGATACCAGCTCGTTTTCAGGTTCCGGGCGATGATAATTCACATCCGTTATCTGCGATTCGGTCTGCTGTGCCGCCGCCATCTCGACCTCTTCACGTGTCCTGATCCTAACCAGTACCAACACCCGCGTGACATCATTCCTGATCATATCCAGCATCTGGCTGAACAGCTGGAAAGCCTCACGCTTGTATTCCTGTTTCGGATTCTTCTGTGCATAACCACGCAGGTGAATGCCCTGACGCAGATGGTCCAGTGCCGCCAGATGTTCGCGCCAGTAAGTATCCATACTCTGCAACACCACACTGCGCTCGTATTCCGAAAAGGCCTCCTTGCCGACTAGATCAATTTTGGCTTGGTAAAACTCGTCAACCGTTTTCAGAATATGCTCAAGCAGATCTTCATCGGTAAGCGTCTTCGATTCCTCCAGCATGGGAGCCAGAGGAATATCCAGCTTCCACTGTGTCTGCAATTCTTTCTCAAGACCTTCGATATCCCACTGTTCCTCAACAGATTCTTCCGGTACGTACGTCCGGAAAAGATCAGTGAAAGCGCCATGACGCAATGACGTGATCAGCTCGGTCGGATCCTCCATCTCCAGCAGTTCATTCCGCTGCTGGTAAATGACTTTCCGCTGGTCATTGGCGACATCGTCATATTCCAGCAGCTGCTTGCGCATATCAAAATTGCGCCCCTCGACTTTCCGCTGTGCTGACTCAATGGATCGGGTCACGATTCCGGATTCGATCGGCTCGCCTTCAGGCATTTTCAGCCGTTCCATGATGGAACGCATCTTGTCGCCGGCAAAAATCCGCAACAGCGGATCATCCAAAGACAGATAAAATCTCGAGGAACCCGGATCGCCCTGACGGGCTGCACGCCCCCTCAACTGATTGTCCACCCTGCGCGATTCATGGCGCTCTGTGCCGACAATATGCAGCCCCCCCTGCGCCAGCACAAAATCATGCAGCGATTGCCATTCGCTGCGCAATTTTTCGATCTGCGCTTTTTTCTGCTCTTCCGGAATGGATTCATCCGCTTCAATGAATTCAATCTGCTTGTCGACATTGCCACCCAGAACGATATCCGTACCACGACCGGCCATATTGGTCGCGATCGTTATCATTTTCGGCCGTCCCGCCTGCGCAACGATTTCCGCTTCCCGTGCATGCTGCTTGGCATTCAGGACATTGTGCGGCAACCCCGCCCGGGTCAGAATGCCCGACAGCAATTCGGAATTTTCGATCGATGTCGTACCGACTAGAACCGGCTGTCCCCGCTCATAACAATCCTTGATATCCTTGAGCATGGCCGCATACTTCTCATTGGCTGTCTTGTAAACCTGATCCTGACGGTCCTGCCGCTGGTTCGGTTTGTTCGGCGGGATGACGACGGTTTCCAGACCATAAATTTCTTGGAATTCATAAGCTTCCGTATCCGCCGTACCGGTCATGCCCGACAGTTTTTCATACATGCGGAAATAATTCTGGAAAGTGATTGACGCCAGTGTCTGGTTTTCATTCTGGATCTTGACGCCTTCCTTGGCTTCCACTGCCTGATGCAGACCATCTGACCAGCGTCGGCCTTCCATCAGGCGTCCGGTAAATTCATCGACAATGATGACTTGCCCGTCCTGAACGACATAATGCTGGTCCCGATGGAACAACACATTTGCCCGCAATGCGGCATACAGATGATGAACCAGAATGATATTGGTCGCATCATACAGGGAAGCTCCTTCCGGCAGCAGTCCCATGCTAGTCAGTATTTTCTCCGCCTTTTCATAACCGGCATCCGTCAGATAGACCTGATTGGTCTTTTCATCCTTGGTGTAATCTCCGGGAACTTCAATTTTTCCCTTACCGTCACGTGTTTCCTCACCGATCTGCAATGTCAGCATTTTCGGCACGGCATTCATCTTGTAATACAATTCGGTATTGTTTTCGGACTGACCTGAAATAATCAGTGGCGTTCTAGCCTCATCAATCAGGATTGAATCCACTTCATCGACAATGGCATAAACCAGCCCGCGCTGGACACGATCCGCCACATTGTAGACCATATTGTCGCGCAGATAATCAAAGCCGAATTCATTATTGGTTCCGTATGTAATATCGGCTGCATAAGCGGCCTGCTTCTGATCGTGATCCATCGATGCCAGATTGACACCTGTTGTCAGACCAAGCCAGCCATACAAACGCGACATCCACTCTGCATCACGTTGTGCCAGATAATCGTTAACCGTCACGACATGAACGCCTTTTCCGGTCAGGCCATTCAGATAGGCAGGCAATGTCGCAACTAGCGTTTTTCCTTCACCGGTCGCCATTTCGGCAATCTTGCCGTAATGGAGCGCCATTCCCCCTATCAGCTGGACATCGTACGGTCTCATCCGGAGAACCCGCTTGCTGGCTTCGCGGCAGACGGCAAATGCCTCGGGCAGAATATCATCCAGAGTTTCTCCATCGGCAAGCCGTTTTTTGAACTCCGGTGTTTTCGCTTTCAGCTCGGTATCCGTCATTTTCTCCAGAGCCGGTTCGAAAGAATTGATTTTGGCTACGGTTTTACCGTATTGCTTCAGCAGCCGGGAATTGCGGCTGCCAAAAAGACTGGTCAATATAGACATGTTACATTCTTGAAATTGGACAGTACGATCGACTGTATTTGCATAGGCCCTGAACATGCGGGCCCACCTCGTTTGGTTACATTTTAACACGCCCTTTTTCAGGCAATAGAGCAACTTTAATATCTCTTTCCACTTTTAAACAAAGAGATTCCGCAACTGGCAACCCAATTTCAACACCAATGTTGTTTTATTACGGCAATTCATGAATCCGCGATCGTCATTCCGATCGTTTATCGAAAACCCCGTCCTAAAGGATGAGGATATAAGGAGCGGATTGCGAAGCGATCCTGTGTACGAAATCCCTTCTCTTTTCTGTGTTAAACTCGTCACAGGCGGCAGGGCATGCCGTGTCAGCCTGCGGAGAGATCGTGAGACTTAGATATGGTTGGTTCGATACTGTAAAATTCCCCGTTGTGGGAATATTGGCGACTAAAATCAGGCCTTTTCTGCTAGGCAGTCTCGTTGAAGCAGGAACCCGTTGAAGAGATCATGGCACAACTGCTCTGGTTCAGTAGAAATCTCACGCCTTCTGGCGAAAGAGGATGTCAAACTGCACATCATATTCTCCAGAATACAGCTCCAATCCCTCATTTTCATGACCATGAATACAAAGGATGCTTTTCCGACCGCTCTTGAATACCTTGACTCGCACGAAAAAGTGGCAAACCTGATGCATGTCGCAAGACAACTTATGGATATCCAGAGTGACTGCAACTGTATCCTTCCTGCATGGTTCTCGAATTGCCATATTCTGAAACTGGAAAACGGAACGCTTCTTGTCGGCGTTCCCAACCAGGCCATTGCAGCGAGGCTGAGGCAAAAAATACCCTTCCTGCAGAATCGGCTCGGCCTGAAAGGCTGGCCTGTCAATACCATACGACTCAAGGTACAGCTGTCGCAAAAATCTTTTATGGAAAAATCCGCCGCGCAGAAATGCCTGTCTCCCACCGCCTACAAATCCTTTTCAGAACTTTACCGGCGATTCGAACAGAATGATTCAGGTTCCCCCCTGACCAAGGCCTTGCTCCAATTGATAAGCGGTTACAGGCAAACGGAAAAATGACTATCAAGCCGGATCAGGCCGGTATCCATTCCAGCGTCGATTGCTCGAACAGAGAATTGGGTGCTTCTTCTGGTGTTGTAAATGTAACCACCTCATACGCATCAGGCTGTGCCAGCAAGGCCCTGATCAGCTGGTTGTTCAGTGCATGTCCGGATTTGTGCGCCGTATAGGAAGCCAGCAACGGATGACCGATGTTATACAGATCACCGATCGCGTCCAGAATCTTGTGCCGAACGAATTCGTCTTCATACCGTAATGCATAGGCATTCAGAATTCTGTATTCATCCATGACAATGGCATTCTCGAGCGAACCACCTCTGGCCAATCCCATACCGCGCAATGTTTCAACATCTTTGACAAAGCCGAAAGTCCGGGCGCGCGAGACATCCCGGACATAAGATGCCTTGCTCAGATCGACCACGGCGTGCTGGTGGGTCGAATCAATGGCCGGATGGTTGAACTCAATGAAAAAATCCAGCCGGAAACCGTTATAGGGTTCCAGACGCGCCCATTTCAGGCTAGCACCCTCCCCTTCACGAACCTCGACCTTTTTCCTGACGCGGATATATTTTTTCGGAACATCCTGTTCTTTCAAGCCCGCCTGCTGAAGCAGAAAAACAAAGGAAGATGCCGAACCGTCCATAATAGGAATTTCTTCCGCATTCACATCGACATGCAGATTGTCAATTCCAAGACCGGCACATGCAGACATCAGATGCTCGATCGTGGAAATTCTCGCACCATCCTTTACCAGGGTAGAAGCCAGCATCGTTTCTCCAATCGCATCCGCACTGACAGGAATCGATACAACCGGATTCAGATCGGCACGATGGAATACGATACCGGTATCTGGATCTGCCGGACGGAGCACAAGCTCGACCTTGTATCCGGAATGCAACCCGATTCCGACTGTACGGACAGGATATTGAATGGTGCGTTGTTTGAGCATAATCTACGTTGTCTGGTCCCAAATTGTTGCCAAGGAAATTATTTTACTCCTGCAATGGAAATTCTGCAGATAAGCAAAATTGTCATCCGACCATAACCGTTTTTAACAAATACAAGAACAACTTTTACACTTGTAACAATTTGGCGATATCCGTTACAGCCGGATTGTACCGGCTGTAACGGAAAATTCCATCAGTCAGCCTGGCGACGCAAGAAAGCCGGAATATCGTATGTTTCCATTCCGTTCTTTTCAAGCGCCCTGACAGTATCGCTGGCCGATTCACGGCCATGACGCCATACCGCCGGCTTCTGAAGTGTTTCGAAAGATGGAGACTGATCCTGGCCTGCAACGGCATTTTCACTCCCCGGCATTACAACTTCGTTATTGGTACCCGTCCTCAATTGCGGAGTCTGCACCAGCCGGACCGGTTTCTTGTTTTTGCCCAGACCGGTCGCAACAACAGTCACACGAATATCCTCACCCATGGAATCGTCATAAGCGATTCCCTGAGCAATCGTTGCGTCAGGCGATGCAAAAGCACGGACAGTCGCCATAACTTCCTTGATTTCCTTCCCTTTCAGACCTCGACTTGCCGTCACATTGACCAACACACCACGAGCACCGGACAAATCGATACCGTCAAGCAATGGTGAAGCAACAGCCTGTTCGGCAGCTATTCTGGCACGATCCACACCTGATGCGACCGCTGTACCCATCATGGCCTTACCCTGCTCGCCCATGATCGTTTTCACGTCATTGAAGTCAACGTTGATATGACCCCGGACATTGATGATTTCCGCAATACCTGCCACTGCATTGTTCAGGACATCGTCAGCATGTTGCAACCATTCAATCATGCTGTCATCTTCATAGATCTCTTCCAGTTTTTCATTCAGGATAACAATCAGGGAATCGACATGGGCGGACAATGCTTCCAATCCTTCCTCTGCGATCTCCATGCATTTCTGTCCCTCATATGAAAACGGTTTGGACACAACTGCAACCGTCAGGGCTCCCAGTGACTTGGCGACTTCCGCAACAATAGGTGCCGCACCGGTTCCGGTACCACCTCCCATTCCAGCTGCGATAAAAACCATATGCGCACCACGCAAGGCATCCTCGATCCGATCACGAGACTGCTCAGCCAGCTGTCGGCCGATATCGGGACGCATGCCAGCTCCCAGACCTGTATCACCGATCTGAATAATATTATGCGCATCCGAATGGGACAAAGCCTGTGCATCCGTATTGGCCGCAATAAATTCAACACCGGACACACCCTTGTTGATCATATGCTGGACAGCATTGCCGCCAGCGCCTCCTACGCCCACCACCTTGATGATAGTGCCCAGCGTCGCATTGTCGACCATATCAAATTCCATGTTTAAGCTCCTGTCAAAAATGCCGTTTTCATCCAGATTTTTCACAAAACGTGGCGATATCCATCCGAAAACCGCTTCCAATCAAACCGTCAATTTCCGTTAAATCAGAAATTCCCCATAAACCATTCTTTCATCCGTTGCAGTATCGCCTTGGTTGATCCCTGCTGCTTCGTAACAACATTACCTCTCAGATACTGTTTCTTGGCTTCGGCCAGCAAACCATGTGCCGTCGAATACCGTGGACTTTTGACGACATCCGCCAGCTGCCCGCTATATTGCGGAAATCCGAGTCTTACCGGTTTCAGGAAAATATCCTCCGCCAGCTCGGCAATACCCGGCATCAGGGCCGTACCTCCCGTCAAAACGACTCCTGACGACAAGACTTCCTCATATTCGGATTCCCTCACTACCTGCAACGCCAGTGCGAAAAGTTCTTCTATCCGTGGCTCGATAACAGCTGCCAGCATCTGGCGCGACAAAGTGCGCGGTCCCCTGTCGCCCAACCCGGGCACTTCGATTGTTTCGGATGGATCCACCAATACCTGCTTGGCGATCCCGTGACGGATCTTGATTTCTTCGGCCTCCAGCGTCGGCGTACGCAGCGCCATGGCAATATCATTGGTAATCTGGTCGCCTGCAATAGGAATAACGGCAGTATGGCGAATCGCGCCTTCAGTAAATACGGCAATATCTGTTGTACCGCCACCGATATCGATCAGAACGACCCCCAGTTCCTTTTCATCTTCTGTCAGCACGGCATCGGCAGAAGCCAGCGGTTGCAGAATCAGGTCAGAAACCTCGAGTCCGCACCGGCGTATGCATTTGACAATATTCTGTACCGCCGATACCGCACCGGTAACAATATGAACCTTGACTTCAAGACGTATGCCGCTCATGCCGATCGGTTCACGAACATCTTCCTGATTATCAACGACAAACTCCTGTGAAACGGTATGCAGAAACTGCTGATCCGTCGGGATATTGACCGCACGGGCGGTTTCAATGACCCGCGCGACATCGGCCGCAGTCACTTCCTTGTCCTTGATGGCCACCATACCGCGCGAATTGAAACTGCGGATATGGCTTCCGGCAATACCTGTATAAACATTTCTTATCTTGCAGTCGGCCATCAGTTCCGCCTCTTCAAGCGCCGCCTGAATTGACCCGATAGTCGCCTCAATATTGACGACCACCCCTTTTTTCAGCCCCTTGGACTCATGCTGTCCCAACCCGATGACTTCATGTCGCCCATCCGGCAATACTTCGGCAACGACAGCGACAACTTTTGAAGTCCCGATGTCCAGTCCGACAATTAAATTTTTAAGGTCTTTAGTCATAGCGCCACATTATTTCGTTGAGTACTCGGCACAGGAATCTGTTCCCTGATTTTCAAGGCCAGTCCGTTCGGATAACGCATATCGATATTTTCAATGCGGTTGTCTGTCTTCTCGGCCAGTTGCGGATAAGCTTCCTTCAAGCGATTCATGAGCTCATCTATCGTGTTCGGATCCTTTTCACGACCGAATTCAACATTCATGCCATTATCCAGCCTGACAGACCATGCATAACGGTTCGAAAGCCTGATTTCTTTCGGAACAAGATGTATTTCCGCAAACCGTTCGCAAAACTCCCTGTAGCGGGCCAGTACTTCTTTTTCGCTCCCGTCAGGACCAGAAAATTTCAGCAGGTCGTAATCCTCTTCTGCCTCTGCCATATTCACTGTGAACAGATCCCCTTTCGTGGACAGCAGCAGCCCCTCGTTTCCCCATACCCCCAAAGGCTGATACTCTTCCAGGGACACGACCAGCCTATCAGGCCACTCCCGTCTGACACTCGCCACCCTTACCCAGGGAACAGCCTCAAACGCAGTCCGCACTTCATCCAGATTCACAGTAAAGAAATTTCCTTTAATGTTTGGCAACGCGATACTTTTGACAGTCAGCGCATTGACATGCCGCAATTCACCACCGGTAAACTGAACCTTGATTGTCTGCAATGCATAAACCGGTTTCTGGATCAGCCAGCCGACAATACCGGCTGCCACGGCCATAATAAATATGGCCATGCAGACATTCGATATCGCATTCAGAACCCGTACGTTATGCCACATAGCGTTTTTCAACTCTCCCTGTGTTTTGTGTGATCCAGCATGGCTGAACGCAAAAGCGTCATGCACAAATCCTCATAACCTAAACCGGCCTGCCGCGCTGCCAGTGGTACCAGTGAATGACCGGTCATGCCGGGCGATGAATTCAGTTCCAGCAAAAACGGTTCGTTGTCACTAGCACGCAATATCACATCCACACGCCCCCAGCCCCGACAACCGAGTGCCTCATATCCCTGTAATGCATAACGCTGGATTCTGGTTTCCGTCGCCTCATCCAGCCCGCACGGACACAGATACTGTGTTTCATCGCTGAAATATTTATTGTGATAATCGTAATTTGAATCCGGAGCGACAATCCTTATCAGCGGTAATGCCCGTGGCCTGCCATCCAGTTCCAGCACGGCACAAGTCAGTTCCATTCCATCGACAAATTCTTCAGCCATGACCGAACGGTCATATTTCGATGCCAGTGCATAGGCATCCGCCATTTGTCCGACATGCCTTACTTTCGTCAGTCCAAGCGTCGAACCTTCATGTGCAGGCTTGACGATCAAAGGCAATCCGAGCCGGTCAGCCACATCGCCGAAATCGGAATCCGCTTTCAGTTCGACATGACGCGGGGTCGGCAATCCTTCGGCCAGCCATAACCGTTTCGTCATGATCTTGTCCATCGCAATGGCCGATGCCAGCACACCGGAACCTGTATAGGGAATACGCATTTCTTCCAGCATCCCCTGCATGCAGCCATCTTCACCATACCGGCCATGCAATGCGATAAAGACGCGATCGAAGTTTTCACTCTGCAAACAGGCCGGATCATTCATCCCAGTATCGAAAAGATGGGCATCCACCCCCTTACTTTTCAGCGCATCGCAAACCGCCCTGCCGGAAATGAGCGAAACTTCCCGCTCCGCGGATTTTCCACCGTACAGAACTCCGACTTTTCCAAACGAATCCTTTTTTGTCACTTTATCCATACATTCAACCCAATGCCTTTTCCAGGAGTTTGCCCGAAACACTGCTGATCGAACCTGCACCCATCGTCATCACGACATCGCCATCCTCTATCACATTCAAAATGGCGGACGGCATTTCAGCGATCTCCTCGACAAATACGGGATCCACTTTCCCAGCCACCCGGATAGCCCGAGCCAATGTCCTGCCATCCGCGGCGACAATCGGCTGTTCCCCCGCAGGATAAACTTCTCCCAGAAGCAGAACATCCGCACTGGAAAGTACCTTTACAAAATCCTCGAACAAATCACGTGTCCGGGTATAGCGGTGTGGCTGGAACGCCAGAACAAGTCTTTTGTCCGGGTATGCGCCTCTGGCCGCTGCAATCGTGGCCGCCATTTCGGAAGGATGGTGTCCATAATCGTCAACCAGCTCCACTTCCGCCTGCGTTTCGCCATTTTTCTTGGGCAAACGGATTTTCCCGAGCCTGGTAAACCGCCGGTTGACTCCGGTAAATCTTTCCATGGCTTTTTGTATGGCTCCGTCATCAATACCCAGTTCGCGTGCAATGGCAATCACGGCACAGGCATTCTGGACATTATGCATACCCGGTTGGTTAAGACGGATAGCGACCGGAGGATGCCCTTTCTGAAGAGCGGTGAATGTCATCATCGTCCCTTCCGCACGGGCATCTACCGCACGAACGTCAGCCTCTTCATGAAATCCATATGTCGTTACAGGTTTGGAAATGAACGGCCGGATCTCACGCACATTGTTGTCGTCGATGCAAAGCATGACCCTGCCATAAAACGGCAAACGCTGGGTAAACGCGATAAAAGCCTGTTTCAGCCGTGCAAAATCATGGCCATAAGTATCCATATGATCGGCATCGATATTGGTAATCACCTCGATAACCGGATTCAGGTTCAGAAAGGATGCATCCGATTCATCCGCTTCCGCGACAATGAAATCACCCGCCCCGAGTCCGGCATTGGCACCTGCGCTGTTCAAACGTCCGCCGATCACAAAAGTCGGATCGAAACCGCCTTCAGCCAGCACACTGGCGACCAGACTGGTTGTCGTCGTTTTTCCATGTGTCCCCGCAATCGCGATACCGCGTTTCAGTCTCATCAGTTCAGCCAGCATGACGGCTCTCGGAACAATAGGAACACTTTTCTTGCGTGCCGCCAATACTTCCGGATTGTCATCCTTGATAGCACTTGAAACGACAATGGCATCGGCTTTTTCAATATTTTCCGCAGCATGTCCAAGCATGACGCGGGCACCCAATGCGGCCAGATGCCGCGTTGAAGAATTGCTCGTCAGATCCGACCCGGTAATTTCGTAGCCGAGATTGAGCAACACTTCGGCAATACCGCTCATTCCGCTTCCGCCGATTCCGACAAAATGAATTTTCTTGACTTTATGTTTCATACCATCAATCTATTTACTGTTAGCTGTCCTGATCAGGATTTCAGCAATTCTTTCATTGGCATCCCTCTTGCCCAGCGAATATGCTTTTTTCGCCATTTCCAGACATTTCTCGCGCGTCATCTCCCTCAAAAGTCCAGCCAGATATTCCGGCGTCAGACTTGTCTGCGGAAGATGAATCGCTGCCCCTTTCTTGTGCATGAACATCGCATTGTCCCGCTGGTGCGACGTGCTGGATGCAATAAACGGCACAAGAATGCTCGCCACTCCGGCTGAAGTCAGCTCTGAAACCGTAATCGCTCCTGCACGGCAAATCACCAGATCAACATCTGCATACCGCATTGCCATATCGTCAATAAAATCGACCACTTCGGCATGCACCTGCACCTTGCGATATTGCTGCCGGACAGCAGCGATATGCTGTCTTCCCGTCTGATGCAGCAATACAGGACGGGTATCGAAAGGCAACAGCGCCATCGCTGCGGGTAAACAGTCATTCAATGCCTTCGCACCCAGACTGCCGCCAACCACCATGATTTTCAGAACGCCCTGGCGATGCGCGTAACGGTATTCTGGCGCGGGCAGATTCCTGATTTCCTCTCGTACCGGATTGCCGGTACAAACCGCCTTCGCGGCCAGATCGCCAAAATCCCCCGGAAACCCGAACAAGACTTGTCTGGCTGATGATGCCAGCGTTCTGTTGGACAAAAGCAGTCTGGCATCTGCATTGACCAGCACAATCGGAATGCCGAGCATCCGCGCCGCCATTCCTCCCGGAACCGTGACATACCCTCCCATCCCGACGACCAGATCGGGCTTGCGCTTTTTCATAATGCCCAGACAGGTCATGAACCCGGTCACCATATGAACACTGCCCTTCAACATGTGTACCAGTCCCTTGCCCCTCAGACCGGCAAAATCAATGCCATCCATTTCGATGCCGTGGGAAGGTACGATCTTTCCTTCCATGCCATGCTGTGTCCCCAGCCAAGAAACCTTCCATCCCTTCTGCTGCATGGTGGATGCAATGGCAAGACCGGGAAAAATATGTCCGCCGGTTCCGGCAGCCATGATCATGAGTTTTCTGGACGGCTTCATGTACGGCCTCCTCTCATGATCTTCCTGTTCTCGTAATCGACACGCAACAGGATTGCCAGCGCCATGCAGTTGATCACAATTCCGGATCCGCCATAACTCATCAGTGGAAGTGTCAACCCCTTGGTCGGCAAAAGCCCGAGATTCACCCCCATATTGATGAATGTCTGGACACCGATCCAGATGCCGATACCCTGTGCCAGCAGACCGGCAAAAATCCTGTCCATGGCAACGGCCTGACGCCCGATTTCAAACGCCCTCTTGACGATCCAGTAAAAAAGGGACACGACAACCAGAACACCGATGAATCCCAGTTCTTCTCCGACAACGGCCATCAGAAAATCGGTATGCGCTTCCGGCAGATAATGCAGTTTCTCCACACTGCCGCCCAAACCGACCCCGAAAATTTCTCCGCGACCGAAAGCAATCAGGGAATGGGATAACTGATAACCTTTTCCAAGCGCGTTTGCCTCGTCCCACGGATTGAGATAGGCAAAAATGCGCTCCCTGCGCCAAGGCGACATAATGATGACCAGACTGAAAATACCGACCAGTGTCGCCGCGATGCCGCCGAACCAGATTCCATTGAAGCCACCCAGGAAAAGAATGCCCATGGCAATACAGATCACAACCCCCAGCGCTCCCAGATCCGGTTCAAGCAGCAGTAGCAAACCGATCATGCCAAGCGCTATCGCCATCGGGAAAAAACCTTTGGTCAGTTTGTGCATGAATTCCTGTTTCCGGACGGTATAGTCCGCGGCATACATGACAATAAACAGTTTCATCAGCTCAGACGGCTGCAAACTGAACACTTTGAAAGAAAGCCACCGCCTTGCGCCGTTTACCCCTTTCCCGATTCCCGGAATCAGTACAAGCACGAGCAAAAACAATGTGATGATAAACAGAAGAGGGGCATATTTCTGCCACGTATCGATCCTGACACGAAAAACCATCAGCCCCGCAACCAAACCCAGTACGATAAAAACTGCCTGCCTGATGAAAAAGTGCTCGTTCCGGTAACCGGCGTATTTCGGTGAATCCGGCAACGCGATGGAAGCGGAATAAACCATGATCAGTCCGAGAAACAGCAATGCCAGTATCGCAAATACCAGATATTGATCGAATTGCATCATTCTGACGCTTTTGGACGGAGATGTCCGCTCTTTTGCCATCCCTGCCATTCCATCAAAAAAGCGCTTTACCGGTTGCAGGTTCATGACACCACTCCCTTTTCTGTACTTTCAAGCCGATGTACCTGAGCGATGAACACTTCAGAGCGATGCGCATAATTACGGAACATGTCCATACTGGCACAAGCGGGAGAAAGCAGGACAATATCGCTTTTTACCGCTATTTCCGAAGCATGGACAACCGCCTCTTCAAGGGAATCGCAATAAGCCAGCAAAGCACCTGTCCGGGAAAGTGCATCATGAATCCGGACGGCATCCTTTCCAATCAGCATGACCGCCTTGACATACCTGCTAACGACAGAAGACAAAGGCGAGAAATCCTGATCCTTTCCAAGCCCGCCGGCAATCAGGATGATATTTCTTTCCCCGCTTCCGGTACTTGCTCCCAACCCTCCAACTGCGGCGACCGTCGCTCCAACATTGGTTCCCTTGCTGTCGTCGAAATAAGCGACTTCTCTCACTGTGGCAACCAGTTCAACCCTGTGCGGTTCACCGCGATAATCCTTCAATGCCTGAAGCAGCGGAGCGAATGGCAGATCAATCGCCCTGCACAACGCCAGAGCGGCCAGTGCATTGCCTGCATTGTGCCTGCCGCGGATTTTCAGTGCATCGGCCGGCATCAGATTCCGGATCACCGTTTCAACCGGTATATCATTCGTTCTGCTTTTCCTGACAATACCGTCATCCGCAACTGACGCGACAGAAAGCCATACCATCCCACGATCGGCATGCAGGCCGAAGGAACCGGGTCCGGCAGGCTCATCCGTACCGAAAGTGACCGCTTTCGTTCCCGATTTTCTCATTTTCATGACCGCTTCATCTTCCCGGTTCAGTACCTGAATCGTTTTTCTGCCGAAAATCCTTTCCTTGGCCGCACCATATGCCTGCATACTTCCATGCCAATCCAGATGATCCTGTGTCAGGTTCAGAACTGTCGCTGCATCCAGTTCAAGGCTGTATGTTGCAAACAGCTGAAAACTCGACAATTCAAGAACCCAAACTTCCGGCAACCGGTTCCCTTCAATCACTTCAAGCAGGACATCAAGTGCAGCAGGACTGATATTGCCTGCCAGACGAACCGTTTTCCCTGCCTGACGGCACATATGTCCTGTCAGACTGGTCACTGTTGTCTTGCCATTCGTTCCTGTCACGGCAATGACTTTCGGTTTGTATTGCCTTTCTTCTTCAAGATTTTTCAAAGCACAGGCGAACATTTCGATTTCACTCCAGACCGGAATGCCATGCTCCCTGGCGAAAGGCAAAATTTCTTTCAACTCGACATCCGGACGCAAACCCGGACTGACCGCAACAATATCGAAAACATCCAGCCCAAGTCCTGCGGCAGAAAAGGGACCACTTACAAAACCAACTTGCGGAAGTTCCGTTTGCAGATTCTGCAACCTGTCGGGTTTTTCACGTGTATCGGCAACGCAAACACTCGCCCCGCAATAAGCGCTCCAGCGTGCCATTGCCAGACCGGATTCGCCCAGTCCCAGTACGAGTATCTTTTTACCAGCCCAGTTCATATCATCTAATCTTCAAAGTCGACAAACCGATCAGCACAAGAATCATGGTGATAATCCAGAAACGGACAACCACCTTCGTTTCTTTCCATCCTTTCTGCTCGAAATGGTGATGCAGTGGTGCCATCAGGAAAATTCTGCGACCGACACCATATTTCCTTTTCGTATATTTGAAATACGTCACCTGCAACATAACGGAAACGGTTTCCGCCACGAAAATGCCTCCCATGACAAACAATACGATTTCCTGCCTGACAATCACGGCAATCGTTCCCAATGCGCCGCCCAAAGCGAGGGCGCCAACATCTCCCATGAACATTTGGGCCGGATGGGCGTTGAACCACAAAAATGCCAGTCCGGCTCCTGCCATGGCTCCACAGAAAACAAGAAGTTCTCCGGTCCCCGGAATGAAAGGAATGAACAGATAACGTGAATAAACAGCATGTCCAGTCAGATAGGCAAATACGCCGAGTGCCGTACCGACCATAATCGTCGGCATGATGGTCAGCCCATCAAGACCGTCTGTCAGATTGACGGCATTGCTCGTTCCGACAATCACAAAATAGGTCAGTGCAATAAATCCCCAGACACCCAGTGGATAACTGACCATCTTGAAAAACGGAATGATGAAGTCCGCCTTGGGTGGCAGATCCATGCTGAATCCGGATTTGACCCACTCGACAAAAAGATGCCAGACCTCGAAATTGGACTGTCCGGATACGGCAAAAGCCAGATAGACCGCGGATGCCAACCCGATCACGGATTGCCAGAAATATTTTTCACGCGAAGACATGCCGTTCGGATTCTTGTATACCACTTTCCTGTAATCATCGACCCAGCCAATGACGCCGAATCCCATCGTGACAATCAGGACAACCCAGACGAAACGGTTTGAAAGATCGCACCATAACAGCGTCGAAACGGCTATTGCGATAAGAATCAGAAGTCCTCCCATCGTCGGGGTTCCGGATTTGACCAGATGAGTCTGCGGACCATCCGTGCGGACAGCCTGTCCGACCTTAAGCCTGGTCAACAAACGGATAACTGCCGGCCCGGCAGCCAAACCGATAGACAGTGCTGTCAAGGTGGCGAAAACCGCCCTGAAGGAAATGTAACCGAATATTCTCAGCACTCCCATATCCTGCTGAAAAAACTGAGCCAGCCAAAGCAGCATATCAACAACCTTCCCCGTTCATTGCGTTCATTAATCCTTCCACAACCCGTTCCATTCTCATAAAACGCGACCCCTTGACCAGCACCGTCATCTGTGGCTCAACCAGTTTTCTCAACATTCCATTCATTTCATCCAGTTTCATGAAATGCCGTGCATTTTTCCCATAACCCTGCGAGGCAAAACGCGCCATTTCACCATAAGTGAAAAAATGCCCGATTCCCCGTTCCCTGGCATACTCGCCCACCTCGATATGAAAACGTTCCCCCTCATTTCCGACCTCTCCCATATCTCCCAGAACCAGAACGCTGTCAGAAGAAATATCGGATAAAACATCAATCGCCGCACGCACAGAATCGGGATTGGCATTATAGGTATCGTCAATCAGCAATGCGCCATTAAACGCACTTTTTCTTTCAAGCCTGCCATGAACGGGCATGAAATTCTCCAACCCCGCCGCAATGATTTCCCTGTCGATCCCCGTGGCGAAACAGCAGGCGGCAGCGGCCATGGCATTTCTGACGTTATGCCTGCCACTCGTCGATAACACCAGTTCGACCTTTTCTCCAGCAAATGACATGATCACCCGTGTCTTGCCATTTTCCATCCGGTAACTTCCCGACACATCCGCGGTCTGGCAAAAACCGAATGTGACGACTCGTCGATGCGTCGCATAATCCGACCATAGGGAAGAATAGGCATCATCGGCAGGAAAAACCGCGATGCCGTCTTCCGGCAAGGAACGGATAACCATTCCGTTTTCCTGTGCAACGGCTTCGACACTTTGCATGAATTCCTGATGTTCGCGCTGTGCATTATTGACAAGACCGATTGTCGGCTGCGCTATCGCTGCCAGATATGCCATTTCGCCGACATGATTCATCCCCAATTCGATTACGGCAGCATCGTGTCTGTCCTCCAGCCTGAAAAGCGTAAGAGGCACGCCAATATCGTTATTGAAATTGCCCGGTGTGGACAAACAGGCGTTTTCCCCATAGGCCGCCCTGAAAACAGAAGCGATCATTTCCTTGACGGTCGTTTTGCCATTGCTTCCCGTCACACCAACGACAGGTATCCTGAACTGCTTGCGCCAGTGCCTAGCGATATCTCCCATTGCCAGACGGGTATTTTCGACAACCAGCGCCGGCAAAGGATAATTTTCAGGAAATCTTTCGACCAATACGGCAGAAGCCCCCTTGTCGGCAACATCCTCCAGAAACCGGTGCGCATCGAAATTTTCACCATTTAAGGCAATAAACAGATTGCCGGACTGCACCTGGCGGCTGTCAGTGGACACACCGTCAAAAACGGCATCGGCAGTCATTCTGCTGCCCGGAACCCACTGCACAAGTTGCGAAAGAGTCGCTTTCATACCGCCACCTTCATGTTCGACACGCGTGAGGCCAATGCCAGTGCGACATGATCGGCATCGGCAAATGGCAGTTTCACGCCTTTTATTTCCTGATACGTTTCATGCCCTTTTCCCGCAAGAAAAATCACATCGTTTTTCGAAGCCTGTCGTACTGCCTGCAATATGGCAGTCGCCCGGTCCTCGAACATTTGCGGGCTCTTCTGCATTCCCGAAACGATCTGTTTCATGATTTCTTTCGGATCCTCGCTGCGTGGATTGTCACTGGTCACAATGACAAAATCAGCCTGTTCGGAGACAGCTCCCATTTGCGGACGTTTGCCATGATCCCGATCTCCACCGCAGCCGAAAACACACCACAACCGGCCATTTCTGTCATCGGCGACCTGCCTCAATGCCGACAGCCCCTTCTCCATGGCATCCGGAGTATGCGCAAAATCAATCACGACCAGCGGTGTTTCGCTGCTACCCATTTGTTGCATCCGCCCAGGTGGCGGCAACAGTTCACCCAATGAAAAAACCGCTTTATCCCATGGCATACCGGCAGCCAGCAAAACGCCCAATACCCCCAGTGTATTGCTGACATTGAAACGGCCGATCAAATGCGTCCGGACTCTTGCGGCCCCGAAAGGTGATTCCACGCGAAACTCAATACCCTGGATACGGTTGCGAAGATCCTGTGCTCTCAGCACAGGAATACCGGCATCGGCATTTTCCAGAGTAAACCCTATCAACGCGATCTTTTCCGCAAGTCCGGCTGCCAGCTCGATACCCATCGGATCATCAAGATTCAACACGGCATGCTTCAGACCCGGCCAGTTGAACAGCTTCCGCTTTGCCGCCTTGTAAGCAGCCATGTCATGGTGATAATCCAGATGGTCACGGGTAAAATTCGTAAACAGCGCAATATCAATCGGAATACCGTTAAGACGTCCCTGATCAATACCGATGGAAGACGCTTCCATTGCGATGCACGCCACGCCCTTTTTGCGCAACTCGGCCAGTTTGCGCTGCAATTGCACCTGATCGGGTGTTGTATATCCCGTTTCCTCGGCAATACCGCTCTTGCCGTCTTCAAAAACCGAAACACCAAGCGTCCCGATAACAGCTGTTTTCTTTCCCCATCTCGACAGGGACTGTCCGATCCACTGGGTACATGACGTTTTGCCATTTGTACCCGTTACAGCAATAATCAACATGGATTTCGCGGGAGAACCATAATAGGCATCCGCAATCGGACCGGCATACGCCTTCAGGCCAGATACTCCCCGATGAGGGACATTCCATTCCGGATTCCAAGTGAACCCTTCACTTTCATAAACAACGGCAATGGCACCATTCTCAATGGCTTTCGAAATATAGTTCCGGCCATCCGCGGAATCCCCCTTATAAGCAAAAAACACGGCGTGTCGTGTACTCGTACCGATCTCGCGGGAATCCGAAAAAAGTTCGCTCCCCGGACAGGTCAGTTCAAGCCAACGAACGATTGATGCTATTGTCTGCGCAGATGCATTTTTCATAAGCCCACCTTTGCCATCTTGTCTGTGGACAACAATTCATCGACCTGCGCATCCGGAGAGATATTCATCGCCCTCAAGGTGTCTGCCGCTACGGCGGAAAATACTGGAGCAGCCGCCGAACCGCCATAATGCCCAACCGTCGGTTCATCAATCATGACGGCGATAACGACACGCGGATCGGAAGCAGGAGCGAAACCGACGAATGAACCGACATATTTGCGGACATACCGACCATTTTCGATCTTGTAAGCTGTACCGGTTTTCCCGGCTACACGATACCCGGCAACCTGTGCCCTTTTCGCCGTTCCTTTTTCTCCCGTTACCATTTCAAGCATTTGCCGCATGTCACGGGCCGTTTTTTTCGATATGATCTGCCGTCCCTCCGGCAATTCGTCCCGTTTCAGGAATGTCAGTGGAATCATGTCGCCATCACGTGCGAAAATCATGTAAGAATGTGCCATCTGGAAAAGGGAAACCGAAATACCGTGCCCGTAACTCATCGTCGCCTGTTCAATCGGACGCCACGATTTAAAAGGACGGACACGACCAGCAACCGCTCCCGGGAATCCGAAACGCGGCTGCTGCCCGAAGCCGACCGACGTAAACATTTCCCACATCTCGCGCGGTTGCATCTGCAAAGCGATTTTGGCCGTTCCGATATTGGACGATTTTTCAATAACCTGAGCGACGGAAATGGTTCCATTCGAATGAGTATCCCCGATTGTTGCCGTCCCGATCGTCATTTTTCCCTGCCCGGTAGGAATCATGGTGGTCGGTTTCACCATCCCTTTTTCCAGAGCCAGCGCCACTGTAAACGGTTTCATGACGGAACCGGGTTCGAACGTATCCGTCATCACACGATTGCGAAGCTGCGCCCCGGTCAGGTGTCTGCGGTCATTCGGATTGAAACTGGGCATGTTCACCATCGCAAGCACTTCCCCTGTATGCGTATCCAGAACCAGTACGCTGCCGGCTTTCGCCTTGTGCTTCTCGATTGCCTCACTCAGATACTTGTAGGCGATATACTGCAACTTGCTGTCGATGGACAGGACGAGATCCTTTCCATCCACCGGTTCCCGTATCGCACGGATATCCTCGACAATATGACCGAGACGATCCTTGATAACACGACGGCTGCCGGTCGAGCCGGCCAGCACATTCTGGGAAGCCAGTTCAATACCTTCCTGTCCGATATCTTCCACATTGGTAAAACCGACGACATGAGCCATGACTTCCCCTTCGGGATAAAACCGCTTGTATTCCTTCCGGGTCTGGATACCGTTAATTCCCAGCCTGACGATTTCATCGGCAACTTCATTGTCGACCTGACGCTTCAGATAGACGAAACTGCGGTCTGAATCAAGTTTCGCGTACAATGCCTTTTCACTCATGCCCAGCAACGATGCCAGTCTGCCGATTTTTTCCTTCGGCTGTGTCATGACATCTTCCGGAATCGCCCAGATAGCCTTGACCGGAACACTGGAAGCCAGCACATGGCCGTCCCTGTCCAGAATTTTTCCACGCGTAGCAGGTAACTCCAGTGTGCGCGCATAACGTGATTCTCCCTGTCTCTGCAGAAAATCCGTCGAGATTCCCTGCAACCACAAGGCACGAACCAGCAATCCGACAAATGCAAGAAACAGCATGAACAGCACCAGACGCGAACGCAATGGCGACAGACTGACTTTTAGCTCGGGAGTCGCGGAAAAAGACACCCCTTTTGCTGCAGCAACACGCGAATTTTTCAGAAATTTCATATTGCGTATCATGGCGATGTCATTTTCAGAAACTGGGTATTGGCCGGAATCACCCGTATCATGTTCAGTTCTTTAACAGCTTTTTCCTCGATTCGTGCATGCTTGCTAAGCGTTGACTGTTTCAGTTGCAATTGAGACCATTCGATCTCCAGCTGCCGCGTCTGTGTTTGCGCGAATTCAAGTTCGATGAAAAGTTTTCTCGCCTGATACTGTGAATTGACCAGCAAGAGTGCCGATATCGCAAGCAACAACGCCAGAACAAAGGGCCATCTAATCCGCATCACACACTCCCTGATGCCTGCGAACTCGGGTAGCAACACGCAAAATAGCCGATCGAGCTCTTGCATTACGACTTACTTCTTCTGCAGAAGGTTTCATTTTCCCCAACAGTCTCATTTCAGGCTGCGGCAGTTCACATGCACGGACAGGCATACGCCGGTCAGGCATTTTTACAGTCGCTTTTTCTGCAAAAAACCGTTTGACAATACGGTCTTCCAGAGAATGAAAACTGATCACGGACATCCTCCCGTTTACCCCCAGATGACGCCAAGCTTTGCCAAGCCCTATTTCCAGTTCTTCAAGCTCTCGGTTGATGTAAATCCGTATAGCTTGAAATGTGCGGGTGGCCGGATTTTTGCCCTTTTCAAAAGTCTTGACTGCCCCTGCCACAATTTCGGCAAGCTGTTTCGTGCTGTCAATGGGCTGTATGGCCCTGCCAGCAACAATCGCCTTTGCAATCTGAAAAGCAAACCGTTCTTCCCCATATTGATGAATAACCTCCGCAATTTTCTTTTCGTCTTCGATAGCCAGCCACTCTTTCGCCGATATTCCTCCGGAAGGATCCATGCGCATATCCAACGGACCATCCAGCCTGAAACTGAATCCTCGTCCCGCATCCTCCACCTGAGGTGACGAAATACCCAAGTCGAGCAATATGCCATCAATTTCTTTTATCCCTCTTTCCGCAAGTACATTTTCAAGGCCTGCAAAACTGCCGTGAACAATCTCGAACCGCCTGTCGACAATTCCATTCGCAACCCGAACCGCTTCCGGATCCTTGTCGAATGCGATCAGACGTCCCTTTTTCCCCAACTTTTCAAGAATCAGCCTGCTGTGCCCTCCACGACCGAACGTTCCGTCCAGATATACTCCGTCAGCGCGTTTCCCTTGTATATCCAGGGCATCCACAGCTTCATCAAGCAATACCGAATCATGAGTCAATTCCGGCACTTCAGTTCACCCCGGCACTTCAAAACGAAAAATCCTGCAATGCTTCCGGCATACCTGATGCAATCGCTTCTGCCTCGTTTTCCATCAATTTCGCTGCATCCCATATCTCGAAATGACTTCCCATTCCCAATAACATGACATCCCTTGACAATCCAGCTGCCTTTCTGAGTTCAGGAGCAATCAGTATCCTGCCGGCGGAATCCATTTCAACATCCGATGCACTGCCCAGGAAAATGCGTTGCCAAGCACGTGCCGACATGGGCCATGCCGCGATTTTCTCGCGATGGCTTTCCCATACAGGTCTCGGAAAAAACAGGAGACAACCATGAGGATGCCGTGTCAGAGTCATCCGCCCATCGCACTGAAGCGACAGGACGTCACGATGCCTGGCCGGAATAAGCATCCTGCCCTTTGCATCCAGACTGATTGACGAAGCTCCCTGAAACACGTGAACATCCTTTTTGATTGCCGTCCCTATTTGCAGAAGGACTATCCCCCACAAATAAACACTATTTCACACTTTTACCCACTTTATTAGATGCTCTATGTACGGTCAAGAGATTTTTGTTAATAAACCCGAAATTTCTTAATGAAGTCAAAGACTTAGAAGAGTGGCGTCATCATTGCCTGAAAACAAATCATCAAATAAATTAATCACTTAGATGACATATTGAAAGCACAGCCTTATACAAACACATGTATTTGTGCAAAATCGAATATTTTGTATTTGCGTCTTGCAATACACAACTGGCGTGAGGAAACGGAGACAGACGGAAAGGGGTATCGCGACAGCGAATACTGCCGCCAACCGGAAGGAAACAGGAAAAGCAAGCCGATAGGCCGGATTCTGTTACGGTACAAATGTACTATGACAGCCATTCATCTAGGCACCGGATTACTCCGGCACTCAAGCTTCCTACCCGCACGCTCCGCGGACCGCATCAATGCGTGCCTATTTGGAATTGCACCAGGTGGAGGTTGCCGCGTTTCACCGTAACCCAATACGCTCGTCTCTGTGGCCCTGTTCCTCGTCTTATACCTTTCGGTTTTCGACGGACGGCCGTTAACCGTCACCCTGTCCTGTGGTGTCCGGACCTTCCTCCCGTTTCCGGCTGAAACCGGAAACCGGCGACTGTCTGGCTTGCTTCTCCAGACCGGATTTTACAGGTAACTGCGAAAACAGGATAGCGTCAAGAACTCTTTCAATTATAGTCGCCCCAGGTAATTATTCTCATCACCAGGCGATAAATCAGAAAGGCCGTGCCATACCATAATCTCCAGAGCCATGGACGATTCATGAAACTGTCTTGGTGTATCGGCACGGCCTCTGAAACCGCATGTTCAATCTGCCGTTTCAGCTCTCTTGCAAACTTCTCGTCCTTTACGACGATATTGGCTTCATGATTCAGGAACAGGCTCAGGCCGTCACAGTTACTGGATCCGACCGTTGCCCATTTACTGTCGACAACAGCGACTTTTCCATGAAACTGCGTTTTGCGGTATTCATAAATCCGGATACCGTCTCTCAGCAATTTCGGATAAAAAGACTGTGCCACAGCATCCTGCATCCAGAATTCACCGCTTCCGATCAGCAATACCACTTCAACCCCGCGACAAGCCGCAGAAGCAAGAGCGTTTCTGAAGCGTCTGCCTGGCGCAAAATAAGGTGTGGCCAGAAGGATTTGCTGACGTGCGCTTCCCATTGCTTTCAGATAAGCTTTCTGAATGGTTCGCCTGTTTCTGAAATTGTCACGGACAATAAAACCCGCCAGAATCGTTCTGGCATGTTTGATTCTCTCTTTGAAATACAATGTGCGATATCGGCCGAACCGTTCTCTGAGAGACAGTTTTCCGGTCTGTTCCCAAAGACGAATCGCTTCCTGATAAATCAGGCCAGCAAGACTGCCTTCCACACGAACGGCAAAATCCTGTCTTGGAGAAGCCAGCATCTGTTTTCTGTTATAGTCGTATCTCAAATCGCTCAGTATATTGATGCCCCCCACGAAAGCGACTCTCTGATCGACGACACACAATTTCCTGTGCAAACGAACGAACCCCCGTTTGAACCATATATTGAAAACGTGGTACTGGATCCCGGATCGATCGAATTCTCCGGTTAACAAACGACACACTCCGGGTCCCGTTCCAAGCCAGTCAATAATGACATGCACATCAACATTCCGCGCCACGGCCCGTTTCAACGCATCAATGACCCTTCTGCCGACTTCATCCGGGAAAAAAATATACGTTTCGAGATATATTTCAGAAACCGCACCGTCAATCGCGCTGATCAGCTCAGGGAAAAAATCCTCTCCGTTCCGCAATAATCTCAGACGGCTGTCAGATGTATAACGGACGATACCCATTCCTATTCTATCCGTAGAGACGCGACAAGCGGTGCATGATCCGACAGTGCAGTCCAAGGCGCGCCCTGCATGACATTGGCTGAATTGACCCTGAAACCTCTGACATAAATCCTGTCAAGGCGAAAAAAAGGAAACAGTGCCGGAAACGTTCTTGCCGGCAACGGTTTGGGAACCTTGCCGGTCAGCCTTGGGAAAAAGGACCTTTTTTCCTGTTGTGCCGACAATTCGTCGAACACTTCCGTAACATGAAGCGTCTTTCTGAGAAGATCGGAAAGATTGTTGTTCCAGTCGTTGAAATCTCCGGCAATAATGACCGGTGCATCATCAGGGGCTGAATGCCGGACGGTATCGATCAGTGCGTGCGTCTGCCTGATTCGGCTGCCATTGAACAAGCCAAGATGAATGACATAACAATACACTTTCGTTTCCGGAGTCTGCAAAACACAATGGAGAATGCCTCTTGACTCCAGAGCGTGATCCGACACATCCGTATTGTGTTGTGAAATAATGGGATAGGCGCTTAAAAGCGCATTGCCATGATGTCCATAATCGTAAACGGCATTCTTGCCATAGGCGCAATAGAGCGAATTGCCTGCAAGATAGGCATGTTGTCCCCGATCCTGCCATAACAGGGCATAACGGTCGGTCATCAGATCATGACGGCCCTGCACTTCCTGCAGGAAAATCACATCGGCACTCAAAGACCGGATAGATCTTTTCAGTTCCTGGATGACGGGCCGATGATCAATGGATGCCCCTTTGTGAATATTGTAAGTTGCAATACGAAGTTCCATAGCGACTTTACCTGCCTGACGACCGGTTCTTGCCGGCCACATCCGCTTTAGTCAAAGTGAAAAACCGAATACTATTGAACTGCCAGAAACAATACTGATATTGTACTTTGTAAAAAATATTCAAGTGCAACCGATTGAATTCACTCTTTCAAACTGTCTTGAAATACCATAGACATCCTGTTTCAGGGATAATATTGCCTGTCCAATTACAAACTGATTCCATGAGAATTCTGTATTCCGCAATATGGTGGCTTGTTCTGCCTTTCGTATTACTTCGTCTTTACTGGAGGGGACGCAAGGAACCCGGTTACAGACAGCATATTTCAGAACGCCTCGGTTTTTTTCCTGCTGTTCACCCGGCACGGCGGAGAGTATGGATACATGCCGTTTCTGTTGGTGAAACCCGTGCGGCAGAACCTCTGATCAGGGCGCTCATGATCCGTTTCCCTGATTGTGAAATCCTTTTGACTCATATGACGCCGACCGGACGGGCAACCGGACATGACCTGTTCGGAAACGAAAAAAAATCCGGCAGACTCATACAGACCTATCTGCCATACGATACCAATACGATGATGCGGCGTTTCATCCGTCACTATCGCCCTTGTCTTTGCATCCTGCTCGAAACCGAAATCTGGCCGAACCTCATCAGGCAATGCGTCAGCCATCAAGTCCGGCTCGCCCTCGTCAATGCACGCCTATCGGAACGTTCATTAAAAAAAGGCAGGAAAATCCAGTCCATCATGAATGATGCCGCACGTGGTTTTTCTGTTGTCGCCGCCCAGACAGAAACCGATGCCGACAGGCTCGGACAATTCGGTGCCAACAATATCGCTGTAACCGGAAGTGTCAAATTCGATATTCAACCTTCTGTGACCATCATCGAAAAAGGAATGGCACTGCGAAAACTCATCGGCGACCGCCCTGTACTGATGTGCGCCAGTACACGGAATAGCGAAGAAGCGCAGATTCTCGGCGCCCTAGAACAACTAGACAGGGATGCACTGCTGCTGCTTGTTCCAAGACATCCCCAACGTTTTGATGAAGTGGAAAAAATGATCAGAAACCATCATATCCCCGTAGTCAGACGCTCGGCACTGCATGATTTCACCACATATTCCCTGCCTCGTGATACCCGCGTCCTTCTCGGCGACTCGATGGGAGAAATGTTCATGTATTACACCTCCTGCGATATCGCCTTTATCGGAGGCAGTCTTGAAAAACTCGGCGGACAGAATCTGATTGAAGCCTGTGCGGTCGGCAAGCCTGTTCTGGCAGGACCATACACTTTCAATTTTGAAGCGATTACAAAAGATGCCATTGCCGCAAATGCTGCTATCCGTATCGCTTCGGCTGCAGAGCTGATGCAACGCTCAAACGAACTGTTTTCCGACGTGACCCTGCGCCACACAATGAGTTGTAACGCACAGCAGTTTGCCGACAAACAGCATGGCGCAACAGAACGCACCCTGGAATTGCTAGTTCCGCTTATCGAAAACACTGCTAATCCACAAGATCAGTCAGGACAGCCGGTCATCCGCTGAGCGGTATCTCGAAAATCAGCGTCGTACCGGAATCACCAGTTACAATCCGGAATTCACCATTCAGCATTCCGATGCGTTCACGAATGCCTGCCAGCCCGTATGATTTGATCTTGCGGTTGCGTACTTTCGGCATACCGGTTCCATTGTCTGACACACTCAGAACCAGATTCTGCCCATTTTGCCTCAGTACGATTTCCACTTTGTCTGCCCCGGCATGCTTGACAACATTTGTAAGGGCTTCCTGAAGAACGCGAAACAACACAGTTGCACGCTTGTCGTCCAACTCGAGATTTTCCCTGTCAGTCCGGAAAACACATGCGATCCCGTTCGTCCTGAAAAAATCCCGAGCCTGCCATTCCAGAGAGGGAATCAGTCCCAGATCCATCACGGCCGGCCGCAAATCATTGATCAGCGTTCTGACACTCTTGACCGTAGCATCAACATGCTCAAGTATTTCATCAATCCGCTGCGAACGCTTTTCCTGAAAGTCAAATACATCCTGTTTCAGGAGAGATATCTCTATGCGCAACGCCAGCAGGTGCTGCCCCAGTTCATCGTGAATCTCGCGGGCGATCCGTTTCCGTTCATCCTCGCGTATTTTTTCCTGATGGCCGATCAACTCCCGCAGTTCGCCTTTTTCAACGATACTTTCCATATCTTTTCCGGACAGACACTTCACGAATATTGTTCAGATTCTGATGAAATGTTCGCGGTAATAACGCAATTCCTCAATGGATTCGATGATATCGGCCAATGCGGTATGCTTCTGCATCTTTCTGAAACCGTCCGCCAGTCCGGGTTTCCAGCGCCTTGCCAACTCTTTCAGGGTGGACACGTCCAGATTGCGATAATGAAAATATGCTTCCAGTTTCGGCATGGTCTTCGCCATAAACCGGCGATCCTGGCAGATCGTATTGCCGCACATGGGAGATTTTCCTTTCGGAACATAAGGTTCGAGAAACTCGATCAGCGCATCCTCCGCCATGGCTTCGGTAATATTGGACGCCCTGACACGATCGATCAGCCCGGACCTTCCATGCGTTCCCCTGTTCCATGCATCCATTTTATCCAGGATTTCATCGGACTGGTGAATGGCATAAACGGGCCCCTCTGCCAGAATATTCAGACTAGGATCCGTTACGACCATAGCGACCTCGATAATCCGATCAGTTTCGGGATCAAGTCCCGTCATTTCAAGATCGACCCAAATCAGATTCAGTTCATTCGGCCGTTTTTTCACGCCATTATTTTGAAATCGTTCTGGTTGCGTTTCCTGAGCTTGTGACATAATTCTTTCCTTATCGACATAATCGCTCATTTTCTCACAAGGATAAAATGTCAGCACTCGCGTTTACGCAACTATTCCTGTTTTTCCTATTTTTAACGTGCATTGTCCGTTTCTGGCTGGCAGTCAGGCAACTGCATACGGTAAAAAAATACCGAAACAGCGTACCCGAACAATTCACCGGCCGCATCACACTTTCGGCACATCAGAAAGCGGCAGCCTATACAATAGCCAAAACCCGTTTCAGTCTTATCTCCCTGACTGTGGATACCGTCGTTTTGCTTGGCTTCACCCTTTTCGGAGGACTGCAATATCTTGCCGAATTCACGATTGCGCATATCACAAACAGCATGATTGGCCAAATCGCCCTAATCCTTGCTGTCTGCATAATTGTCGGTATCCTTGATCTGCCATTCGATTACTACCGGCAATTTGTCATTGAAGAAAACTTCGGTTTCAACAAAATGACCCTGTCGCTCTATTGCTGCGACATGATAAAAAACACCCTGCTAAGCGCCATCATCGGATTGCCTCTCCTGTGGATTCTGCTGATCACTATGGACAAGACCGGAACATGGTGGTGGCTTTACACTTGGGTTCTCTGGAACGCATTCCAGTATCTGATGCTTTTCATCTATCCGACATTTATTGCCCCCCTGTTCAACAAATTTTCCCCTCTGACTGATGAAAAGCTGCGAAACAGGATCGAGCAACTCATGCAACGTGTCGGATTCCAGTCAAAAGGCCTGTTCATCATGGATGGTTCCAAGCGAAGTTCGCATGGAAATGCATACTTTACCGGATTCGGCTCGGCCAAACGGGTCGTCTTTTTCGATACGCTTATAGAACGCCTCGTTCCGGAAGAAATCGAAGCGGTTCTGGCCCATGAACTGGGTCATTTCCGTCTGAAACATGTCATGAAACGGATTATTTTCACCAGTTTCATTTCCCTGGCGTTTCTGGCGTTGCTCGGATTTCTCAAAAATGAACCCTGGTTCTATACCGGACTGGGCATAGAACCGGATCTGGCTTCGAATGCCGTCGCCATAATCCTTTTCACTCTGACCTTGCCCATATTCACCTTTTTTCTCTCGCCCATTATATCGATGAGTTCCAGAAAACATGAATTCGAGGCGGATGCCTTCTCGGCACAACATACCGATGCCCACCATCTGGTCAGCGCCCTTGTAAAAATGTATGAAGACAATGCATCCACCCTTACACCGGACCCACTCCATTCGGCATTTTATGATTCCCATCCGCCTGCCAGTATCCGTATCAACCGTCTGCTGAGGCATTCATGAAAAAGGAACCGCTGACAGCATGCGTCATTGCTGCACATGGACGACATTATCTGGCGATAACCAGTGATGGGAAATTGCTTCATTGCGTCACGCGCGGCAAAAAAAGCGATGTAGCCGTAGGGGACAGCATCAATGCCATTCCTACAGCAAAAGGACAGGCTGTCATTGAATCCATCAACGAGCGCCGTTCCCTCTTATACCGTTCCGATCAATACAAATCGAAACTGCTCGCGGCCAATATCGACCAGCTGTTTATTGTTGTCGCCACCGAACCGGATTTTTCGGACGATCTTGTGTCCCGTGCACTGGTTGCTGCCGAAGCCGCAGAAATCGAGGTACATCTCATTCTCAACAAGATCGATATGATTGGCCGACTTCAGAGAGCGAGAGAACGCGCCGGATTTTACGCCTCACTAGGCTATCCGGTTCACGAAGTTTCTGCAACCGTACTGCCAGATGAAACCCTCGCCATACTGACGCCCGTCGTCAGGAACCGAACATCCCTCCTTATCGGCCAGTCCGGCATGGGAAAATCATCACTGATCAATCTGCTCGTACCGGATGCGGATATCGCCACACAGAAAATTTCAACCGTCCTGAACTCGGGCAAACATACGACGACCTATACGCGAATATACCGGATTGATGAAAATACCGCGGTCGTCGATTCGCCAGGTTTTCAGGAATTCGGTTTGTACCATCTGACTGAAGGCATGCTTGAACGTGCCTTCCGGGAATTTCGTCCTTTCCTGGGACATTGCCGTTTTTACAATTGCCATCACCTGACTGAACCGGGCTGCGCCATTCTGGAAGCGGTCGAAACTGGGCATATCGCCAGAATGCGGCATCAGCTTTACCGACAGTTGGTGCATGAATCGGAACAAAAAACATACTGAAACACGCTTCCGTCATAGGCCTCATGAAAGTACCGAACCGGTCCTGTTTTTTAAAATTTCCGAAAATCCACTATAATCAAACATTAAACTGTTTCAACGGCGTAAATTTATCCGTCCCGGTAGTCTATGACAATCAAACATTATCTCCAATTTTCCGACCTGACATTGTCCGAATACGAATATCTGATCGAACGTGCTCGCATCATCAAACAGAAATTCAAAAACTACGAACCGTATCACCCCCTGCAAGACCGGACGCTTGTCATGGTTTTCGAAAAAAGCTCGACAAGGACCCGTCTTTCTTTCGAGGCGGGCATGCACCAGCTCGGCGGAACGGCCATCTACCTCAACACCCGTGACAGCCAGCTCGGCCGCGGGGAACCGATCGAAGACGCGGCACAGGTCATGTCACGTATGTCGGACATCATCATGGTCCGTACATTCGGGCACGATATCATCGAACGATTTGCAGCATATTCACGCGTTCCCGTCATCAACGGCCTGACCAACGAACACCATCCATGCCAGGTGTTTGCGGATGTTTTCACTTTCATCGAGCATCGCGGTTCCATCAAGGGCAAAACCGTTACCTGGATCGGAGATGCCAACAACATGCTGTATTCCTGGTTGCAGGCTGCTGAAGTATTCGGATTCCATGTCAACGTATCGACACCGAAAGGATACGATATCGACTATCGTCTGGTTTCTTCCGATCACAGCCACTTCACCCGTTTCGACAATCCGGCAGACGCCTGTGAAGGAGCGCATTTGGTTACAACGGATGTATGGACCAGCATGGGTTTTGAAGAAGAAAATGCCGTCCGCAAAAAGGCTTTCGCCAACTGGAACGTGGATACCGACAAGATGCGCCGTGCGGCACCGGATGCATTGTTCATGCACTGTCTCCCCGCCCACCGTGGCGAAGAGGTAACGGCAGAAGTGATCGATGGTCCGCAATCCGTTGTCTGGGATGAAGCAGAAAACCGGCTGCACGTCCAGAAAGCCCTGCTCGAATATCTCGTCAAGGGAACCGTTTAACCACGGATTTTGCCTTCCCTGCCATCCCATACAGGTAGGGAAGGATGTCAATCCGCAAGAAACGGCATAAAATGTACCTATTAAAGAAACGTTCCAGAAAAACGTTTCATCCAATCACTTCTTTCCAACTGAAACAAACGAAAGACACTTTATGAGCGACGTAAAAAAAGTTGTTCTCGCCTATTCCGGCGGTTTGGATACCTCGGTCATCCTGAAATGGCTGCAAGATACCTATCAATGTGAAGTCGTCACTTTCACCGCCGATCTCGGTCAGGGCGAAGAACTTGAACCGGCACGCCAGAAAGCATTGAAATTCGGCATCAAACCAGAAAATATCTTTATCGATGATCTGCGTGAAGAATTCGTCCGCGATTTCGTATTCCCCATGTTTCGTGCCAATACCATCTATGAAGGTGAATATTTGCTTGGAACGAGTATCGCTCGCCCGCTGATTGCCAAACGGCTGATCGAAATCGCCCGCCAGACAGGTGCTGACGCCATCGCTCACGGCGCGACCGGAAAAGGAAATGACCAGGTTCGTTTCGAACTGGGTGCCTATGCGCTCATGCCGAACATCAGAATCATCGCTCCATGGCGTGAATGGGATCTGCATTCAAGAGAAAAGCTGCTCAAATATGCCGAAGATGCCGGTATCGAAATCGAAATGAAACACAAACAGGGGGGAGCTCCCTACTCTATGGATGCCAATCTGCTTCATATCAGTTATGAAGGCCGCCATCTCGAAGATCCGAATGCAGAACCGGAAGCATCCATGTGGCGCTGGACCGTCAGTCCCGAAGAAGCGCCCGATCAGGCCGAATACCTCGACATCAAATTTGAAAAGGGAGATATCGTCGCGCTGAATGGCAAACGCATGACGCCGGCGACCGTTCTGACCGAACTGAACAAACTGGGCAGCAAACACGGTATCGGACGGCTCGATCTGGTTGAAAACCGCTATGTCGGCATGAAATCCCGTGGCTGCTATGAAACGCCAGGCGGAACGATCATGCTGAAAGCGCACCGAGCCATCGAATCGCTTACACTGGATCGTGAGGTCGCCCACCTTAAAGACGATCTGATGCCGCGTTATGCATCCATGATCTACAACGGTTACTGGTGGTCGCCGGAACGTATCGCACTCCAGCGACTGATCGACCACACGCAGGAACATGTCAATGGTACAGTCCGTCTGAAACTGTACAAGGGGAACGTGATCGTAGTCGGTCGTGATTCAAAAACCGATTCGCTGTTTGACACGACCATCGCCACCTTTGAAGACGATGCCGGCGCATATGACCAGAAAGATGCCGGCGGTTTCATCAAGCTGAATGCACTGCGTCTCCGCATTGCGGCAAACGCTCGCCAGAAAAAGTAAAAAACAGTATTATCATCAACTTTCAGGCGGTTTTGTCCTTTGGGCAAAACCGCCTTTGCTGTAGATCATATGTGTATCCGCTCCAATTCTTATCCGGACTGTTGCATAATCGCAGGCTTCTAATCAATAATGTTGACTGGATTCAACAAAACACAACCCGGAACAGACATGATTGGCATTATCGGCGGAAGCGGCATTTACAATATTGAAGGCCTGACGGACATACACTGGAAAACGATCCCTTCACCTTTCGGCGCTCCTTCCGATGCACTTCTCTACGGAAAGCTGAACGGAGAACAACTGGTTTTTCTGCCACGCCACGGCCGTGGCCACAAACTGTCCCCCGGAGAGATCAATTACCGCGCCAATATCGATATACTGAAAAGAGCGGGCATAACCGATATTCTGTCCATCAGCGCGGTCGGTTCCCTGAAAGAGAATCTGGGTCCGGGAACTTTCGTCATTGTTGACCAATATATCGACCGGACGGTTTCTCGCGAACGTTCCTTTTTCGGCAAAGGATGCGTCGCCCACGTTTCCATGGCACATCCGACCTGCGATCGCCTGTCCCGCCTCATTCATCAGGCCGCAGTCCACGCCGGAATCGAAACCATATTGGGCGGAACCTATCTGGCGATGGAAGGTCCGCAATTTTCGACACTTGCCGAATCCGAACTGTACCGCAACTGGAACTGCGATGTCATTGGCATGACCAATATCCCGGAAGCGAAGCTCGCCCGTGAAGCGGAAATGTGCTACGCCAGCATTGCCATGGTAACCGATTATGATTGCTGGCATCCGGAACACGACCAGGTTACTGTCCAGCAAATCATCCGTACACTGGCAGATAACGCACTGAAAGCCCAGAAACTGGTAAAAGAAGCCATTCCCCATATCCACAACGATTCATCCGGTCAATCCTGTCCTTGCCGGTTCGCACTTGAAAACGCGATTATCACTGCGCCGGCAAATCGTAATCCGGACAAGATACGCCAGCTCGATGCCGTTGCCGGACGCATTTTTGAAAAAAAACAATGACGGCCTTTTCCAAAATGATTCCCGTAATGACTGATACCGAAATGGCAACACGGATTGTCGAAGCCAGTCAGCTGCTAGTTTGCAATAGTATGAACCGTGGCGCTACCGGAAATATCAGTATCCGTCACAAAAGAGGATTTTTCATCACGCCCAGCGGAATTGCTCCGTCAAAAATGACACCGGATCTTATTTGCCGAATGGATATGGCAGGAGAATGCGAAAAAGGTATGAGACCCAGCAGCGAATGGCGTATTCACCGCGACATTTATCTGGCACGTCCAGAAGTGAATGCCATCATACACACGCACTCGACATTTGCGACGACCTTGGCATGCATGCAACTCAATGTCCCGCCCTTTCATTACATGATTGCCGTAACAGGCGGCAATACCATTCCCTGTGCACCCTATGCCCTGTTCGGAAGCCAGGAACTGTCCGATGCCGTACTCGGCACTCTCGGAAAAGGTTACGCCTGTCTGATGGCTCATCACGGAATGGTTGCCATCGGAAATAGTCTGGATCACGCACTGTCGATCGCCATTGAGGTCGAATCGCTATGCGAACAGTACTGGAGGATTCTCCAGATAGGCCATCCCGTGTTGCTGTCTGAAGAACAGATGCATGAAGTTCACGGGAAATTCAGGGATTATTTCAAAAAATAAATCAACTTTTTTCAGAATCGTTTATGTCTCTTACCGCTTACATTCGTACCATTGCCGATTATCCGCAAAAAGGAATCAAATTCCGTGATATCACCACCCTGCTTCATAACCCGACCGGCCTCAAGGCGGCGATTGATCAGCTGGTGGAGCATTATAAAAACGCCCGGATCGACCGGATTGCCGTCATTGAATCCCGTGGTTTTCTTCTGGGAGCACCACTTGCCTATCTGATGAATGCCGGTCTGGTATTGATCCGGAAAAAAGGAAAACTGCCAGCCAAGACAATCAGCGAAGATTACGACATGGAATACGGAACCAATACCATCGAAGTCCATACCGATGCCATTTCTTCCGGTGACCGTATTCTTCTTGTCGACGACCTGATAGCGACAGGCGGAACCGCCGAAGCAGCCGTCAGGCTGATCCGGAAATGTGGCGGCGAAGTTGTCGAATGCGCTTTCCTTGTCGATCTGCCGGAACTGGGTGGTAATGAACGTCTCCAGAAAATCGGATGTCCGACTTTCGCTCTTTGCGCTTTCGATGGAGAATAAAACCGTGAACGAAACAGAACAGGTCGAAACACTGCGCTGGAATGGCAGACAGATCGAAATGATCGACCAGAGGCTGTTGCCGATGCAAAAGGAATATGTCACATGCGATTCCGCCAGAAGCGTTGCCGACGCCATCCGGACCATGGTCGTCAGAGGCGCACCGGCCATCGGTGTCGCAGCTGCCTACGGAATCGCACTGGAAGCGGCCAGACTTTCTGGAGAAACGCCATCCCGGTTTGCCGAAAAGATGAATGACGGTTTTGCCACTCTGGCTGCCAGCAGGCCGACCGCAGTCAATCTTTTCTGGGCACTCGACAAGATGAAAAAACTCTGGTCGGAAAACAGCGACAAACCATTGGCCGATCTGGCGGCTATCCTGCTTCAGGAAGCGCATGACATACTGGCGGAAGATATCAGGATCAACCGGACGATGGGCCAGTACGGTGCCGCGCTTCTCAACGATGGCGACAGGGTATTGACCCATTGCAACGCCGGAGCATTGGCTACAGCAGGCCATGGCACGGCACTCGGTGTTTTCCGTTCGGCAGTCGAAGCAGGAAAACGCATTTCCGTTTTTGCCGATGAAACCCGTCCGTTTTTGCAGGGCGCCCGTCTGACAACCTGGGAAATGGTTCAGGAAAACATACCCGTGACATTGATAACCGACAACATGTCCGGTTATCTGATGAGTCGCGGAGAAATCGACGCGGTTGTTGTCGGCACAGACCGTGTCGCCGCCAACGGCGACGTCGCCAACAAAATCGGGACATATATGGTTGCCGTTCTGGCAAAACGCCACAATATTCCATTTTATGTCGCCTGTCCGCTTTCCACGATTGATCTGTCCCTTCCTGCCGGAAACAGTATCCCCATCGAGGAACGGCCGGCCGAAGAAGTGAAAGGTTTTCGTGACTGTCACTGGGCTCCCGAGGGCGTCGCCATCAGAAATCCCGCTTTCGATGTCACACCGGCCGAACTGGTAACAGCCCTGATCACAGAAAAGGGTATTGTAGACAACGCGACTTTGATCAACGGTGGGCTTGCTAGTTTCGTAAGAAAACACCGACCATGAATTGTACCGTTCAGACAAAAACCGGTTCCGGTTCGAGCTGAACCGAAAAACGGTTGAAAACATCCTTTTCAATCGCTTTTGCCAGCGCAATGATATCCTTTCCACTGGCCTTGCCGTAATTGACAAGGACAAGCGCCTGCTTTTCGCAAACACCTGCATCACCGATCCTCCGCCCTTTCCAGCCACACTGGTCAATTAGCCAGCCTGCGGCAATACGGTAATGGCCATCGGACCGACCGTATGCCGGGATATCCGGATACTTTTTTTTCAGTGCTGACAATCTCCCTGCCGAAACGGTCGGATTTTTGAAAAAACTGCCGGCATTGCCCAAAATTTTTGGATCCGGCAACTTTCGCTGGCGGATTTTCACGATGATCCTGCCGATTTCGGCTGGAGAGGGATGGATAATTCCCGATTGTTCCAGTTCTTTTCCGACATCGGCATACGCTACATTGGGACGCCAGTTTTTCGGTAAGGCGAATGTGACATCCACAATGACCAGTCTGCCTTTCATGGCATTTTTGAAGATACTGTTGCGATAGGCGAACCGGCAATCGGACTTGTCCAGTTCAACGATTTCCCCATTTTCAAAATCGAATGCCCTAAGAGAAAAAAAACAATCCTGCACTTCGGCGCCATAAGCGCCGATATTCTGGACTGGCGCAGCTCCCACTGTTCCGGGAATCCACGAAAGATTCTCGAGCCCCCCCAATCCTTTTTCCAGAGTCCAGAGAACCAGATCATGCCATTTTTCTCCTGCTGCGGCCCTCACATAGGTATATCTGTCATCCTCTTTTTCCAGATAAATCCCCTTTATACCCATATGCATGACCAACCCTTCGAAACGGCCTGTCAACAGGATATTGCTGCCACTGCCGACAACCAGCTTGGGCAATGCCATCAGACAGGGAGAACCATGAACTCGTACCAGATCATCTACGGTACTCACATCCATGCAAGCCAGGGCACTCACCTCCATTCCGAAGGTATTGAGAGGCTTCAAGGAAACATCACGTTTGATGAAATCGGGAAAATTCATAGTCGCCAAGCAAGAATATCAATACCGGGTAGCATACAGGATTTTTGTTCGCTACAATTCAGGTTTCAATCTTAATGATTATTGATGTCTTCTGTCGAGAAATTTGAAAAAAAGGTGAGATATGCCCTCTTTTGACGTAGTATCCGAAGCCAATATGGTCGAAGTCCGCAATGCCGTCGATCAGACGAACAAGGAAATCGATACCCGTTTCGATTTTCGTGGCAGCGATGCCCGGGTCGAACAAAAGGAACATGAACTGACCGTTTTCGCCGACTCCGAATTCCAGCTGGGCCAAGTCAAGGATGTCCTGACAAACAAAATGGCAAAACGGAAAGTCGACGTCCGTTTTCTTGACGAGGGGAAAATCGAGAAAATCGGCGGTGACAAGGTCAAACAAATCGTTACGGTCAAAAACGGTATCGAAAGCGACAATGCCAAAAAGATCGTCAAACTCGTCAAGGACAACAAGCTGAAAGTCCAGGCCAGCATTCAGGGCGATGCTGTCCGTGTAACCGGTGCGAAAAAAGATGATCTGCAGGCAACCATGGCCATGCTCCGCAAGGAAGTTTCCGATATCCCGCTTGAATTCAATAACTTTCGCAACTGAAAAAATGCCGCCTCTTTGCAGGCGGCATTTTTCGTTTTCATTTTTTCAATACATCACGGCGTCTTTTCACACAATCGGACAAGTCCTGAAGAAGTTTGCTGCTTTCATCCCAGCCGATACAGGCATCCGTGACAGATTGACCATATACAAGCGGTTTGCCCGGCACATGATCCTGACGGCCCGCGACCAGATTCGACTCGATCATGACGCCAATGATCCTGTCATTGCCGCCGGCAATATTCCGTCCTACCTCGGCACATACCGGCACCTGATTTTCCGCCTTCTTGGAACTGTTGCCGTGTGACGCGTCAATCATGATTCTTGGAGAAAGACCTGCCGCTTCGACCGCCTGACAGGCCGCCTCAACGCTTGCTGCATCATAATTGGGCTTGTATCCTCCACGCAAAATAATATGGCAATCATGATTTCCCTGGGTCTCAAAGATAGCGGTATGTCCCCCTTTTGTGACCGACAGGAAATGATGCGGATGCGATGCCGCCTTGATCGCATCAATGGCGATCTTGATATTGCCGTCCGTACCGTTCTTGAATCCGACGGGACATGACAGTCCGGATGACAATTCTCGATGGACTTGCGACTCCGTCGTGCGCGCACCGATGGCACCCCAGCTGATCATGTCCGCAACATACTGTGGACTGATCATATCCAGATATTCCGTCGCTGCCGGCAAACCGAGCTCATTGACATCTCTCAAGAGCTCGCGTGCGATATGCAGCCCTTCATTGATCCGATAGCTGTGATCCATGAACGGATCGTTAATCAGGCCTTTCCAGCCGATTGTCGTACGCGGTTTTTCGAAATAGACCCGCATCACGACAATCAGATCGTCCGCATACCGCTGCTGTTCTTCAGCAAGGCGATGCGCATACTCCATTGCCGCTTTCGGATCGTGAATGGAACAGGGACCGATAATCACGACCAGCCGGTCGTCCCGATCGTGCAAGACACGATGGATCGATTCCCTGCAGGTTGAAACCGTTTCGGCCGCCTTTTCCAGGCAGGGAAACTCGCGTATCAAATGAGAAGGGGGAGTCAGTTCTTTCATCGCGAGAATTCTTAAATCATCGGTGGGTTTCATTTTTTTTCCAGTACTGATAAACAAAAAAAACCGCCAAATCTGGCG
>CAVKGJ010000103.1:75021-93128 GCA_963655605.1 Oscillospiraceae bacterium
CTTTACTCGAGCGCTTGCCGCTTCTCCACCGCCAACGGGCTGGAATAGCCAAAGTAAAAAAAATAAAAGTGAACGAAATTCAGCATTTTTACAAAACAGGCACTTGATTCAAAATTATTTGATTATTGTAAACCACTTTTTCAAGTCTGACAAAAATTTCTTTTTTACGTTATGCCGTACCACCAACCGTAACATCCTCGATACGCAACGTCGGCTGTCCGACACCAACCGGCACGCTCTGTCCTTCCTTGCCGCACACGCCGACTCCCGAATCCAGCCTCATGTCATTGCCGATCATGGAAACACGTTTCAGAATATCCGGACCGTTACCGATCAGTGTCGCGCCCTTTACCGGATAAGCCAGTTTGCCGTTCTCGATCATGTATGCCTCACTGGCGGAAAAAACGAACTTGCCATTAGTGATATCGACCTGTCCGCCACCGAAATTGGCAGCATATAGCCCGCTCTTGACCGATGCGATGATTTCCTCCGGATCCTTGTCTCCTGCAAGCATGAACGTATTGGTCATACGCGGCATCGGCAAATGGGCGAACGACTCCCTCCGCGCATTGCCCGTTACCGGCATATTCATCAGGCGTGCATTCATCATGTCCTGCAAATAACCTTTCAGAATGCCGTTTTCGATCAATACGGTACGTTGCGTCGGATTGCCTTCATCATCCATATTCAGCGAACCGCGGCGATTGGCAATAGAACCATCGTCGACAACCGTTATACCGTCCGCTGCCACTTTTTCTCCCAACCTTCCGGAAAAGGCACTGGATCCCTTGCGATTGAAATCGCCTTCCAGTCCATGACCGACCGCTTCATGCAACAAAACACCCGGCCATCCGGAACCGAGAACCACTGTCATCGAACCGGCCGGAGCCGGACGTGCAGAAAGATTGACCAAAGCGGAACGTGTAGCATCATGAACATACTGTCTGACAATTTCATCCGTAAAACAGGCATAGCCGAGCCGGCCGCCGCCACCGCTGGTTCCCATTTCCCGACGTCCGTTTTCTTCGGCAATAACCGTTACGGACAGTCTGACCAGCGGCCTGACATCCGCAGCCAGAGTACCATCACTCCGCGCGACAAGAACAACATCATATTCACCGGCCAACCCCGCCATAACCTGGACAATACGTGGATCGGCGGCCTTGGCCAGTTTTTCCACTTTTTCCAGCAATGCTATTTTTTCCACCGCACTGATGGTCTGAAGCGGATCATCCGCAATGTAAAGAGCATGACTGCCCGCCTCCTTCATGGAAGACGCCAGCCTGACCGTACCGTCACCATGACGGCCAATCGTCCGGGTTGTTCTGGCAGCTTCTTCCAGCGAAGCCATCGAAATATCGTCCGAATAGGAAAAGGCTGTCTTGTCTCCTGCAACGGCCCTGACACCGACTCCCTTGTCGATTGAAAAACTGCCCGTCTTGACAATTCCTTCCTCAAGACTCCAGCTCTCGTTTTTCGTGAACTGGAAATACAGATCGGCATAATCGACCTGATGATTGAAAACGACGCCCATCGCCCGAATCAGGGCGTGCTCATCCAACCCGAACGGCTCCAGAAGAATGGATTTCGCGAATCCGAGATTGCTGTTTGCCAGATTTGTCGATGACATCAATAGGTATCCTTTGAATTCTGTTCAGACCATCATTTTAGTGCATTGTCCCAAAAGCTGCCGAAACGCCCGGCAGACGATCGTAAATGCGATCCGTCTTTCCGGATTGCGACATCCCAATATTGTCCGCATCACAAAAGAAGCGTGTCCTCCAGAAAAGGAGAATCAAAGTCTGCGATGCTTCAGGGCCGGCAATTTTTCCCTGACTGAAGCAAGCCAGTCGCTATCCAACTCACCCGTTACAATGCCTTCCCCTTCCGGCAAAACCGATTTTATTTCCCCCCACGGATCGATCAACATGGTATGTCCCCATGTCCTTCGGCCGGTCTGATGCCTGCCTCCCTGCGCTGCGGCCAGAACATATGCCTGATTCTCGATGGCGCGCGCCCTCAGCAGTATTTCCCAATGTACCTTGCCGGTCGTATATGTGAAAGCGGCAGGAACAACGATCAGCGAACACTCCCCGAAAGCACGATACAGTTCCGGAAATCTCAGATCATAACAAACCGACAGACCGATTTTTCCGAAAGGCGCGTCAACAGTAACCACCTTGTCACCACTGCTGATAGCAAGCGATTCATCATACGATTCCCTTGCCGTGGAAAAACCGAACAGATGAATTTTGTCGTATCGCGCCACATTTTTACCGTTTTCATCATAAACAAGGCAACTGTTCAGAACCTTGCCGGGTTCCTTGGACACAAGCGACAAAGTCCCGCCGATCAGCCAGATTCTGTTTTTTTTCGCCATTTCCGCCATAAAATCCTGAATCAGTCCGTTTCCATACACTTCGGCATGCTGCAACCGTTCGGCATCACTGTAACCGATACTGGGCCAGTATTCGGGTAAAAGCACCAGGTTCGCCCCTTTTGCTGCCGCTTCGTCAATCAGACGCCGTGCAGTATTGATATTTTCAGCGACTACCGGTGAGGAAACCATCTGAATGGCGGCAACTTTCGTCATTGTTTGTTCTCCCTATGCTGTCTGTTTTTCACTTTCCCGATTTGTTCTTGATTTCCGCAATGGCTGGATCATTCCAGGAACCGGTAACATGGTATTCGTGTGTAAACTGTTTCATCAACGGTTCCCTCAAAAACATCTGAGCAAGAAACGTACCGATTCCGATTGCCGGATTGATAAAACCATAAGCGATCGAGGCCGCTGCAGCATTGATTTCCGGTATGACCACCACATGCAGGTCTTGTGATTCTTTCGCGATATCCACACTGCCATTCATCATGACGGTCGCATTGACGCCATTCATTTTCAGGTTCTCCGTACGCATGATACCGTTGACGATTCCGGCATTAGCCGTTATTTCATCGAATGCGAATCCTTTCGAGAAAATATCCCGGAAATCCAGATTCAGACGACGTGGCAAAGACTGCAAACTGATCACACTCAGCAATTTTGCAGCACCAGGGTCTGCCTTCAGAAACTGTCCGCCTTCTACCTTGAGGGACAATTTTCCGGACATCGACGGAATATCCAGTGCAAACGGCAAACCATCCCAGCTGATATCCCCTTTCATTTCCCCATGTCCGCGTCTGACAAGATCCTCATACCCGAAACGGGCAAGCAATTTTCCGGCATCCTTGATATTCAGTATGTAACTCAATCTGGTCTGCTGCCGGTTGCCTGCGGTGGTAATCCAGCTTCCGGAGGATTCGAGCACTGCATCCGGATTGGTAATTTTCAACCTGTTGATCCGCCATTCCCTGCCGTTTCTGAAAGAAACATTACTGGCGACAATTTCCGTTCTGCCCAGGTGCTTTCCGAAAAGAGTCAAATCATCCGTCACGACATCCATAGCAGGAATCCTGTAAATATCATCCCTCCCCGTCATGTCCGATACTTTTTTCAGTGATGAATGAAGGATATTCATGGATTTCAGACGTGCAACCAGTTTGCCATCCGTTGCATTTCCCGCCCCCTCGATCCACTTCAGCTTTCCATTGATCTGGTCCGAACGGATGTCGATATCCCAAAGTCCCGTCTGATAGGTACCGTCCAATCGCGCTTCGGTCAGCCACACATCCATCGCCACGGCTTCCCCGGCATCAATGGAGAAATAACGGGGATAGACATATTGTGCCAGTCCGCCGTCCGTCGATGAGGCAGACATATCGCTTTCTTTTCCGGAATAGAGATTTTTCAATACCTCACGCCATTCATTGAAATCCAGACTGTGAAGACTCAGATCAAGCGCAAGACCATCTCTGGGTGCCGGACGCTTGTTGATCCCGATACCGCCGCGGACGACATGCCATGTTCCCCGCCTCTCCTTCTGGCGCAGGTATTTCGCTGCCATATTGCTGCCATACGCAATGTCGAGTTCATCGTACAAAACCTTTCCCGACGGCGGTCTGTCTTTTAACACGACATGCAATGGCACGATACTGCCCGCCTGCTTGCCCAGCGGGGCCGGCAATCCGATCTTCATGCCTTTCAGATTCGACTCGACGCTGACTTCGCCATCACTGATATTGACCGTATAAGGTGTACTCCCGGACAGGTTCTGCATCAGTTTGCCCATTATTCCCGCAACATAAGTTTTCTGCAGCCCTGCCGCACTCAATATTCCGTCTGCACGAACGAGAAAACGGCCATCCGGTTGCGTCCCTCCCGATACATTGACAGGTTCATGGAGAAAACTGGCCTTTATTTTTTCCAGCCTGAACCCTTTTTCAGAAAAATGGAGCTGTCCCTGCGTACCGGTTATAACCGGCAAATCTTCCAGCAAAACGATATCGTTGCCACTGAAACGCAATGTTCCGTTTACTGTGGAATTTTCCAGTTTTTCCAGAGGCAACTGCAGTGTCAACGCAAGACCGGCATTTCCTGTTGCAACCGTTTTTTCCGTCAAATGGCCGATCCAGTCCGTAACAGGCGTCACATTGACGAAACCAACCAGATTCTGCAATGTCCCTTCCGCATTGCCCTTGATATCCAGTAACGGCTCGTCTGAAAGAACATCGGGAATAACAACATCCACGTTTTTCAGTTCGACATGGTTTGTCGATGCCTTGTCTGCATGAATGGCCAGAAGACTGCCATTCATTCTGAACTCCCCATGAATCTTCTCAATATCGGGCCAGAGAGGATGTTTGCCATTCGATGACCGCATATTGGGAGTGTAATTCAGCATACCATCAACCAGTTTGGCCCTGACGACAAAAAGACCGTCCGATTTTCCGTCTGTATACGGAAAATCAGCGAGATCGCCTTTTATCTGAACGGTACCTTCGCTGACTTTCCCGCCTTTCAGCGCTCCGGAAAGCCATTCATTCAACGCTTTTGGTGTCTGAAGCGGAATATATTTCCTGACATCCGCAATATTCAGGTTTTCGATCCGTGCCGTTGCATCGACAAAACCGTACCGGTTTTCCCTGTCTTTGAGGTCATTGGTATATCGCCCCGAAATACTTGCCCGTATGCCGTTCTGCAGAAACGACAAGTCTCCGATCTCGACGGCAAGGACATCGTCCCGCGTACGTTCCCATTGAAGCCGTGCCTGCAACTTATCGAATTTCCAGGGATCGGTACCGGAATAAAACGGAAGGATCAATGAAGAACCTTCAGACTGCAACTGAAGATTGCCGCCATATTCATTTGCCGAAACAGAACCGCTCAGATTCCTGAATCCCGGAGACTTTCCGGAAAAAGCCGCTCCGTCCGGAGAACCGTGTAGATTGTCAGTACGATTTCCGCTTCTCTCACTGAATGTCAAATTACTGAAACGGCCATTGACAAGATATGAATATCTGTTTTCCGGCAATGCCTTCCAGTTCAGCAAAAAACCGGACAATATTCCGGAAAAATCGTATTTGCCGATTTCCCGACGAATATCTGCGCCAACCGGGACATATGCAACGAATTCTCTCAGTTCACCGATATCCAATTTTCCGATTTCCACGGATATTTCGCCCGGTACATCCGTTTCTCCCGGAACATACATGACAGAAAAACTGGCATCATTCAGTTTTTTGCCGTTTTCCGCCTCCAGCGACAATTTGTGGACCGCATATGAATAAACCGGCTGTTTATCCTGTCCACGGACGGCCAATTGCCGGCCTGTCTGCCTGAGCGAAAGACGTCCTCTCAAACTGCGCAAATCAAGCAACGGCAATGAACTGTCCATTTTCAGTCGCACGTCCCGTCCGTCGGCATCTGCAGTCAATTCCGTCAATCGCGACGCATCCAGCATTCCCCAAACCTGGATCGAACCATATCCGCCATCCAGGCCAACAGGCATATCAACGAATTTTTTCCATTGTGCGATATCGACATCCCGGACATCCGCATACAGTTCGCCTTTCCACTTCGATATATCCGAAATCCGCTCCTCAAAACGGGGATGCGACAAATCGCCCCGGATATCCAGTGAACCCGCCAACCCGGAATCTGGCACGGCCGTCAGGCGAAACCTGTGCCGCCTCCCTTGGTTGTTCAGGACAAAATCCACCTTCTCCAGATTTGCCGCTACATCATTACGAAATTCATCCTTCCACTGCAACTTTCCGTTCAGGACAATGATTTCGTGCTGTTTCAGTATCCAGTCGGCAATACCGCCCTTTTCCTGCCTGTCAGGATCAATCTGCATTCCGGCAACATAAAAACGCCCCTGTATATCGCGCAATATCCTGATATCCGGCCCGTTGATCTGCAAAGAGGCAAGCCGCACATCCATCAGTGGCAGCGACCACCATGAAACGACAGCAGAAACATGCTCGAGCCGGACGACTTCATGACCATCATTGTCGGATATACACACATTTTCAAGATCTATCCTTGGCTGCATCCCATACCAGGATGCGCCAATACGTGAAAATGTAACCGGACTGCCCACCGAATCGCTGGCCAATTTCTCGATTTCAGCCTTGTATATGCCGACATTGGGCAAAACAAGATAACGGACTCCAAGAAGAGTCGCCGCAAAAACAAGATAGGCGACAAAGAAAATGCCGAATGCAACCCTGAGAAACGAACGGTAACGGTAAGCAAAGTCGACAAGTGTCTCCACAGAACGCGTCCATAACGTATTCTGTCTTTCCGCTGTCTCCTGATTTTCCTTCCGATCCGGTTGCATTACGTATGAGAAAGTAATTAATAAACGTAAAATACCACAGTGTCATACCAATTTTTAAACCATTGTCCAGAATAACGTTTGTCAATTCTGAACAAAACGATATTTACCCGATGTTACAAATATGAAACCGTCACTGATTCCGGCAGAACAGGCGTCCCGCTTTTATCGTCACTGGCTGAACGCAGATCGCGAAAAACGCCAACAGGAAGTACAGGCCTTGATTCATTCCCCGCTGAACCGTCTTGATTTGCAAGAATTGCTGCAACATGAAATCGACAACGGCTATTCACTGCCCAGGGCCATGCGCCGGATCAGGAATCTTCTTATATGCGCCATCATCGAACGCGACCTGTCCGGAAAGGCAGACCTGTCGGAGGTGGTCAAAACCATGACACTGTTTGCTGAATTCGCCATACGTACTCATCTGGATTCGATCTATGATGAACTGGTGGATACACACGGAATCCCCACCGGCCACCATTCCGGCAAAAAACAGGAAATGATCGTTCTGGGAATGGGAAAACTGGGAGGCAGGGAACTGAACGTTTCTTCAGACATTGACCTGATCTTTGTTTATCCGGAAAACGGTGAAACCGTCAGCACACGCCCCGGGCAGAGAATCCTGTCCAATCAGGAATTCTTCACCCGTCTGGGCAAACGATTCATCGGCGCACTTTCCGAAATTGCGGAAGACGGTTTCACTTTCCGGGTCGACATGGCGTTACGCCCCAACGGCGCATCCGGCCCGCTCGTCGCCAGTATCGGAATGGTTGAACAGTACCTGATCGCCCAGGGACGCGAATGGGAACGTTACGCCTGGATAAAGGCTCGTGCCATTACGGGCAACCCGGAAGATATTGAAGCGCTCGGACGCATTGCCCGTCCATTCATTTACCGCCGCTATCTCGATTTCAGCGTGATTGATGCCATCCGCAATCTTCACCAGCAAATCCGCGCCGATGTCGTACGACAGGAGAAACTGCATCCCGAACGCAGCAACAATATCAAGCTGGGAAGGGGAGGCATCCGCGAAATCGAATTTCTCGCCCAAATGTTCCAGCTGATCCGTGGTGGACGAGATCCCGCACTGCAGGACAGGTCAACCCGCAACATACTGCACATTCTGGCCGAAAAAAGACTGCTTGACGAAAAAACGGCCAATGCCCTGCTCGATTCATATACCTTCCTGCGCAACCTCGAACACCGCATCCAGTATCTGGACGATGCACAGACGCATTCATTGCCATCGCATGAAGAAGATCTTCTGCTGATCGCCAATGCCATGGGAATGAACGACGCCACGGAATTGCTGGAAACATGGCAGAAACACCGGGAATTCGTTTCGGGGCAATTCGACGCCATGTTCAGCGACAAATCCTCCTCCACGGACCAATCCAAACCGGTTATACCGCAGCCGCTCCTGACCAGTCAGACGGAAGAAGAACAAATCCATTTCCTGCAAACGAAATTCGAGACCCTCGATTTTCCCGATCCGAAAGCTGCGGCACGGCGAATGCTGGCTTTCTGGAAAACGAACCGGATCCTTTCCTTGTCCGACAATAACCGCACCAAACTGATTACACTCGTCAATACCCTGCTTCCCGAGCTTCGCAACGCCCATGAACCGCTCGTCACACTGGGAAGGTTGCTGGATTTCTTCGAATCCATCGCCCGCCGTACAGCTTATCTTTCCTTGCTGACTGAATATCCGGCCGCCGCGCAAAGATTGCTGCGCATGCTCGATGCCAGTGAATGGGCTGCTCGCTACCTGACAAAACATCCGATTCTGCTTGATGAACTGCTGGATGCCAGAACACTTCTGGCCCCACCTGATTGGCCATTTTTCACATCAGAACTTGATTCACAACTGGAAAACCAGCGTGGAGATACGGAACTGCTGATGGATACACTCAGAGAAGCCCATCATGCCCAGTTGTTCCGTTTCCTCGCGCAGGACCTGGCCGGCGGCCTGACTGTCGAACGACTGGCCGACCATCTGTCGAAACTGGCCGACATCACAGTTGAGGCAACCTTGCGCGAAGTATGGCTTGCCATGCCGAAACGGCACCGGGAAACACCACGCTTCGCGGTGATCGCCTATGGCAAACTGGGAGGCAAGGAACTGGGATATGCATCCGATCTCGATCTGATCTTTCTATATGACGACGATCACCCCGATGCGCCCATGCTGTATGCACGCCTCGCCCAGCGATTCATCACCTGGATGACCAGTCCCACCTCGGCCGGAATCCTTTTCGACATCGACATCGCCCTGCGGCCAGACGGTGCCAGCGGGCTGATGGTATCCAGCTTCGATTCGTTCGAACGGTACCAGAAAGAATCGGCCTGGGCATGGGAACATCAGGCACTGACACGTGCCCGTTTCTGTGCAGGAGACGAAGCCATCGGAAACAGGTTCGAGGCCTTGCGCGACCGGATTCTCAGACAGCCGCGGCCACAGGCATGGCTCAAGGAAGAAATCCTCAAAATGCGGCAGCGAATACATGATGCGCACCCGAACCGTTCCGGACTGTTCGATCTGAAGCACGATGCCGGCGGCATGATCGATATCGAATTCATCGTGCAATATCTTGTACTGGAATATTCACTGCAATATCCGGAACTGACCGGGAATTTCGGCAATATCGCCTTGCTGAAAATGAGCGAGAAACTCGGACTGATCCCTCAGGGTTCCGGAGAGAAAGTGTCCGCCATTTACCGCCAGTTCAGAAAACAGCAACACCAGATCCGCATGCAAGGAGCGGAACAGGCAAAAGTCGCACCGGAAAGCGTTGTCGAACAAAACAGCGAAGTGAAAAAATTGTGGGAACAGGTTTTCGGTTGACATCCTCCCCCGCCTTCAGGCGTGAGATTCCTGCTGAGTCAGCGCAGCTGTACTCTGATCTCTTCAGCAGGTTCCTGCTTCAACGGGACTGCCCGGAGAAAAAGCATGGCTTTCGTCACCAATATTCCCGCAACGGGGAAATTTACGGTATCGAACAACCGTATTCCCCCGGATCTCACGATCTCTCCACAGGCTGACACGGCATACCCTGCCGCCTGTGAGAAGTTTGACACGGAAAAAAGAAGGGATATTTTTGGTACGCAGGACCTGCCATCAGCCACCACGATAAAACAAATCCGTTTCGTCCCGCACATGACGGGAAAGCAATTGCGAAACCGTGCTTTTGATAGAGACCTTATCGAACAGGATACCGACTACCGCATTCACAATCGGCATTTCGACCCCGACCCTGTTCGACAGAAACCGGACTGTCTGCGCACACCGGACTCCTTCTGCGACATGTCCCAACTCGGCAATGACCGTTTCAAGCGACTTTCCTCCGGCCAACCCCAGACCAACCCTGCGATTGCGAGACAGATCACCTGTACAGGTCAGAATAAGATCTCCCATACCGGTCAATCCCATAAACGTTTCAAACCTGCCGCCCAGTGCCACTCCCAGACGGGTTATTTCCGCCAACCCGCGGGTAATCAGCGCCGCCCGAGCATTCATGCCCAGTTCCAGTCCATCCGACATGCCCGTTGCAATCGCAAGAACGTTTTTGACAGCCCCCCCGACTTCCACTCCGGTTACATCGTCACTGGAATAAATACGCATATTGCCGCCATTGATGGCGGCAGTCACCAGCTGCCGAAGATCGGCCGACTTCGATGCAACCGTCAATGCACAGGGCAAACCAGCCGCCACTTCCTGCGCAAAAGAAGGACCTGACAACACCCCGGTATTCAAACGGTCTGCCGTCACTTCAGCGACGACCTGGCTCGGCATCAGTCCTGTGTTTTCCTCAAATCCCTTGCACAGCCATATCAGATTGACTGTCCCGGAGTTTTTGAGATTTCCTGCCACTTCCCTCAAGCCGGCAACTGAAGTTGCGATGATGATCAGTCCGTCCACTCCGGCCGCATGGGAAACGGCTTTTGCGAAATCAGACGTCAGCTGCAACGAATCCGGCAACACAAAACCGGGCAGACCAGCCTTGTTTTCACGGGTTTTGCCGGCATCAGCAATGACACTGTTTTTTCGCCCCCACAGAACGACGGAATGACGCGATGCGAGATTGATCGCAATGGCAGTACCCCACGCCCCTGCACCAAGAACAGTAATATTCATCGTTTACAACCGGACAGACACCATATCATCAATGCTGTACAGCCGACGTATCCGTTTGGGATTCGGCTTTCTGATTCTGTGCCTTTTGCTGCCGGATACGATCGTGATAATAGGCTTCAAAATTGATTTCCGCCAGATGTGCGGGCGGGAAACCGGCTCTCAATATCATATCCGCGATATTGGCCCGAAGATACGGGTAGATGATAGTCGGACATGTAATGGCCAGCACCTGATCCATGGCTTCTTTCGGAAATCCGCGTATTTCAAATATACCGGCCTGTTTGCCTTCCACCAGATATGCCGTCTTGTCACCGACTTTTGCCGTTACCGTCACGGTAACAGTCGATTCAAAGGTCGTTTCGGCCAATTGCTCGAAACCGACATTAAGGGATACTTCCAGTTCCGGCATTTTCTTTTCCAGAAAAATGGCGGGAGAATGAGGCTGTTCCAGTGACATATCCTTGAGATAAACCGTCTGGATCTGGAAAACAGGCTGTGAAACCTCGGATGACATAATTACTCCGGTAAAATTAAAAAAAAATCTCAGGCTGACTGCAAAAGCGGCAATAATTTACCGGCTTTATCCAGTGCAGACAAATCATCGAAACCACCCACATGGGTATCGCCGATAAAAATTTGCGGTACTGTCCGGCGATTGGTTTTTTCCATCATTTCGGCGCGCAACGCCTCATCATTGTCGATCAGGATCTTCTCTATATCCGAGACCCCGCGAGACTTCAACAGGCGTTCGGCCATCATGCAATAAGGACAAACCGCCGTACTGTACATTACAACCCGGGCTGTCATAATTGCGATCCTTTCATTTGGTAACCGGAAGGCCCTCGCCAACCCATGACGACATGCCTCCCTTCAATACATTGATCTGGCTGAAACCTTCCTTTTTGAGGATGGAAGCCGCCTTGTCCGATTCCTTTCCCGATTCGTCGACAATAATGATAGGTTGTCCCTTGAACTTTTCCAGTTTCGGAATACGGTCCTGCAGACTGGGCAATGGTACATGAACAGCATTCAGGATATGGCCGGCCTGATACTGTTTCTGGTCGCGTATATCGATAATGGCGGTTTTTCCCTTGTTTATGATCTTGGTCGCCTGGGAATTGCTGATTTTCGCACCCTTGCGAATATATGGCCACGCCAATGCACCGATACAATAAAGGGCCACACAGATAAGAAAAATGTTGTCTCTAATAAAATTCACGAGTTTATCCTGCCAGAAGTCAACGATAACAAACCGATACATTATAAAATAGAAAGACACGGGACATTCGGGTTAACTTACTTTCATTTCGAATATGCATAAAATAGTTTTCATGCGTCATGGTCAATCCATCTGGAACTATGAGAACCGGTTTACAGGCTGGACCGATGTCGATCTGACCGAACGGGGCAAAAAAGAGGCTCATGCGGCTGGCCGCATCCTGAAAGAAGCCGGTTTCGAGTTTGATCTGGCCTATACTTCCGTACTGAAAAGAGCGATCAGGACACTCTGGATTGTGCTTGATGAAATGGATGCAATGTGGGTACCCGTTGTCTGCGACTGGCGGCTGAACGAACGTCATTACGGTGCGCTTCAGGGGCTCAACAAGGCGGAAACGGCCAGAAAATACGGCGAACATCAGGTTCACATGTTGCGCAGAAGCTACGAAACCGCAGCGGAACCGCTTTTGCCCAACGATCCCAGAACCTCCTACAATGAACCGGCGTACGCTTCCCTGCCGAAAGAAAAAATACCATTGACGGAAAGCCTCAAGGATACCGTTGCCCGTGTCAAGCCTTTGTGGTTCGATTCGATTGCTCCCGAAATCCGGAAAGGGAAACGCATTCTGATCGCTGCACACGGCAACAGCCTGCGTGCACTTATCAAGGAACTGGACAATATCAGCGACAAGGACATCGCCCTGTTGAACATTCCGACAGGCCAGCCTCTGGTTTATGAACTGGACGATGATCTCAAACCGATCCGTCACTACTATCTCGGCGACCCTACAGAAATTGCTGAAGCCTTGCAGGAAGTGGCGGCCCAGGGCAATGCAAGCTGACTTGCGGCATCCGAGACTTTCAGGGCAGACTGTCGGCATTATGTTCTGCAAAACGCATGAAAAAAACCATACTTCTTCTTTTTCTGCTGGTTTTCACTTCCGTGACAGCCAACACTGCACAGGCCACACAGAAATCCGGAACATCCGGACAGAAGAGACAGTCTGCCAAAACAGTCGCCAGCAAACGTAACAGCAAACCGGCAGCTCACACAAAATCTTCGGACAAGACAAAACAGAAACAAGCCGCCGAAGCCGAGCAGAAAAAACTCCGGCAACAGTTGACCACGCTAAAAAAAGAAATCAGCCAGACGGAAAAAGCCAAAGGCAAAGTCGCCGATGACCTTGCGCAATCCGAAAAAGCCATCACGACCACCGAACACTCCCTTTCAGAACTTGGAAAACAGAAATCAGTGGCCGAAAGCAGATTGACCCGGCTTTCATCTGAACAGAACCAGTTGCTCGTCACCATATCCAGACAACAGCACCAGCTTGCAGACATCATGCGGCAACAATACATCGCAGATGGCGAAAATCGGATGAAACTGCTTTTTTCCGGCGACAATCCCAACCGGATCAGCAGGGAATTGCAGTACATGAATTATTTTTCCACGGCTTATACCAAACTGATCGATTCGTTACAGAACAATCTGGAAACGGTCAAAACAAAACGGACGCAAACGGATCAGGCACGACAGGAACTGGAAAAAATCGTTACCCAAACGAACCGGCAGAAAAACATCCTTGAAAAGGAAAAGGCACAGCACGCCATCCTGCTGGCGCAACTGTCGGAAAAACTGGATTCACAGAAAAAAAGGGCTGAAAAACTTGTACAGGACGAAAAACGGCTGGGAAATCTTGTAGACCGTTTGAATCGTGCCATAGAAGCACAAAGAAAAGAGGCCCGGGAAAGAGAGGCAGAACGACGGTTTGCGGCACGGAATGCGAAAAAACAGCCCCAGAAACCACGAACTTCCCAGCGTGAAACAGAAACAGTCGTGGAAGCGCCTTATCCACCCGATACAACCAGTGCATTCGGCAGGATGCGCGGAAAACTGAAAATGCCTGTCGCCGGAACAATAACGGCCCGATACGGAATGAAACGTGCGGACGGGCCAAGCTGGAAAGGCATTTTCATCAAAACCGCACCGGGTGCAGCCATACATGCCGTAGCCGGCGGCCGTGTCGTTTTCGCCGACCTTTTGCGCGGTTTCGGCAATCTGATCATTGTCGACCACGGCAACCTGTACATGACCATATATGGCAACGCCCAATCACTGGGCAGGCATACAGGTGACAGAGTTTCTGCCGGCGATATCATTGCGAACGCAGGCAACAGCGGTGAGAATACGGAAACCGGGTTATACTTCGAAATACGGCACAACGGACGTGCCTACAATCCTCTTGACTGGATAAGGTGATACATGGGTAACAAATTTCGGAACATTCTGCTGGTTGGGCTGGGTATTGTCGTCGGTGTGGTCGCATCCATCCAGTTTTCTGCAATGGCGCAAAAACAGACGGCGCCGCTGCCGCTGGATGAATTGCGTCAGCTGGCTGATGTATTCGGGCTGATCAAATCCGATTATGTCGAACCCGTCGAAGACAAGAAACTGCTGACAGAAGCCATATCAGGTATGGTTTCCTCCCTTGATCCGCATTCCGCCTATCTTGACAAGAAAGCGTTCCAGGAACTCAAGGAAGGCACACAGGGCCGTTTCGGCGGTCTTGGCATCGAAGTGGGCATGGAAGACGGTTACGTCAAGGTCATCTCCCCGATCGAAGACACGCCTGCCTATCGTGCCGGTATCAAGCCGGGCGATCTGATCACCAAACTGGACAATACCTCCGTAAAAGGCCTGACCCTGGATGAAGCCGTCAAGAAAATGCGAGGAGATCCGAGCACCAAAATCACGCTGACAATCGCGCGCAAAAACGTGACGAAACCGATCGTCATCACACTTGTCCGTGAAGAGATACAAGTCAAGAGTGTCAAGTCGAAAATTGTCGAACCCGGATATGCATGGTTGCGGATTGCCCAATTCCAGGAACCGACGGTCGAGGATCTCGCCACCCACATCAACAGGATTTATGCCAAGAACCCGAATATCAAGGGCATCGTTCTCGATCTCAGAAATGATCCTGGCGGAATTCTGCCGGGTGCGATCGGCGTCGCCTCGATATTCCTTCCGAAAGATTCGCTGATTGTCTCCACAGATGGCCAGCTTCCCGAATCGAAAGCGACGTTCTATGCCAGACCGGAATATTACGCCGGCAGAACCATTAACGACCCGCTTGCAAAACTGCCAGCACAAATCAAAACCGTTCCGATGGTCGTTCTTGTCAATATCGGTTCCGCTTCCGCTTCCGAAATTGTCGCCGGAGCCCTTCAGGATTACAAACGCGCGGTCATCATGGGTTCACAGACTTTCGGAAAAGGTTCGGTCCAGACTATCCGCCAGATTTCCGAAGATACAGCGGTCAAACTGACGACAGCACGTTATTACACCCCCAAGGGGCGCTCTATTCAGGCAAAAGGCATCGTTCCTGATCTGCTGGTGGATGAAACACCTGAAGGCGACGGCATCAACGGGCTGCGAATCCGCGAAGCCGATCTTTCGAAACACCTGACTAACGATGACGAGGAAGACAGTCAGGGAGACCGTCTTGATACGGAAGAAGAAATGAAGCTGCTGGAAAACGCAAAGAACTACAAGCCGATCGAATATGGCACCAAAAAGGATTTCCAACTGATGCAGGCCATCAACCACCTGAAAGGAAAACCGGTCAAACTGTCCAAAACCAAAGTGGAAGACAAAAAAGCTGACGCCAAGGATACCAAAACCAATAAACAGCAACAGGAAAAAACTCCTGAAAACGACAAATGATGAATGACGAGCAAAAACAGCGCTACTCACGCCATATTCTCCTGAGCAAACTCGGGTATGAAGGACAGGAGAAAATCGCATGCTCGCATGCGCTCGTTATCGGTACGGGTGGCCTTGGGTCACCCGCTTCCCTGTATCTGGCTTCCGGAGGCTTTGGAAAAATCACACTGGTTGACAACGATCGAGTCGAACTGAGCAATCTTCAGCGTCAGATCCTGCATACGACAGACCGGATCGGTATGAACAAGGCAGAATCCGGGAAAAAAACGCTTGAAAAAATCAATCCGACCATCGACATCGTGACTGTTACCGAACGCATGGACGAAACCACTCTGCCGAAATTGGTCGAAACGGCAGATATCGTCCTTGATTGCACAGACAATTTCAAAACGCGGCTTTCCATCAACCGTATCTGCATGGCTCTGAGCAAACCGCTCGTATCCGGCGCTGTTGTCGCATTCGATGGCCAGATATCGGTATATGATCCCCGCAAAAGCGATTCACCCTGTTATGCCTGCCTGTTCCCGGAAGACTCGCCCTTCGAAGACATCAAAGCAGCGCAAGTCGGTGTATTCGCACCGCTGGTCGGCATCATCGGCACCATGCAGGCAGCCGAAGCACTCAAACTCGCTGCCGGTATCGGCGAATCCCTGGCCGGTTCGCTCCTGCTGCTGGATGCCCTGACGATGGAATGGACAAAAATCCGGCTTGAGAAAAACCCGGATTGTCCAGTCTGCTCGAAAAAAACACCATAAACTGCTTCGCAAGAATTATCCGGGCACAAAAAAACACGGCAGCTTCCTGCCGTGTTTCATATGATCGAAATACCCTTGCCGTGACACGACCAAACAGTCATCAGGCAAACGAAAATCCCTCTCCGCTACCAGTCAGACCATTATCAGAACCGGTGAGTAATACCGACCTGGACAGCCGTTGTTTTGTCCTCAACATCGCCGTACTGGTGTGCAAGCGCCTCGTCATCATAGTCGGTATAGGCAATATTGCCATAAATGGCAGTCCGTTTGGACAGATCATAGGTATAACCGATGGCATATTTGTAAATATCCTTGTCCTCAATCGCGGAACCATTGTATTCAACTTCCATCCACTGTGCGGAAGCGTTCAGGCGACCCGGGCCAAGTTTCCATTCCAGACCCAGCAACCACTGGTTTTCCTTGAGCGTGCCGACAGGGAAAAACATACCATTGCCATACTTGGCCTTGATCCATTGTGCCAGACTGCTGTTTTCGTCATTCCAATTGCTTTTTTCACCGTTTGCCCAACCCTTGTCTCTGGTCTGTTGATAAACCAGTTCGACCTTGGCATCTCCAAAGCGATAAGCGGCACCCAGATTCCAGACGGAAGAATCCTTGGAATCGGCCAGACGGCTCCAGTTACCGACCAATGCCAGCGGGCCATTGTCGTAACCCAGCATGACGGCATAACCGTCGTTGTCGGCACCATTTTTCTTGACGGTTACCATGTCACCGCTGATGGAATCGCTGTCGGTATTGCCGCCCAGAGAATAGCTGGCGCCAAAGTGGAAACCGCTCCAGTTCGGGCTGTCGTAACGGATCGTGTTGTCGATACCGCGGACACGCTGGGAACCGTATATCATGGAACCGATACCATACTGATAGAACGGGTCGAATTTGCGGATGGTTTCAGTCGTCAGTTCGTTCACACGGCCCAGACGGACTGCACCCCAAATATCGCTCTTCAGACCAACGTTGGCGGCACCGTCCCAATCTTTGTCCTCTTTTTTCAGAGTACCATCATTCAGGTTGAAACGTCTTTCCAGTTCGAAAGTGGCTTTCACTCCGGAACCGAGGTCTTCCACACCGCGGAAGCCCAGACGGTTGTTGACGTTTTCGCCCATTTCGACGTCATGGCCGGATTTCTTGATGAAACCGGTGTCGACGATACCGTAGATGGTCACGTTGGATTGTGCGTGAGCCACGCCGGCAGCCGCGCACAGCACCGCCAATGAGATCAGAGTCTTTTTCATGCTGTCTTTCTTTGATAAGGGAATCACGTAAAGTTTCACAAACCCTTGGCAGGATAACAACAGATCAACCGTTCTTTTGCATTTTCATTCCGTCTCCACCCTTTCTGTCTTACAAATACGACAAAAACCTGACGGCTCCCCCCTGTTTTCCCAAAAAACGACTTATTCCGGCAATTTCATCCGACTCCATCGGCATACAGCCCGACCGGATGAAAAACCATTTTCCATCCAAGTTCTTCCTATATATAAAAAACCGGAGCCCTCTTGCGAGGGCTCCGGCCAACAGCCTGAATGGGTGAC
>CAVKGJ010000104.1:0-6880 GCA_963655605.1 Oscillospiraceae bacterium
CTGCCGAACAGGGCAATGTCCAAGCCCAGACCGTGCTGGCATGGCTTTACGAAACGGGCCTTGGCGTCGGCAAAGACGAACCACGTGCCGCGAGCTGGTACACGAAAGCGGCCGAACAGGGATATGCCCCGGCCCAGAACAATCTCGGTTATCTCTATGATAGTGGATCCGGCGTTATGCAGAATTTCGTCGCCGCCCGCAAATGGTACGAGACAGCCGCAGTACAGGGCAATGTTTCCGCCATGTTCAATCTGGGGCAACTTCATTATCTCGGCCATGGCACCCCGCAAAACTACGCAAAGGCAGCCGAATGGTTCGCCAGAGCGGCAGAAAAAGGCCATCCCAGAGCCATTAACAATCTTGGCATGGCCTACCTCGACGGCATGGGCGTCGAAATGGACAGAAAAAAAGCCGGACAATACTTCACCCGCGCTGCCCAACTGGGCAATGCCCATGCCCAGTACAATCTGGCGACCCTTTACGTCCAGCATCCAGACGCATTGACCACAACAGGCCACACGAAAAAAACCGATGCACAGGCACTGCACTGGTTTAGAAAAAGTGCAGCAAACGGCCATCCCGCCGCGATGGAATATCTGGCAGACGTGTACCACTATGGCAAACTGGGTCAGCGCAAAAACCCGGCACTGGCGGAAAACTGGCAGAAAAAGGCCGATGCACTGGCGGAACAGGAAAAAGTTGCACAAACCGTTCTTCCCTTGCCCCAGGGTAGTGACACCACACCTGCCAGCCATGCCGGCAAAAAAGACAAGCAATCCCCGGGAAAAACCGCAACGGCCGAGCCGGTAGACCAATACGACGAGGACTGGCTCAGGTAAACCGCACTGGATAGCACCAACCCCGCCGGTACACAACACACATGCTGTATCCCGCCATCCAGACAACTTTCCGGAACAGGCAATACCGGACAACGATTCGGGAAATGCAATAGACAGAGACAGGAAGAGTGTATTTTCAGGGGATATCCGCATCAGGAAACAGACACGGCGGAAAAGACAATACCGGGAAAGAAACGGAATCCTCCGGAAAACCGGTACCGCACCGCAAGCGATGCGGACCGGAATCAGAGGCCGGATCAGGTCCGGTTCGCATCAGCATCTGCTTCATAGCTGGCATGATGGGTACTCAAGCCCGGGAAGGCATCTGCATCATAGACATTGCCCAGCGCATAAGGCAGCGGATTGAACCCTGCTTTCTGCTGCGAGCTGTATACGGAACCCAGAATGACACCGATTGCCAGAAAACAGACGAAAATAGCGGAAATGAAAGAACCAACAATTTGGGACTTGGTTTGAGCAGACATTGTAATCACCTTAATTGTTCAAAAATTTGCTCTCCATCATTTATTTACAAAAACCAACGCTCCATAAGGTTTAATGTTGAACTCAAGTTGTCTGCCTTCACAGGAGAGTATTTGTGAAGGCCACGGATTACTTTTTAAAACATGTCCCAAACGGCTTCAAGAAAGTTTTCTATACGTATTTATTCTGCTTTTTCGGCCTAAATTTCGAAAAAACAGGAGAATTTACTGAAAATCTGCCTAACCACCTGATTCAAAATAATAATTTTACCGAAGTTTTATTCTGTTTTTTCTGATTAACAATCAGAAAATCATCAAAAAAATTGATACAAATTGAATGAAACTGGATCGGAATGCAACACTGCACCCGTGCCAGCAGGCCAGTCAGACCGACCCGGAAAACGGCAGTCACTCTCGAAAAAAGCGCTGTGTTTCCTGTCATGGCAAGGATCCTTTCCTGCATCCATTCCTTGTTCGGCAATCTTCTTATACTGTCTTGCAGGACAGAACCGCCTGCCAATGGACAGGATAGCCCATTACGGAAAAAAGGCCTGCAAAAAAAGAAAAAGGAAAAACAACTGGATGAAAAACGGATTGCCGGAAATAAAAACGCGGCTCTGACGAAGCCGCGTATGGGGTTTTCGATCGATTTCGGTTTCCGAGGAAACCGTCCATCAAGTCCCCGCAGATTTATTTTAATACGGACACTCCCCCTTTTCAAGTGTTTTTCCTAGCATCATTGCCGGAAAACGTTTTTCCTGAAAAACCGCCGTTCCGGGCGGAAAACAATGCCTCAGCAAACCGTACATATCCCTGCCACACCGGCATGCCTTCATGGCGGAAAAACAACCTCCGGATACGGATCACTACACTATTTTTATAAATTCCTAGCTTTCATATAGGAAATTGGTATAATAATGCAAAACCATTCATTTTCAGGACGAACTACTGTTACTTTCTGCCAATGGACAACACAAAATGAAGATTTCGACCAAAGGACGTTACGCGCTGCGTTTCATGATCGATCTGGTGCAATACGGCAACGGCAATTACACATCGCTTAAAGACGTGATCGCCCGACAGCACATTTCGCCAAAATATCTGGAACAGATCGCCACGGCACTCGGCAAAGCTGGCCTGATCCACAGCGTACGCGGGCCACAGGGGGGATACAAGCTTTCCCGTGCGCCGGAAGAATACACGATCGGCGACATCCTGCGACCGATCGAAGGCGATTTTGCCTGCGTATCGTGTCTGGAAACCATACCGAACCTGTGCCCGCGTTACAAAAGCTGTACCGCTGTCCATTTCTGGGAAGGTTTGCACAAAGTCATCATCGACTATCTCGACAGTACCACCCTGAAAGATCTGGCCGAGCAGCACCGCACTGAACCATGTACCGATACCTATGATTTTGTCATATGAAACCGTTTTATACAGAGAACGAAGGAAACAACATGAACAGACCCATTCCGGATTCTGCAATACACATGGCGGAAAACCACCGTGTGACGGTTGTACCGCCATCGCAAACGGCAGAGGCAACCGCCCTTTCCCCTGACGCACGCTCCTGCTGTTGTTTTCCTTCCCGAATGCGTCCGGTCTGAACCGGACAGTCCGGCTCACCCGTTCTTACCCGATTGACCGTTTTTTCTGATTTTCAAGGAGTTATTATGTCCAATATCGCCAAAAGCGCCACCGATTTGATCGGCAACACACCCCTGCTGGAACTGACCCGCTATAATGCCGGAAATTCGCCGGATGCCACCATCCTCGCCAAACTGGAATATTTCAATCCGGCCGGCAGCGTCAAGGATCGCATCGCCAAAGCCATGATTGACGCGGCCGAGGCCGATGGCAAGCTCGTCCCCGGTTCCACCATTATCGAACCGACATCCGGCAATACCGGCATCGGTCTGGCCGCCGTGGCAGCTGCACGCGGTTACCGCCTCATCATCACCATGCCCGAAACCATGAGCGTCGAACGCCAGAAACTAATCCGCGGCTATGGCGCAGAACTCGTCCTGACTGAAGGTGCCAAAGGCATGAAAGGCGCCATCGAAAAGGCGCAGGAACTGGCCACCTCCATTCCGGGCAGCTTCGTTCCCCTGCAGTTCGACAATCCGGCCAACCCGGCCGCTCACAAGGCGACCACCGGTCCTGAAATCTGGCGCGACACGGACGGCAAGGTCGATATTTTCGTCGCTGGCGTCGGCACAGGCGGTACGTTGACCGGAACAGGCTCATTCCTGAAAGAACAGAATCCGGCCATCAAGGTCGTCGCGGTCGAACCGGAAAGCTCTCCGGTTCTGTCCGGCGGCAAACCCGGCCCGCACAAGATTCAGGGAATCGGCGCTGGATTCGTGCCCAAGGTACTGGACACAGCCATTTACGACGAAATTCTGCCGGTACCGAACGAAGCCGCTTTTGCCACAGCACAGGCTCTGGCCCATACGGAAGGCGTACTGGTCGGCATCTCGTCCGGCGCTGTTCTCTGGGCGGCCACTCAACTGGCAAAACGTCCGGAAAACAAGGGCAAGACCATCGTCGCACTGCTGGCCGACAATGGCGAGCGCTACCTGTCCACAGCCCTGTTTCCCAATAACTGAAATGGCGGCGCAAACCTGAAGCAACCACAAAAAGAGACGAATCAATGGAACTGGAAACCCTCTGTATCCACGGGGGAAAAGCGGGCACCGACAAAAGCGGTGCCATCTCGACCCCGATTTACCAGACAGCCACCTACGCTCATCCCGCACTGGGCCAGAGTACCGGCTACGATTACACCCGCGACACGAATCCGACACGCGACGTGCTGGAAGAGACCATGGCGAAACTGGAAGGTGGTGCGGCTGCACTGGCTTTCTCATCCGGCATGGCAGCCGCCACCGCATTGATGGAAATGTTCTCGCCCGGCGACCATATTGTGGCATCCGATGATCTGTATGGTGGCAGCTGGCGTCTCTTTTCGCGCATTTCAATGAAAAACGGACTGGCATTCGACTGGACCGATACCTCCGATCCGGCGAAGGTTGAAGCCCTGATTCGTCCGGAAACGAAAGCCGTGTTCATCGAAACGCCGACCAATCCACTTATGCATGTTTCCGATATCCGTGCGATTGCCGATATCACCCGTAAGCACGACCTTCTGCTCATTGTGGATAACACGTTTTTATCGCCGGTTTTCCAGCGCCCACTCGAACTGGGCGCCGACATCGTACTGCACAGCGCGACCAAATATTTGGCAGGGCACAACGACACCGTAGCCGGCATGCTGGTATGCCGCACGGACGAACTAGCTGAAAAACTCAAATTCATCCGGCTCACGACCGGCGCTGCACTGGCACCATTTGATAGCTGGCTTGTTCTGCGCGGTTTGAAAACCCTTTCCGTACGTCTGAAAAAACAGGAAGAAACGGCCCGGCAAATTGCACTCTGGCTGGCATCGTGCCCGAAAATCGGCAAGGTACACTATCCTGGGCTGCCCGGCCACAAGGGACACGGCATCTCGCTCAGGCAGGCATCCGGTTTTGGTGCGATGATCTCGTTCGAAGTCGCGGAAGCGGCCGGAGGCGAACAACTGGTACGCACCATCCTCGAAGGCGTGAAACTCATCCGGTTTGCCGAAAGCCTCGGCGGAACGGAAACGCTGATCACTTACCCGACCACCCAGACGCATGCTGCCATTCCTGAAGAAGAACGCAATGCCCGCGGCATCACGAACCGTCTGCTTCGTCTTTCCGTCGGGCTGGAAAACGCGAACGACCTGATCACCGATCTGGCCCAGGCCATGGGTATCGCCGTCGGCCTCGACGCCCCGTATCGTTTCGATGAAATCATCGACCGCACCAGCACTGGTTCGCTCAAGGTCGATTTCGCCGAAGCGCGCGGCAAACCGGCCGATGTCCTTCCAATGTGGGTCGCCGACATGGATTTCCGATGTCCGCCGGCCGTCACCGCCGCCTTGCGGAAAATGACGGAACATGCCATCTACGGTTATTCGGAACCGAAACCCGGCTATTTCGAAGCTGTCAGGAACTGGTTCTCCCGCCGTCATCACTGGGACGTAAAAGAAGAATGGCTCGTCAAGACACCGGGTGTGGTATTCGCCCTCTGTGCCGCCATCCGTGCACTGACGAAAGAAGGCGACGCCATTCTGATCCAACCACCGGTCTATTATCCATTTTCCGCTTCGATCCGCGACAACCGGCGCCGGCTGGTTAGCAACCAGCTGGTACTGCGCGACGGCCGTTACACCATCGATCTTGTGGATTTCGAACGCAAGATCATTGACAACCATGTCAAACTGTTCATCCTGTGCAACCCGCATAACCCGGTCGGTCGCATCTGGACGAAAGCCGAATTGACAGCAATGGCCAACATCTGTCTGATCCATGACGTCAAAATCGTCTTGGACGAAATCCATGCCGATTTCGCTTTCCCTGGCCATGCCTATACCCCATTTGGCACACTGGGCGAACCATATCTCCGGAAAGCCGTTATCTGTACAGCCCCCAGCAAAACATTCAACCTCGCCGGACTGCAAGTCTCGAATATTTTCATCGCCGACGGGGAAATCCGCCGCAAATTCCGGCAGGAAATCGACGCGACCGGATACAGCCAGATGAACACGGCCGGACTGGTCGCGGCACAGGCCGCATACGAAGAAGGGGAAGAATGGTTCGATGCCCTGCTGACCTACCTGACCGGCAATCTGGCGATACTGCGCCAGTTCACCGAAAAACGCCTGCCGGGCGTGACCCTGATCGAACCGGAAGGCACCTACCTGCCCTGGCTCGACTTTTCCGGCACGGGCATGAAAGGCAAGACACTGGATGATTTCATCGTGAACGAAGCCGGCCTCTGGCTGGACGACGGCAAAATCTTCGGCCCCGGCGGCGAGGGATTCCAGCGCATCAACATCGCCTGCCCCGCCGCCATCCTGAAACAGGCGCTTGGTCAACTTGAGGCAGCCCTGAAAAAGCGGAAAAACAATTAAGATTTTCCATGGCGGGCATCCCCTTCTCGGATGTCCGCCGCTTTCACCTCCGGTGAACAAACCGGCCTGCGTTTTTTCCGAAAGACCGGCCAGATATTTCCGGATATATTCAGCCGCATTGGCGACAAACTCTTTTTTCTCCCCCACCGGCGCGACATAAATTACTTTTCCAAGGCACTTTTCACTCTTCCCGCTGCTCCACAATCAGCAACCGTTCTTCCAGAAACGTGCCAAAATCGCACCGGAAGCGAATCTGTTTGCGTTTCTGGTTGGCGAAAAGACGGGAAAGAGACTCGTCGTTGATCCTGAAAGGCAGTTTGCCTTTTCTGTAATGAGGGAAGCACGCCACCTTGTACAATGGCAGATAAATGCCGGAACACATTGGTTCGGAAAAATGATTGTGCTCCTCACACACGACCTGCCAGCGCATCAACGTTCTGCGATCCATGTGCAGTGCCAGAAAATCCTCGAAATTCATGCGTGAAAACAGGAAATCCGGAACGGCGTCCGGCTTGTTGTCATACAATTTTTTCTGGCTATTCATGTAAATATCCCTGTCC
>CAVKGJ010000105.1:0-14939 GCA_963655605.1 Oscillospiraceae bacterium
AGACAAAACCTGCCTGACATGAAAGCGGGCACTGATCTGTGGGAAGACCGTTACCGTTCCATACGCGATCTTGAAGCGCACCTTCATCGCAATGGAACCCGAATCATCAAATTTTTCCTGCACGTTTCCAAAGAAGAACAACGTAAGCGCCTGCTGGAACGTATTGATATCCCAGACAAGAACTGGAAACTCAGCATTGCCGATTTCGAGGAAAGAAAATACTGGAATCAATACATGGACGCGTTCGAAAAATGCTTGCGGGCAACCACGACAGACGACTGTCCCTGGTATCTCATTCCCGCAGACGACAAGAACAATGCACGACTGATTATTTCATCCATCATTCTCAAGACCCTGAAAGATCTGAAGCTCTCCTATCCGCAAGCAACCAAAAAACACTACCACCAACTTGAAATGCTGCGCAAAAAACTGGAAGAATAGAAACAGCAGATTCTCCCTGTCTGTACAGCCAGCAGAAGACAAAAGACTCCTGTTTTATGCGACAGGAATAATTGCAGAATTGAAAGAAATTCAGGAACGCAAATAACCAGAACATCTACAGGACATGGATATTATTGGCAATGCTTCAGTATGAACTGATATCTGCTGTGGACCATGCAGAAAAACAGATTCGTGACGTCAAGGTCAACCGATCCTGAATGCGGCGATTGTTCATGCCGTAGATATGATACAGACTGGAGACAAAGATTTTTTGTGCCTGGATTTAGAAAGGCCAAAATACTTGTCTGTTGCTCAGTATCTGGAAGATGAAGGTCTTCCGGAACAAAATCTGTATAAGCATAAGCAATAAAAACAAAAAATTTTCATACCACCATTCCGCTCGAACCATAACCTTCCAGGGCCGAGAACCGTCCTGCGCAAAACAAAAGAAAATACATTAACATACTGTTTCGAAAAGATTTTTTGTGACACCTGTGTTTGGAAAAGCCGATCATCTTCCTGATTGAACAGCGTCATAAAATTGCAAAAACGACAACAAACACCCATTCAAAACAGAATCGCGCCCTGCAAGAATTTTAAAGTCATGTTTTAATGTCTGGCAATGCAGTAAACGTATTACGAAACACAGCTCGTCAGCCGTTTTTCGGTATCGTCGGCAATTTGTACTACCCGAAACACACAGACAAGATCCAAATCACTCATCAAGGAGAACAATATGTCATCACTGATCAACGCACAAATCAAACCATTCAAGACAGAGGCTTATCACAATGGCCAATTCATCACCGTAACCGACAACGACCTGAAAGGAAAATGGGCTGTCATATTCTTTTATCCGGCCGATTTCACTTTCGTTTGTCCGACAGAACTGGGCGACCTGGCCGATCATTATGAAGAATTCAAGAAGATGGGAGTGGAAATCTACTCTGTGTCCACAGATACCCATTTCGTCCACAAGGCATGGCATGACACATCCGACACCATCAAGAAAATCCAGTTCCCGATGGTTGGCGATCCGACCGGCAGAATCAGCCGCGATTTCAATGTCATGATTGAAGAAGAAGGCGTCGCACTGCGAGGAACTTTCGTCATCAATCCGGAAGGCCAGATCAAACTGTGCGAGATCCATGATCTGGGTATCGGACGTTCCGCCAAGGAACTGATCCGCAAAGTACAGGCTGCCCAATACGTCGCGACACACAAAGGACAGGTATGCCCTGCATCCTGGCAACCCGGCAGCGAAGCCCTGGCACCATCACTGGATCTGATCGGCAAAATCTGATTCCGTTATCTCGCCCGGTTCCCGCAAACCGTTTTGCGGGAACCTTTTCCTGCATCGGATTTACCTGTACACCACAGGTACACCCATTTCAACCGAACAGAGAAACATGCTCGATAATCAAGTTAAAGAACAACTCAGGAACTATCTCTCCAAACTGGTCAATCCGATTGAGATAGTCGCCTCGGTCAACGACACCGAAAAATCCCGCAAAATGACGGAACTTTTGCAGGACATTGCGGAACTGTCTCCCAAAATCACGGTTACCGAACGTACGAACGATGACAGAAGATCGCCTTCATTTTCAGTAAACCGTCCAGACGGAAACGTACACATCCGTTTCGCAGGCCTTCCTATGGGCCATGAATTTACCTCTCTCGTTCTGGCCCTGTTGCAAACCGGCGGTTATCCTCCCAAAGTCGAACCGGATGTTATCGAACAGATTAGAAACCTAGAAGGAACATACCGATTCGAAACTTATATTTCACTCAGCTGCCAGAACTGCCCCGAAGTCGTTCAGGCGCTCAACCTGATGGCTGTCATCAATCCGGATATTTCTCACGTCATGATTGACGGCGCCATCTTCCAGGACGAAGTCAACGACCGCCACATTATGGCTGTACCGACCATTTATCTCAACGGCAAGGAATTCGGCCAGGGGCGCATGAATATCAAGGAAATCCTGGCGAAAATCGATACCGGCAGCGCCAAGCGGGAAGCGGAAAAAATATCTGCCCAGGCGCCATTTGATGTTCTTGTTATCGGAGGCGGATCGGCCGCTGCAACATCGGCAATCTATGCGGCCAGAAAAGGAATTCGAACAGGATTGATCACGGAAAATTTCGGTGGACAGATCCTGAATACGACTGACATTGAAAACATCATCGCCATCAGGAAAATCGAAGGGACACACCTTGCCGCCGTTTATGAAGACAATGTCCGAAACCATGATATCGATGTCATGATGCCTCACCGTGCAACCAGTCTAGTTCCAGGCGAACTGATCGAAGTCCGGCTGGAAAACGGTGCTTCTGTCAAAAGCAGAACCGTCATTGTCGCAACAGGTGCCAGCTGGCGAAAGATGCAAGTTCCGGGAGAAGATAAATATATCGGCCGCGGAATCGCCTTCTGCCCGCATTGTGACGGACCGCTTTACAAGAACAAGAAAATCGCCGTCATTGGCGGCGGCAATTCAGCTGTCGAGGCCGCTATTGATCTCGCCGGCATTGCCGAACACGTCTCTGTACTGATCCGGAGTGACAAACTGACTGCAGACACCGTACTGCAGGACAAACTGTTTACCCTGAAAAACGTGACGCTGATAACCTGTGCACAAACCGTGGAAGTAACCGGAGACGGACAGAAAGTGAATGGCCTCGTATACAAGGACCTTTCCACATCTTCAGACCATACTTTGCCGATTGCAGGTATTTTCGTCCAGATTGGCCAAGTCCCAACCACCGAATGGCTGAAAAACACACCGGTCAGACTGAATGAAAAAAACGAAATCGAAGTCGATGTATACAACAGAACCTCCGTTCCCGGTATTTTCGCGGCAGGCGATGTGACATCTTCCCCCTACAAGCAAATCGTTATCGCTATGGGCGATGGCGCCAAGGCATCACTGAGCGCTTTCGATTATCTGATCCGGCACTGACAGTCGCCCATTTGCAAGGCCGTTATTGAATAACGGCCTTTTTTATCAACCGTACCGAAACCCCCGTTGTTCAAGAGGAGGATACAAGGAGCGGATAGCGAAGCGATCCTGTGTACCAAAAACACCCCTTCTTTTCTGTGTTAAACTCGTCACAGGTATCAGGGCATTCCATGTCAGCTTGTGGAAAAATCGTGAGATCCGGGGGAATATGGGGGTGTTCGATACCGTAAATCCCCACTGTGGAAATATTAGCGGCGAAAACCAGGCCTTTTCCTTCGGACAGTCTCGTTGAAGCAGAAAACCGCGGAAGAAACCTGAGCACGACTGCTCTGACTCAGCAGGAATCTCCCGTTTGAAGGCGGGGGAGAATGTCAATAGTATCGTTACAGTGTTGCATGATTCGAAGAACCGTTTTTGCGACAGGAACAGATGCAGACCGAAGACAAAATCATAAAAGCAGTCGAATTGATCCGGCAGGCAGATGGATTGTTGATCACGGCCGGAGCGGGAATGGGAGTCGATTCCGGTCTTCCGGATTTCCGCGGAAATGAAGGCTTGTGGCGAGCCTACCCCAAACTGGGCAAACACCTCATTTCATTCGTTGAAATCGCCAATCCGAACGCCTTTTCAGTCAATCCACGTCTGGCATGGGGTTTCTATGGACACAGACTGAAACGTTATCGTGAGACACAACCTCATGAAGGTTTCATGATCCTAAAAAAAATAGCAAAAAAACGAGTCCATGGCGCCTTTGTTTTCACCAGCAATGTAGACGGACAATTCCAGAAAGCAGGATTTGATGAAACCCGTATCGCAGAATGTCATGGTTCCATCCATCACTTGCAATGCACGATATCCTGTTCCGCCTCGATCTGGGAAAGCGACAAGCTGACGGTTCAGATTGATGAAGAAAACTGCCAACTGCTTTCAAACCTGCCAGTATGTCCTGAATGCAAGGGACTGTCACGTCCCAATATTCTGATGTTCAATGACTGGGGGTGGATATCCAACCGAACCGAAATGCAGATGGAACAACTGAATAAATGGTATCGCAAGACAAATCGGCCGGTGGTGCTTGAAATCGGTGCCGGAATACATGTTCCGACCGTCCGGCGCGCCAGCGAATCATTCAATGTTCCCATTATCCGGATCAATCCTGATTATCCTGAAGTACCCAAATCAACAGATATCGGACTGGCTCTGGGCGCACTTGATGCCTTGCGACTCATTGATGCACGACTGGCATCCATGATGTAAACGCTATCCGCACACAGACAATTCACATGAACTCCGCAAAAAAACTGGCAGAAAACCTCTGGAATGATGTCATCCATGTCAGAACGCATTCCCCGCTGATTCACAACATTACCAATCTCGTCGTCATGAGTTACAACGCCAATGTTCTTCTGGCCCTAGGGGCTGCACCGGTGATGGCCCATGCACGGGAAGAAGTCGCGGAAATGTCAGCTATCGCCAATGCACTGGTCATCAATATCGGAACATTGCAACCGGAATGGACCGAGTCCATGAAACTGGCCGCACATTCGGCACATACCCACGGGATTCCCGTTGTACTGGATCCAGCAGGAGCCGGCGCAACGTCTTACCGGAATAAAGTCATCAGTGACCTGTTGCTTCACGCCAAACCGGATATCATTCGCGGGAACGCTTCCGAAATCATGAGCATCTCCGGAACATCTGTACCGACCAGAGGTGTTGAAAGCACCCTGTCTTCCGACAATGTTCTTGATGCCGCCCAACAACTGGCCCGCGACATCAACGGAACCGTCTGCGTTTCAGGAGAAACCGATCATATCCTTGATAGCAAGGGCAGGAAAGCCAGTCTCGGAAACGGGCACATCTGGATGACAAGAATTACCGGCACCGGCTGCTCTGCCAGTGCCATGATCGGCGCTTTTGCAGCCATACAACCCGATTATTGGCAAGCGGCCACAGCGGCGATGGCTTATATGGGAATAGCAGGAGAACTGGCTGCCGAAACGGTCATATCGCGAAACCGGGGCGTCGGCTCCATGCAAACGGCATTGCTTGACAAATTGCAGTTGATGGAAAAAGACGAATTTCTGGCAAGATTGAAAATATCATCAGACATCTAAATTCCGGAAGCCCGAAGCCCATCCGGCAGTTTCCTTGCGTCAGGAAAGGTGCGTCATACGCACAAGCGCTTTTTGCCGTTTCATTTCCATCCGTCGTGCACGTTGCACTTCCGCTTCTTTCCGGCTCAAAAGACAACCACACCATTTCTGACGATACAGTCCCAATTCTTTCGAAAGAGCGATCCCGTCATGCCAGTAAGGCCTGAAATCCCGATACAGAAACGATACCCCCGTTTCCTGCGCGACTTGTTCCGCCACTTGGGAGATCGCCTCATGATGCTGGTATCTCGAATACAACAGACTGGTCGTAAAAAACCGGAAACCCCGTTTCCCCGCTTCCTGTGCCGCTGGCAACAGGCGTTGCCGATAACAGATCACGCAACGTTCTCCTTCCACGGTTATCCCATTCAATTCCCTGATCCACTGCGCCGGACTCTGCGCCTCACCGGCAAAAACAATCGGATATCCCAATTTGTCGGCAGCAAGCTGTGCCGATTCCCTGCGCAGATCATATTCTTTTTCTGGATGAATATTGGGATTGAAAAAGAAAGCGGTGACATTGAATCCTTCTTCCCGCAAATGCACGACCGGCATCAGCGAACAGGGACCGCAACATATATGAAGAAAAACGGAATTCGGATTCATTTCGTAAAAACCTGCTTCAATTTATCATTCCACACGAACATGATAATTCAACGTAGCTTGCCCATTCGCGGATATCCTGATATTCCAGACCGCAACCATGCCGTCTCTGGCATGAGGATAATTTTCCTGCAGGATTTGCCAGTCTCCCGGAATCGGTTCCCTGACTTGAACAGTCACACTTTTGTTTTTTGCATTTTTCAATATGACTTCATAGGCACTTTCATATTTTTCGTTTGACCGATCCGGTGACGAAAACGATTCAAAACGGGTCTGTTTCCTTGACCCGGTCACATCAAAAGATTCCCCGATCTCCAGACTGACCGTACCGCCAACCGGGGTATGGGACATCTGGCCTTCTCCCAGAAACTGCTGATCGCCGTGATCATCCACCTGATAAAAACGAACGCCCCCACCCGGCAACGGAACACCCGGCCCGTCATTGCCGACATTTCCGAATACAACTACCATCCTCACCGGAGATTTGTCGCCGGCATTTGACAAACGGTTCCGGTAATAATAATTTCCGCCATTCATCACCCATTTCTTTTCGATCCTGACATCATTCGCATTCAAAAGCGCATATTGTCTTGTCTGATTATCCGGCAGTGTTATCCGGCCGGGAAGCGTATACAAATGATAATCGGCAAAAGATTCCCGCGCCATTCCATTACTGGCCGGCATGGTATCAAATTTGGCCGATCTGGCCGCCGCAGCCATCAACACGGGTCCGGCAACCGTCACATTCGGATTACCAGCCATCAGCTGGATTTTTGCCTGCCGATATTCCGTTCCACTGTGATTGCTGACAGCAGCCCACCCCGATAAATCCATTCTGTTTCCCTTATCATTTAACCGGGCAACATAATGGGCATTCCAGCTGATCCCGTTCGTCAAATAATCCAGTTCAATCTGATCGCTTCCACCGCTTTTTGCGATCAGTTCGGCAGTCAACGCCGGCCTGTCATGCAATCCTTCGGGAATCCGGTCAAAAACAATCCGTCCCGGGACATTCATTTCGATCCGGTCTCCGATTTTGAGAACGATTCCGTTCTGTGCGGATAATATTTGCGCTGGTTCTTCCGTTTCGATACCCGTAACTGGATTGATCCTGACAACACGGACCGTCTTGCCGACATAATTGTCCAGCAAAGTCTGGGGAGATAACAGATTATTATCGAAGCAAATCTGACTGACGGTGATTTTTCCGGAAACAAGGCTTCTCAACATAACGGTTTCCGGCTGAATCCGTTCACTGACATCGGCGAATCGGATACTCATACGATCCTTCCGCAGTGGCACTTGCCGGATATCCCTTACCAGAGCCAGATCACGTTCATAAATGGTCATGGAAACCTGTTTCTGGTCAGTCCTGCCGGTTTGCACAACAGGTACAGCCAAAACCACAGGAACAACGAAAACCAGAGAAAACAACAAAGCGCACCGGAACACCATTACATTCTCCATAAAAAACAGGACAATATGAATTGTCCTGTTATCTGAAAGCACACAAATTTCAAATGACGGACAATGCCTGATCCAGATCAGTAATCAAGTCTTCCGAATGCTCCAGACCGATCGACAGACGGATCATATCCTCACTGACCCCTGCCTTTTTCAGTTCCTCGGCACTCAACTGACGATGTGTCGTCGATGCGGAATGCGTTGCAAGAGAACGGGCATCACCGATATTGACCAGTCGGGTAAACAGTTTGAACGCATCCAGAACCCTGGCACCAGCCTCGCGTGCATTCATACTGCCGGATGATTTCACACCAAAAGACAGCAAACTGGGAGCCTTGCCGTTCATATATTTCTGAAGCAGCGCATGATCGCGATGATCCGGCAACGCAGCACAATTCACCCAGGAGACTTTCGGATGATCGTTCAGGAATCGGGCAACTGCCAGTGCATTTTCACATGTTCTGTCCATACGCAACGGCAATGTTTCGATTCCCTGCAGAATCAGGAAAGCATTCATCGGAGAAAGGGCGCCGCCCATATTGCGCAAAGGCACGACTCTGGCTCTTGCAATGTAAGCGGCATCACCGAATACATCGGTATACACGACACCATGATAGGAAACATCCGGTTCGCTCAACCGCCTGAATTTTTCCCTGTTTTCTTTCCAGGGGAACTTGCCGCTGTCGACAATAGCCCCGGCAAGACTGTTTCCATGCCCGTTCATCGATTTCGTCAGCGCATGCACGACAATATCGGCGCCCCATTCAAAAGGACGACACAAATAAGGGGTCGGAACCGTATTGTCAACGATCAGCGGAATACCATGAGCATGTGCGATATTGGCCAATTTCTCGATATCGGTCACATTGCCGAGCGGATTGCCAACCGACTCGCAAAAAATGGCTTTGGTTTTGCTGTCAATCCGTGCGGAAAAATCATCTTCCTGAAGCGGATCGGCAAAACGGACCTCGATACCGTATTGCGGGAAAGTATGGGCAAAAAGATTGTAACTGCCACCATACAGCGTACTCGATGCAACGATATTGTCGCCCACTTCCGCCAGCGTCTGGATAGCATAAGTCACGGCCGTCATACCGGATGCCAGCGCCAGTGCACCGACGCCACCTTCCAGCGCGGCGACCCGTTTTTCCAGCACATCGTTTGTCGGATTCATGATCCGGGTATAGATGTTGCCCGGAACTTTCAGATCGAACAGATCAGCGCCGTGCTGCGCGCTGTCGAAAGCATAGGAAACCGTCTGGTAAATAGGCACCGCCACTGATTTCGTGACAGGATCCGGCGAATAACCGGCATGAATAGCAAGAGTTTCAAATTTCATGGCAAATAATTGAACAAAAATGGATATCAACAGCTTCACATTGTACAGACTGCTCCGCAACCTGGCGAAAAATCAGATCAATCTGTCCGGATGGGTATAAACGGTATGACTGTTTTTACGTACAAAGCCGACAAGGGTCATATTGGTTTCATCCGCTATCCGGATCGCCAATGCCGTCGGAGCGGAAACTGCAGCCAGTATTCCGATTTTCGCGGAAGCACATTTCTGCACCATCTCATAACTGGCGCGGCTCGTAACAAGTACCGCACCCCTTTCACAATCAGTCTGCCGCGCAACCAATGCGCCAATCAGTTTATCCAGTGCATTATGCCGCCCGACGTCCTCGCGAACAAGCAAAACATTCCCGTCCCCGTCCATCCATGCCGCTGCATGCGTTGCGCCCGTAGCACGTTTCAGAACCTGCATTTCCTCCATCCTGTCAAACCCGGCATGAAGCGTTCTGGCTGGAAATACCTGGCGGCTTTTGACAGGCAGCGGAATTTTGACTGCCTGCGACAGGGAATCGGTACCGCAAAGGCCGCAACCCGTCCGGCCTGCCAGATTGCGCCGCCGTTCCTTGAGATACTGAAACCGTTCACTCGAAATATCCAACTCGATCCGGATACCGTTCCCAGCCCCGACAATCTCACAGGCATACATTTCCCCGGGCCGCTCCAGAATTCCCTCTGTCAGTGAAAAACCCAGAGCGAAATCCTCCAGATCGGCAGGCGTCGCCAGCATCACGGCATGTGAAATGCCATTATAGACAAGTGCCACAGGGACTTCTTCGGCCACTTGATCGAAACGATCGCCGCTTTCTCCCTTTTCCCATCGCCTGACTAGCAACTTCGACGATTCGCGACAACTGTCCATATTCATTCTCAAGGCAACAATGCAACCACAACCGCAGATTCGTCAACAGATGCGTGAATCGGCCTGCCTGTCCCGATCCCCTTTCCGGAAGGGGCAAAACCGACCAGTTGCAACCCCGGCAACAATTCAATCGTGACTTCGTCTTCCCTGTCTCCTTTTGACACCCGCGTCACCGTTCCCTGAAACTGATTGGCGACGGAAAGTTCGGAAGAATCGGCTTCATCGAAAACCCTGACGGCCGTCGCCTTGCACATAGCAAGAACAGCCATGTCCGGTTCCAGCGCCAGAAGTTCGGCACTTGTACGGGTAATTCTGGCCACCAGCACCGGCATATTGTCATGTACCTGCAAACAGACCCGAACAACCGGTCCACTCATTTTCAGCCCCTTGACCCTGCATGGCAAATAATTGCGCATGCTTGTTCTGATAGAAAGACGGGAAAAACGGGCATCAATCGTATCGGCCTTTTCTTCTTGAAAACGGTTCAACACTTCCTGCCGGTTTTTTTCCAGCGCACTGGCGATCTCGAGCAGACGCAATCCATCCACAGTCAGTTTCGCACCGCCACCACCGACACCTCCAACGCTCTTTTCGACAAGCGAGACTCCCGTCAGATTGGTCAGGGTATCAATCGCCTGCCAAGCCGCCTTGTAACTGATACCGGCTTCACGGGCTGCCTGTGAAATGGACCCTGACTCGGCGATTTTCCGCAGAATCTCGACCCGTTTGTCGGCAGTTCCGCGAGCAAATGCATTGGCAAGAGAAACTGAATCGTTCATTTTCTGTCAACGTTTCAAGAAAAATCAAAAAATTGAACAATTTTAAAATTGTTCTGCTAAAATTCGCTATTCCAATAATGAATAACGAGGTTTCACCATGTTCCAAAAATTCCGTTTACCCAAGCTGTTGCTTGGACTTATGATGCTTTGCACGTCGGCAATCGCTGCGGCGGAAACCGTCCATGTCGCTGTGGCTGCCAATTTCGTTGAACCACTCAAAAACATTTCAGAGCAATTCGAAAAATCCACTGGCCATAAAGTCATGATCACCAGCGGCTCGACGGGCAAAATCTATGCGCAAATCAAAAACGGCGCACCATATGACCTGTTCCTCGCTGCCGATGCGAAAACTCCGGCGAAACTGGAGCAGGAAAACGCTATTGTACCGAAAAGCCGCTTTACTTACGCTATTGGTAAACTGGCATTATGGTCTGCAAAACCGGGCTATGTCGATAGCCGGGGCGACATTCTGAAAAAACAGCCATTCGAACACATTGCGATTGCATCGCCCAAGCTGGCACCATACGGCCTTGCCGCCATGCAGACGCTGGAAAAAATGGGACTTGACAAGACTCTGCAACCGAAAATCGTACAGGGTGAAAATATCGGACAAACCCACCAGTTCATCGCTTCCGGAAATGCCGAACTCGGTTTCGTCGCACTCTCGCAGGTTTACAAGGACGGCAAGGTAAAAAGCGGTTCCGCATGGATCGTCAATTCCAGTGATTATGAGCCTATCCGCCAGGACGCCGTCATGCTTCCGAAAGCCAGTGACAACGCAGCCGCCTCGGCATTGATGAAATATCTGAAATCCGACGCGGCCCACAAGGTTCTGCAATCCTACGGTTACGCCTATTGATGGACTGCGATCATGCCGGAAGTTGATTTGTCTGCCATCTGGCTGACCCTCAAACTGGCCACACTGACAACTGCCATCCTTCTTGTCATCGGGACTCCGCTTGCCTGGAACCTGTCCCATACAAGAGGATGGTGGCGAGGTCCGGTCAACGCTATGGTGGCATTGCCCTTTGTGCTGCCGCCGACCGTACTGGGATTCTATCTGCTGGTCATGATGGGACCGAACGGACCGATAGGGCAACTTTTCGAATGGCTGGGGTTGCCCTCTCTGCCATTCAGTTTTTCGGGACTGCTCGTCGCTTCGGTCATTTATTCATTGCCATTCGTTGTCCAGCCGTTGCAGAACTCGTTTGAAGCGATCGGAAAACAACCGCTGGAAGCTGCCGCGACATTGCGAGCATCCCCGCTGGATACATTTTTCAGCGTGATCCTTCCCATGGCAAAGTCGGGATATCTGACGGCAACGGTTATGGGATTCGCCCATACTGTCGGTGAATTCGGCGTCGTATTGATGATCGGCGGCAATATCCCGGAAAAAACCCGTGTATTGTCCGTTTCGATTTACGATCATGTCGAAGCACTTGAATACACGCAGGCACACTGGTTGTCCGGCGGCATGCTGATATTCGCCTTTCTCGTGCTGCTTGCACTCTATCTTTTGAATCCGAACAAACGCCGCTCATGAACAGTCTGTTTTTCAAGGGAAAAGTCAGTTACCCTGACTACAAGCTGAATTTCGACCTGTCGCTCCCGGGATCCGGAATTACGGCTCTTTTCGGAGCGTCCGGAGCCGGCAAATCGACCCTGTTGCGTGCCGTTGCCGGACTAGTAAAACCGGCAGACGGCATTATCCGCGTCAAGGAAGAAATCTGGCAAAACGACAGCGAGAAAATTTTCGTTCCGACATACAAACGTTCACTGGGCTTCGTTTTCCAGGATGCCAGGCTGTTTTCACATCTGAACGTAACCGACAATCTCCAATACGGAATGAAACGCGTCAAAACCGCCCAGAGAAACATTTCGCTAGAAAAAGCGGTTGATCTGCTCGGTATCGGCCACTTGACGGACAGAATGCCCGATACACTTTCCGGAGGCGAAAAACAACGTGTCAGCATCGCACGTGCACTGGCGACCGATCCTGAAATCATGCTGATGGACGAACCGCTAGCCGCACTCGACATGAAACGGAAATCGGAAATCCTGCCCTATCTGCAACGTCTGAATGACGAACTGCAGATTCCGATACTCTATGTCAGCCATGCGCTGGATGAAGTCAGCACACTTGCCGATCATCTCGTTCTGCTCGAGAAAGGAAAAATCATCGCGTCCGGAAAAACCTCCGAAATGGTGACGCGTCTTGATTTGCCTCTCGCTTTTTACGATACAGCCTCTGCGATTATCGATGGAAAAGTGATCAACGAAGACCCTGAATTCCACCTGAGCACGCTCTCGTTTTCGGGGGGACATATCTATCTGCCGGGCAGAAATTTCACCACGGGACAAAATGTCCGCCTGCGTATCCAGGCAAAGGATGTCAGCCTGACCACCGAAAAACCGGGAAATACCAGCATATTGAATATTATCGAAACAACGATCGTCAACCTGTCCGACAGCTCCCGGGGAGAAGTCATGGTCGAGCTCGATGCGAAAGGCACACGTTTATTGTCGAGAATCACGAGCAAATCCGCCAGTACCCTCAAACTGTCCATCGGCAAGCCCATCTATGCACAGGTAAAAGGCATCGCTGTCATCGAGTAAATTCCCCCTCTTTTCCGCCATATGCAGAAAAAAGCTGCGTCCGGCTGAAAACTGGATATCCTGTTATGATGAATAAAACTGATTCTCATTACATCGCTTTGCAAAAGCGACAAAAACACTGATTGAAATGAAACAAAATAACCATTTCCTGATGGAGGTTTCAATGAATGACAAAACAAGGATTCCGCAATATGAACTGCTGATCAACGGCAAATGGGTTCCACCTGAAGGCGGAAAATATTCGACCATATTAAATCCGGCAAACGAGGAAGTCATTGCACATGTCGCCGCAGGCAGTGAAAAAGACGTGGACACCGCCGCCCGAGCTGCCCGCGCCGCCCTGAAAGTATGGAACGGCATCAGCGCGGCAGAACGTGGAAGGATACTGAACCGGCTCGCCGACCTGCTTGAAAAAAACCAGGAAGAACTGATTGCACTGGAAAGCATGAATGCAGGCAAACCGGTTGCCAGTGTCCGGCGTCAGGACATGCCCGCAGCTATTGATACACTGCGTTATTATGCCGGATGGACTGACAAGATCATTGGCCAGGTTATTCCGGCCAGAACGGATGCACTCACTTATACCGTTCGTGAACCAGTCGGCGTAGTAGGCGCTATCGTGCCCTGGAATTTTCCGCTCATGATCGGCATCTGGAAGATTGCCCCTGCGCTTGCCTGTGGCTGCACGCTGATCGTCAAACCGGCCGAGCTGACACCGATGACCGCCATTCGCATCGGTGAACTGGCACTGGAAGCCGGTGTTCCTCCAGGAGTCCTGAATATCGTGACCGGAAAAGGCAGCGTTGTCGGCGATGCCATGGTTGCCCACCCTCATGTCGACAAGATTACCTTTACCGGCTCGCCGAAAGTCGGTCGTGGCATCATGCAGGGTGCGGCCGTCAACTTCAAGAAAATCACACTGGAGCTGGGAGGAAAATCCGCCAATATCATTTTCGATGACGCTGATCTGGACAGTGCCATCCGTGGTTCGGCCTCCGGCATTTTCTTCAACGCCGGACAGGTCTGCTCGGCAGGTTCCCGTATCCTGGTCCACAAGAAAATCCATGATGAGGTCGTTGATCGTCTCATCGAACGTGCCAAAAAAATCCGGATCGGCGATACGGCCTCGGAAGATACCATCATGGGACCACTGGTTTCCAGAAACCAACTGAACACGGTCATGGACTACATCGACGTCGGCAAGAAAGAAGGCGCCTGTGTCGCCTACGGCGGACACCGTATCGGTGAAAAGGGTTTTTATGTCGAGCCGACCGTCTTCACCGATGTCAAACACGAAATGCGGATATCCCAGGAAGAAATTTTCGGACCGGTCGCCAGCATCATTCCCTTCGAAGATGAGGAAGACGCTATCCGTATCGCCAACGGCACTGCATTCAGTCTTGCGGCCGGCGTCTGGAGCGCCGATGTCACCCGTATCCACAAGGTAGCCCAGGAACTGAAAGCCGGAACGGTCTGGATAAATACCTATGGTTATACCGACGTCCGCCTGCCGTGGGGCGGAACAGGTGAATCTGGTTTCGGACGCGAACACGGTGAAGCAGCACTGGAACACTTTACCGAACCGAAAACCATCTGGCTGTCACTACTGAAACGCTAAGTGGATCACCGGACTGTCAACCCGACAGCCGACAATCGATAAAAAACCGGAGCCCTCTTGCGAGGGCTCCGGCCAACAGCCTGAATGGGTGAC
>CAVKGJ010000106.1:0-6036 GCA_963655605.1 Oscillospiraceae bacterium
GAACTGGAAATCAGCACTGAATCGGTTCTGCATCGAATTCGGAGAAAGGGTTTCTTCCTTTCTCTGATAAATGTCCACAGAATGCGTTACAGGCTCCAATTCCGTGAACAGCCAACTCAACGCCATCTTCAACCATGCTGTCCGCTACTACAATCTTGTACCAATGAATACCGCAAAACATACTATCTGGCAAAAAGAGCGCGTTTCAATGATCTGAAAGTAAACGATAATGAAAACATCAATATTGAAAAAGCTGTTCTCATGATTTTCCTTAACAAGACTTGTTTCAACGGCTTGTTCCGAGTGAATAAAAAAGCTTGTTCAATGTTCCTATGGGCTCTTACAAGAATCCTATGATCTGTGATGAGGAAAATTTGCGAGTTGTTTCTGAAAAATTCCAGAATGTAACGATTGTGTGCAGAGACTATCGAAAATCTGCTAATTTCATTGATGGCAGCACATTTGTCTATTTTGATCTCTCATATCGTCCCATTACCGATACAGCGAGTTTTACTGTATACACAGAAAATCTGTTTAACGATGAAGAACAGATTGAACTTGCTCGATTTGCAGACGATATGAACAGAAAGGGTGTAAGGGTGATGGTTAGCAATTTATGGAAGCAAGGAGCCTGAATGTATGAATCTTACATTTGATGGAAGGCTAGTCGAGCAATATCATTCTGGATCGCAAATAGCGAGAGTACTCACCGAAAATTGGGTAAATCAGAATATGTATTGTCCTCGTTGCGGAAACCTACATATTAGGCATTTTGAAAACAATCGACCCGTTGCGGATTTTTACTGTGACCGTTGCCATAGCGAGTATGAATTAAAAAGCAAGGATGGACAACTTGGGCAAAAAATCAACGATGGTGCTTACAGCACAATGATTCGGTGGATAACCAGCTTTGATAATCCCGATTTTTTCTTTATGAGTTATTCAAAGAAAGAGCTAAGGGTCAATAGCTTTATTTTTGTGCCGAAACATTTTTTCATGCCAGATATCATAGAAAAGCGAAGACCATTGGCATCTACTGCGAGACGTGCTAATTGGGTAGGATGCAATATTTTGATCGAGAAGATTCCCGAACAAGGTCGGATAGAGATCATATCCAACGGAAGAGAAGTAGACGTGAATGATGTCGTCCGCAAAGTAGCGAGAAGCGACGGACTTGCGATCACACAAATAGGAAGCCGTGGTTGGCTCATGGACGTTTTGAATTACATGAACAAGATTGAATCGGCCGTTTTTTCTCTTGAGGATATGTATTCGTTTGAATCTGAATTACAAATCAGACATCCAGAAAACCATAATATCAGACCCAAAATTAGGCAACAGCTTCAATTACTGAGAGATAAAGGATTCGTTAAATTTTTAGGGAACGGGTTATATGAGAAAATGTATGGGTAAAAAACAATGAAAAAAGAGAATAAGTTTCCTGTACTAGTTCAGATTATGTAAGGGTTATCGCATATCCGGACCTGTTGGCAATACGGAATTTGAGGGATTGCTTGCAGGGAAACCCAGAATCGAATGATCGTGAAACAGCAGGTACAACCAAAACAATGACGAAAACTGGAATCAGTGAGAAAATAACCTTTTGTATTTCAGGTTAAACAATCGCCGGAGTCTTGTTTTGACATATAGCGTTAAGGAAATTTTCTATACATTGCAGGGAGAGGGGGCTCGTACAGGGCGTCCTGCTGTTTTTTGCCGGTTTTCTGGCTGTAATTTATGGTCCGGGCGTGAGCAGGACCGTTTCCGCTCCATTTGCCGCTTTTGCGATACCGATTTCATCGGTACATCGGGAAAACAGGGGGGGAAATATGCAACAGCTGAAGAGCTGTCGTCAGTAATCGTTTCTCTTTGGCCTGCCGGTCATGATGAAAATCGGTATGTTGTATTCACGGGGGGTGAGCCGCTTCTCCAGCTTGACGGGCCTTTGATCGACGCCATGCATTCTGCAGGATTTGAAGTTGCCGTTGAAACCAATGGAACCGTTGCCGTTCCGGAAGGAGTTGACTGGGTTTGCGTCAGTCCAAAAGTCGGTTCGGTACTGGTTGTGGAACGGGGAAACGAATTGAAAGTTGTCATTCCGCAGGAAGGGCAAAATCTGTCCGAGTACGAGAATTTGTCTTTTTCCCATTTCTACGTTCAGCCGATGGATGGAGGAAACAGGGCGCAAAACGTTAAAATGGCAATTGAAACCTGTTTGAAAAATCCAAAGTGGAAACTTGGTTTGCAAACGCATAAATATTTACAGATACCCTGATATTTTCATGTTGACGATTACCAGAAAACTCGAATTTGATGCCGGACACCGGATTCCGGACCATCACAGCCAGTGCAGGAATCTGCACGGGCATCGTTATGTCCTGCATATTACCCTTGAAGGTCATCCGCTTGAAAAGGATGGCGATTCCGGCAATGGTATGGTTCTCGATTTTTCCGAAGTCAAGAAACTGGCCGAGACGCATCTTGTTTCTCATTGGGATCACGCTTTTCTCGTTTATGAAAAAGACATTCCGGTCAGGCTGTTTCTTGACAGCCTGCCGAGCCACAAGACCGTTGTTTTTGACAGGGTGCCCACGGTAGAGAACATGGCACAGATCGCGTTCGATACCTTAAAAGGTGTTTATGACGGTTTTTTCGGAAGTTCACTTGTTCTGAAAAGCGTGCGTATTTATGAAACGCCGAATTGCTGGGCCGAGGTATCGGCGCCGACCGGTTCATGAATGACGAAGTCATGATGCTGGAAGCGCTGGAACAGGCACGACTGGCGGAAAAAGCCGGTGAAGTGCCGGTCGGGGCGGTTGTCGTGCAAAATGGAGTCATTATCGCAAGAGGCTTCAACCATCCGATTTCCGGCCACGATCCTACCGCGCATGCTGAAATCATGGCGTTGCGGAATGCCGCCGGAGTTTGTGGAAACTATCGTTTGCCAGAATGCGAACTGTACGTCACGCTTGAGCCATGTGCAATGTGCGCCGGCGCGATGATTCATGCACGGTTGAAAAGGGTCGTTTTCGGTGCGGCCGATCCCAAGACGGGAGCGTGCGGAAGTGTCATCGATCTTTTTGCGAGAAAAGAGCTGAATCACCATACGACTGTGACGGGCGGTATTTTGCAGAAAGAATGCGCTACATTGCTGAAGACGTTTTTTGCAGAACGCAGGAAAAAACTGAAGGAAATACGGGAAAAAGTAAATTAACAGCGTAATGTGGAAAGGCCTCTGAAACATCGGGAAAATACTTCCTGGTTCATTGCCTTGTGCAAGGGGGGACATGATGAAAAAGTTTGTTGTTTCACTGTTTTTGGGCTGGATCTCGTTTTGCGCTTCATCTGCTTTTCCGACAGATCCGGGAAAAAGGGCAGAGACAACGGGGATGTTTGCCAGCCGGGGGAACGAAATGTCCGGTTCTCATGATGTTTGCCGTTCGCAGGAAAAACAGGATATTCCGCTTCAATCATCTTCCACACAACAAAATACAGTGATGAATATGAAAAAGATCGGTATTGCAATCATCGCACCTGGTGGCTATGTGCCGGACTCCAGTCTCGAGAAGGGAATAGAGTCTCTGGAGTCGAGGGGATACAGGGTCTTCAATTACTATGAACCGGAAAAACGCTATCAGCGTTTTTCGGCGACAGACGAAGAGCGGGTACAGCAAATCGTTCAGGCGGTTTCCAATCCACAGGCACAAATCGTTATCGCGTTACGTGGAGGGTACGGTACGACGCGGCTTTTGCCCTATCTTGATTTCGATAAACTGGCCAAAAGTGGCAAACTGTTTGTCGGGCACAGTGATTTTACAGTTTTCCAGATGGCCTTGCTGAAAAAAGGAGGCGTCAGTTTTGCGGGGCCTATGGTCAATAGCGACTTTGCTGGAAAGGAACCTAACGGATTTACCATTGACCACTTCGAAGCATGTATGACTTCACCGAAAGTGTCTCTGGAATGGTTTTCGCGGAACAATCCGGATGTGGAGGTGGGAGGCGTTTTATGGGGCGGCAATCTGACCATGCTGGCTCATCTGGTCGGAACGTCCTGGATGCCTGACATTTCCGGAGGTATTCTGTTTGTCGAGGATGTCCATGAACAGCCGTACCGTGTGGAACGGATGTTGTTGCAGCTGGATGAGGCGGGTATTCTGGGTAAACAGAAAGCGCTTGTTTTGGGTCGCTTCACGGAATTTACGGAAACGGATTACGATAACGGGTACGATTTCGAGGCCATGCTGGCCTGGTTGCGGTCCCGTTTGACCATTCCTGTTTTGACTGGATTGCCGTTCGGCCATGTCAGAGACAAGGCCACATTGCCTGTCGGAGGACATGCACGCCTCGTTTCGCGGGAGGGTAAAACGCAACTGTATTTGAGCGGTTATCCTACGGTTTGGTAAAATAATTGATTTTATCAATATCGTACAAGGATAACCGTGCTTTCCACTGCCAATATAACCATGCAGTTCGGCCCGAAGCCGCTGTTCGAAAACATTTCCGTCAAATTCGGTGAAGGCAACCGTTATGGCCTGATCGGGGCGAATGGTGCTGGCAAATCGACTTTCATGAAAATACTGGGAGGTGATTTGGAACCGACATCGGGTACCGTTACTCTGGATCCGAATGAACGGCTCGGAAAATTGCGTCAGGACCAGTTCGCCTATGAAGACATGCGTGTTCTTGATGTTGTCATGATGGGACATACGGAAATGTGGCAGACAATGGCAGAGCGTGATGCCATTTATGCCAATCCAGATGCGACTGACGACGATTACATGAGAGCGGCGGAGTTGGAGGCGAAGTTTGCCGAATATGACGGCTATACCGCGGAAGCGAGGGCAGGCGAACTGCTTTTGGGGGTCGGTATCGGCCTGGAATTTCATGAAGGACCAATGAGTGCGGTGGCGCCAGGATGGAAACTGCGTGTCCTGTTGGCGCAGGCACTTTTTTCCGATCCGGATATTCTGCTTCTGGATGAACCGACCAACAATCTGGATATCAATACCATTCGTTGGCTGGAAAACGTGTTGAACGAACGCGATTCCACCATGATCATCATTTCACACGACCGCCATTTCCTGAATCAGGTCTGTACGCATATTGCCGACATGGATTACGGTACGCTGAAAGTCTATCCCGGCAATTATGACGATTATGTGCTGGCTTCCGCCCAGGCCAGAGCCCAGCAGCAGGCAGCGAATGCCAAGGCAAAGGAACGTATCGCAGAATTGCAGGAATTTGTCCGGCGTTTTTCCGCCAACAAATCCAAGGCCAGACAGGCCACATCCCGCGCACGCCAGATTGAAAAGATCCGGGTCGAGGATGTCAAACCGTCCAGCCGTCTCCATCCTTATATCCGTTTTGAATCCGGAAAGACATTGCACCGTCTGGCCGTGGAGGCCGAAAATCTGTCCAAATCGTATGACCGTCCGGTTTTCGGCCATTTCAATATCATGATCGAGGCGGGAGAAAAGGTGGCGATTATCGGTGCCAATGGGGCTGGCAAAACAACGCTTTTGCGCTGTCTGGGCGCAAAGGCCTGTCATATGAAAACGGATTCGGGTTCTGTCAAATGGGCGGAACATGCCAGTATCGGTTATATGCCGCAGGATACGGCGGAAGAATTTGAAGGTGAACTGAATCTGACCGACTGGATGAGCCGTTTTACCAGGGAAGGGGATGATGACCAGGCTGTACGGTCTGTTCTGGGAAGACTGCTGTTTTCGGGAGACGATGTCAGGAAACCGGTAAAGGTGCTGTCTGGCGGGGAAAAAGGACGCATGATGTATGGCAAGCTGATTCTGGGGCGACACAATGTCATGTTGATGGATGAACCGACCAACCATATGGATATGGAATCCATTGAAGCGTTGAATATCGCACTGGAAAAATATACCGGAACGCTTCTGTTCGTTTCGCATGACCGCGAGTTCGTTTCTTCGCTGGCTACACGCATTCTTGAAGTCAGGGACGGGCAGATTATCGATTTCAGAGGAAATTACGATGAATATCTGCATAGCCAGGGTATTGAAT
>CAVKGJ010000107.1:0-6080 GCA_963655605.1 Oscillospiraceae bacterium
GAAAGGGTTTCTTCCTTTCTCTGATAAATGTCCACAGAATGTGTTACAGGCTCCCAGTCCCGATTATTATCGGACACGCCGGCGTTGCGCCCCCCCCTGCTGTCCCCTTCCCCGACCACGCAGGGCCGTCCCGCTCTTCAGCATCTGCTGCTCCATACCAGCATATCCGAATATCGTCTGCAACGGATCTGGCTGGCGGTTATGCATATTTCCCTTTTGTCTGCCCTGTTTTTTCTGCCGTTGGCCCTGCATCTGCAATTCCCGTATCGAAAGCGACTCCTGCTTCTGAAATCCTTGGAACTTGTCACTGGTACTGCGTGATTTGACGTTCTTTTGCGCCTTCTTGTCGCTTTTGCTCTCCATGCCGGAAAGACGGAGAAGATTTCTGACGGCATTTTCATCCAGTTCATCCCAACGGCCCCGTTTGAGCGATTGCGGAAGTGTAATCACGCCATACCGCGTCCTTATCAGGCGCGAAACCGTCAACCCGATTGCTTCAAACATGCGTCTCACCTCCCGGTTACGACCTTCACCGATCGTCACACGGTACCATTTGTTGACTCCATCGCCCCCACCGTCAACGATTTTCGAAAACTGGCCGATACCGTCTCCCAGATCAACGCCTGCCAGCAGTTTCTGACGCATGCCTTCTTCCAGCTCTCCCAGCGTTCTGACGGCATACTCACGCTCGATATTGTAACGTGGATGCATCAGACGGTTCGCCAGATCACCGGAATTGGTAAAAAGCAGCAGACCTTCCGTATTGAAATCCAGACGCCCGACAGCCAGCCATTTTCCGTTTTTTAGCGAAGGCAACCGATCGAAAACGGAAGGTCTTTTTTCTGGATCATCACGACTGACAATCTCTCCTGCCGGCTTGTGATACGTCAAAACCTTCGGCAGACTTTTTGCGATCTTGCGCTGAAGTAGTTTCCCGTTGATCCGCACCTGATCTGTCGGAAGGATTCTCTGCCCGATATGTGCAGGTTCACCATTGACGGAAACACGTCCTGCAATGATCAGCTCTTCCATATCGCGTCGTGAGCCCAATCCCGCATCTGCCAACACTTTATGCAATTTCGGTGCATCGTCTTCAGCCGTCAGATCACGCCGCGTTTTTTTCTGTTTCCGGACATTGCCGTTTTTCGGGACAACAGAATCATCACCAGCTTCATTGATCCGGTCAAAATCGGCAGAAGTAACAAACCGGAAAACATCATCCGTATTATTTTTGACTGCCGAGACACTCTTTCCGGTTTTCAATGCACTCTTGCGCCCAGCTCGTTTTGCGGACATTCCGCCTTTCGCAACATCCATCCCCCTCAAAGTCGGACTGTCATCGCCGCCATTAATACCCGCCTTGCCGACTGGCATACCCTCTGTTTTAACATCGTCCTGCCGTGCAACAGATTCCGCTCTCTCATTCCGATTTGCCCGCTTTTCGGCAAAACGGCGAACCTGTCTTTTTTTAGGCTGTCTTTTTCTTTCGGTTGTGTCATCAATCCTGTTTTCCACACCTTCAATTGTTGACAAAGCAACTTCCATATTTTCGTTCATATCCATTCAAACTCATACAATCATATATTCCGCCTGACACATCCATACTCCGCAGTGTATGGCCGATACTTCATGACGGATCCGAGATATCCGATTCCTGCAAAACTTGCAGTGGCGGCAGCTGTTCCAGTGTCGCCAGTCCAAGATCGTTCAAAAACTGTGAGGTAGTCGCAAAAAGAGCAGGCCGTCCGGGAACTTCCCTGTGGCCGATTACCTCGATCCAGCCCCTTTCTTCCAGCAACCGGACAGACTGCGCATTGACGGTCACCCCCCTGATCCGTTCAATATCGCCTCTGGTGACAGGCTGGTTATAGGCGATAATCGCCAGAATTTCCATCGTGGCCCGACTGTAACGTGGCGTTTTTTCCTGTCTCAACCGATCAAAATACGGTTTCATCTCCATACGACTCTGGAACCGCCACCCATTTGAAACATTCACAAGTTCCAATCCCCTGTCCGCCCAGTCACGTTTCAATTCCTCAAGAAGCAGCTTGTAATGGCCCGTGTGGCGCCGCTGTCCCGTCTCTTCGTCGCCTATGAACATATTTGCAATATCCTGCAATGACAAAGGCTCCTGTGTGCATAACAATGCCGCCTCGAGGATTTTTTTTTCCTCCGCAATATTCATATGAATCAAGGAAATCCGAATAATTTCATTGACCGGACATACTGTCAGATACGAACCGGTGAAAGTGAAACTTTTGCCGGAAAACCCTGATCAGGGCATGAATCCCGGTGGGACGATCCGGATCCGGCACGAACAGAAAAACAAAGTCTCATTCATACATTTTTCAGGCTGTATATATCTGAGCTCTTCCTGCCTGAAAACATTTTTGAGAATGTAAAACATAAATTCAGGAATTGTCCAGCCCGGACAGGAAAAGACGGATCGAAATTACCTGCAGTGTTGTTACTTTTTCCTTTTCCGGTCTTTCTGTCAAGTCTTACTTTCATTCTCCCTGAATCAAAAAAAGCAAAGCCGGAAAAACTCACCCGAGCGTTGTGGACTATTCCGGTCGCTATCGTGACTCTCTTCTTTTTCAAACAGAAATCAAACAAGATTTACAAACCCTAGTCCATCCTATTTTTCACCCCTGTCCATGCTGGTCAATACATTCCTTTCCTTCCCTTGCCTGAACTGATTCCCGGCAATACTCTCTCACTCACCCAAAAAGGATTCGCCATCACCCTGTTTCTGATCGGTACCGCTCTCTATTAAAGTCATCAGCTCAATCGGAATCAAATCCGTATTGTTTAGCGTGGTATTATGGGCTCCCATCAACATTCTGAGCTTTGTAGTCACCACTGTCCTGTAAACCAGTCTGTACCTTCGAGAGAAAAACATGAAAATCGCAACGTGGAACGTCAATTCGCTTAAAGTGCGTCTTCCGCAGGTTCTACAGTGGCTGCATGACAATCCGGTCGACATTCTCTGCCTTCAGGAAACGAAACTGATGGACGAGAAATTTCCCCTGATGGAAATCGGGACTGCTGGTTATCAAGCCATCTTTACAGGCCAGAAAACATACAACGGTGTCGCCATTCTCGCAAAACAGCCGGCATCCGACATTGTCAGGAACAATCCTCTTTTCCCGGACGAGCAGCAACGCATCGTCACGGCTACATTCGGAAGAATACGGATCGTTTGCGTCTATGTCCCAAATGGTCAGGAAGTCGGGGCGGACAAATACCAATACAAAATCAGATGGCTGAAAGCACTGCATGACTGGCTGACAGAAGAAAAGAAAAAATATCCCTATCTTGCCCTTTTAGGTGACTACAACATCGCCCCGGAGGATCGCGACGTTTACGATCCCGCGGCATGGGAAGGGAACGTCTTGGTTTCTGAACCGGAACGTGCAGCTTTCCGTGCCTTGCTGGATATCGGTCTTGTCGATGCTTTCCGTCTTTTCGAGCAACCCGAGAAATCCTACAGCTGGTGGGATTACCGTCAGCTCGCTTTCCAGCGCAACCGCGGATTGCGGCTAGATCACATCCTGCTTTCCAAAAATCTCGCTTCCCTTTGTACCGCCTGCACCATTGACCGTTTTCCCAGAAAATGGAAACAACCTTCGGACCATACGCCCGTCATCGCGGAAATCGGACTATGATCGCCAAGGCAACCGCAAGCATTGAAATACAGAAACCATAAAATCCGGCAAATATCCAATGGGCACTGTTCTTCTCAAGGCATTCTCGTTTGTCCTGATCATTTTTCTTGGATACAGTCTCAAGAAACTGGTATTCAGGGATCCGACCTGCCACAGGATTCTGGCATTCATTCTTTTGAATATCACGTTACCGGCGACCGTCATCCATGCTTTCAGCCACTTTCAAAGAGATGCATCGCTCCTGCTAGTGATCCTGCTCGGTTTCCTGTGCGCCTTGATCCCCATGCTGATTGTCTATCTGGCCAGTTACCGTTTACCTGCGGAAAAACGCGCTTTTTCCATGATCAATGTAACCGGTTTCAACATCGGAGCGTTCTCATTGCCTTTCATACAAAATTTTTTCGGTCCGACAGGTATGGTTGTCGCCTGTCTTTTCGACATCGGAAACGCTTTCATGGTAACAGGCGGCTCTTTCGCCTTCACATCAACATTCCTTCATACAAATCCCGGTGAAAAACAGACTGTCGGCACTCTTTTGAAAAAGTTTATCTGTTCGGTTCCATTCGACACCTACATGCTGATGCTGCTTGTCGTCATTTTCGACATTCCCGTTCCCGACACGATCATGACATTGCTCGAACCTGTTGCGAATGCCAATTCTTTCATTGCCATGCTGCTCATCGGCATGATGTTCGAGTTCCGGACACGTGCCGACAAATACCGGACCATGTTTTCAGTCATCGGATTGCGTCTGCTATTCGGCGCAATCTGTTCCCTCCTGTTGTATTTTTGTCTGCCTTTTTCCTTGGAAATCCGCCAGGTTCTCGCCGTAGTCGCCTTTGCACCGGTTTCTTCCATCGCGCCGATATATACCGTACGCTGCCAAAACGATGGTGCATTGTCCAGTCTGACTCTTTCCGTCTCCATCCCGTTTGCCCTGACGATCATGACCGGACTGGTCCTGCTCATGAAATCCTGAAACGGAGGTGACAAGGACCTTTTTTGAAACAGTTTTGTATTTCCCGTATAGGCCTATACATCAAAACCGCGACGGCACAATATGCCTCAGGGTATAATTTCATATTTATATCAACGTCATAATCCGAAAACCATTATGGAAGCAGAACGTATCAATTCAATTTCCCACCGTATCGCCGACCTTTCCGATCGCGAAACTGCCTTACGGGGGTATCTTTGACTTCGCTGCCAAGTCCGACAAACTTGAACAAGTCAATGCTGAACTGGAAGACCCCGATGTCTGGAACGATCCTAAAAAGGCACAGGAACTCGGCAAGGAAAAAAAATCGCTTGAAAACGTCGTTCTCTCACTAAGCCATATCAAATCCGCCCTGGCAGACGCCGGCGAATTGTTCGACATGGCTAGGGAAGAACAGGACGATGAAACCCTGAAAGCGGTCGAATCCGATGTATTTGAACTACAGAAACAGATCGAGAAACTGGAATTCCGCAGGATGTTTTCCAACCCGATGGATCCATGCAACTGTTTCATCGATATCCAGGCCGGTGCCGGCGGTACCGAAGCCCAGGACTGGGCATCCATGATTCTTCGCCAATATTTGCGCTATTGCGAACGCAAGGGCTTCAATACCACGATCCTGGAACAGTCAGATGGTGAAGTCGCCGGTATCAAAACAGCCACCATCAAGGTCGAAGGCGATTATGCCTACGGCTACCTGCGTACCGAAACCGGTGTTCACCGGCTGGTCAGAAAATCGCCTTTCGATTCGGCAAATGGTCGCCATACCTCCTTCTGCAGTCTTTTCGTCTATCCTGAAGTAGATGATTCCATCGAAATCGACATCAATCCCGCCGATGTTCGGGTCGATACATACCGTGCATCCGGTGCCGGCGGCCAGCATATCAATAAAACGGATTCTGCTGTCAGGCTGACGCATATGCCGACCGGCATCGTTGTCCAGTGCCAGAACGACCGGAGCCAGCATCGTAACCGTGCCGATGCATGGGAAATGCTCAAGTCCCGGCTGTATGAACTGGAACTGCGCAAACGTATGGCGGAACAGCAAAAGCTGGAAGACTCCAAGACCGATGTCGGCTGGGGGCATCAGATTCGTTCGTATGTGCTTGATTCCTCACGCATCAAGGACCTGCGCACCAATCACGAAACCGGCAACACTAAGGCTGTTCTCGATGGCGATCTGGATGATTTCATCACGGAATCGCTTAAACAAGGCATATAAAACACTTGCAGACCGTTTATCCAAATACTGAATTCACATCGTATCATGACCACGCAAACGAAAAAAAACGAACCGGTAGCTCCCGTTCAGGATGAAAATTCCATCATGGCCGAACGTCGCGCCAAACTGGCTGCCTTACGACAAGAAGGTATCGCCTATCCCAACGATTTTCACCCTACGCACAAGGCTGCCG
>CAVKGJ010000108.1:0-8918 GCA_963655605.1 Oscillospiraceae bacterium
CCCGTCGTGCCGGATCGCGACGACAGAAGGTTCATCCAGAATAATGCCTGCATTTCTGACATAGATCAGCGTATTGGCCGTCCCTAGGTCAATGGCCAGATCACTTGAAAAATAACCGCGTAAAAATCCAAACATGAACAGTCCCAATATATAAAAATTCCGTATTCAAGATAACGGTTGAACTAGCAAAAACAGTTGAATCGCAAACTTCATATGCAAATATGCAATAACCGCACATTCTACCTTATAATTCTGAGGTTATATCTGATGTTCAGCATGTAATTGCATTTCATCCCGAAATTTTTTTGTAACAATCGAATCATTCATTATGCCTCTTGAACTTTCCGATGTGGAACGCATCGCCCAGCTGGCCCAGCTGGAAGTTTCCGAAACCCAGGTAAGGAAAACAGCCGAACAGTTGAACAACATTCTCGATATGGTGGAACAGTTGCGTTCCGTCAACACGACCGGTATCGAACCGCTGGCCCATCCGATCTCGGCATTCAGGGATGATGTGGCCCTGAGACTGCGGGATGACGCCATCACGGAAGAAAATCACCGGACTGAATATCAGGCTTGTGCCCCGGCCGTCGGAAACGGACTCTATCTCGTTCCCAAAGTCATCGAATAACGCACAGAGAATACCCGTCCACTGCGAACCTTCCGGATTTTTAGCTGTTACCAACCCATGCATACCAAAACTTTATCGGAACTGTCTGCACTTTTGCAGACGAAACAGATCTCAGCAACCGAACTGGCCAAACTGTTTCTGAAACGGATCGGCGAGAGCGAACTGAATGCTTTTTTGCACGTCGATGACTCGTTGACCCTGAAACAGGCAGCTCTCGCCGACGAAAAAATCGCCAGAAACGAAGCGCATCCCTTAACCGGCGTTCCCATCGCCCACAAGGACATTTTCGTGACGAAAGACTGGCGTTCCACGGCCGGCTCGAAAATACTGGCCAATTACACGAGCCCGTTCAATGCCACTGTCGTACAGAAACTGCTTAACGCCGGCATGGTCAATCTCGGCAAGCTGAACTGCGACGAATTCGCAATGGGATCATCCAACGAAAATTCGTACTTCGGCCCGGTCAAAAATCCCTGGGACACCCGTGCCGTACCGGGCGGATCATCCGGAGGATCGGCCGCCGCGGTAGCGGCACGCCTGACGCCTGCCGCCACCGCAACGGATACTGGCGGTTCCATCCGCCAGCCATCCGCGTTCTGCGGTGTTACCGGTATCAAGCCGACCTATGGCCGTGTTTCCCGATACGGTATGATCGCCTACGCTTCATCGCTGGATCAGGGGGGCCCGATCGCCAAAACAGCCGAAGACTGTGCACTGTTGCTAAATGAAATGACCGGATTCGATCCAAAAGATTCGACCAGCCTTGAAAAAAGCGCGGAAGACTACACCCGTGACCTGAACAACTCGCTAAGCGGCCTCCGTATTGGTGTGCCGCAGGAATATTTCAGCGAGGGACTTTCCCCGGAAGTGGAACAGCCGATCCGCGACGCCCTCAAAGAATTCGAGAAACTGGGCGCGAAACTTGTCAATATTTCCCTGAAAAACACTTCCCTGTGCATTCCGGTCTATTATGTCATCGCTCCGGCGGAAGCCTCTTCCAACCTCAGCCGGTTTGACGGCGTCCGTTACGGATTCCGTACGGAAAACTACGCCGATCTTCAGGACATGTACCGCAAAACCCGTTCAGAAGGTTTCGGCGAGGAAGTTCAGCGCCGCATTCTGGTCGGTACCTACGTTTTGAGTCACGGCTATTACGATGCCTACTACATCCAGGCCCAGAAAATCCGCCGCCTCATCGCCGAGGATTACAAAAACGCCTTTGCCGGATGCGATGTCATCATGGGCCCTGTGTCGCCGACCGTCGCCTGGAACCTCGGCGACAAGGTGGACGACCCGGTAGCCAACTATCTGGGAGACATTTTCACGCTGTCGACCAATCTCGCCGGTTTGCCGGGCATGTCCATCCCGTGCGGATTCGGACAGGGCGACCATGTCAGACGTCCCGTCGGGCTGCAACTGACAGGAAACTATTTCGATGAAACGCGTCTGCTGAATGTCGCCCACCAGTATCAGAAAGTGACGGACTGGCATCTGAAATCACCGGTCTGACACGAAAAAAACAGCCGGTCCACCAGCCGGCAAAATGAACATTTTCGACGGTACGAACCGTCACACCATTAAAGGAAATACCATGCAGTGGGAAGTAGTCATCGGCCTTGAAACACATGCACAACTTTCAACCGTATCCAAGATTTTCAGCGGAGCCTCAACCAGTTTCGGCGCAGAACCCAATACACAGGCCTGTCCCGTCGATCTGGCATTGCCGGGTGTATTGCCTGTCATGAACCGTGGTGCGGTTGAAAAAGCCATTCAGTTCGGTCTGGCCATCGGAGCGCAGGTCGCACCGGTTTCGGTTTTCGCCCGGAAAAACTATTTCTATCCCGACCTCCCCAAAGGTTACCAGATCAGCCAATTCGAGAAACCGGTTGTCATCGGCGGAAAAATCAACTGTGTCGTCGAACAGAAAGGCAAAAACAGTTATATCAAGACCGTCAACCTGACACGCGCCCATCTGGAGGAAGATGCCGGCAAATCCCTGCATGACGAGTTCCCCGATATGACCGGTATCGATCTGAACCGTGCCGGAACGCCATTGCTCGAAATCGTGACCGAACCGGACATGCGAAGCGCCGCCGAAGCGGTCGCCTATGCCCGTGCGCTGCACTCACTGGTTACCTGGTTGGGTATCTCGGACGGAAATATGCAGGAAGGTTCCTTCCGCTGCGACGCCAATGTTTCAGTCCGTCCCGCCGGATCGGATGTTCTGGGCACTCGCTGCGAAGTCAAAAACCTGAATTCCTTCCGCAATCTGGAAGATGCAATCAATTACGAAGTCGAACGCCAAATCGAGCTGATCGAAAGTGGCGGGAAAGTCGTGCAGGCGACCCGCCTTTACGATCCTGACAAACGCGAAACACGTGAAATGCGTACCAAGGAAGATTCCGATGATTACCGCTATTTTCCTGATCCCGATCTGCCTCCGCTCGTTATTTCATCCGAATGGATCGAACGTGTCAGAAGCAGTATGCCCGAACTGCCAGACACCATGCGAGAACGTTTCATCGCCGATTACGGCTTGCCGGAATACGACGCGACCGTTCTGACCCAATCCAAGGCCATGGCATCCTATTACGAAAAGCTGGTTGCCCTGACGGGAAAACAACTGGCCAAACAGAACGCTAACTGGCTGATGGGCGACGTTTCTTCTACACTAAACCGTGAAGGAATCGATATCTCGGAAGTCCCCGTCACCTCCGAACAACTGTCCCTGCTGATGAAACGGATTGCAGATAATACTATCTCCAACAAGATCGCCAAGGAAATTTTCAGCGTCCTGTGGGAAACGCATCCGATCGAACCGGATGCCGTCGACAAGATCATTGACGCCAAGGGACTGAAACAGATTTCGGACACCGGTGCTATCGGCCAAATCATTGATGAAGTGTTAGCGAACAATGCCCGATCTGTCGAGGAATTCCGGGCCGGCAAGGAAAAGGCATTCAATTCGCTTGTCGGTCAGGTCATGAAAGCGACTCGCGGCAAAGCCAATCCGGCACAGGTCAATGAACTGCTCCGCAAAAAACTCGCCGGCTAGCTGGGATCTTGTTCCGGAAAAGGCCTGCATGTCGCGGGCCTTTTTTGCAAATTCCTGCAGTAGCCTCACTCCCTGCTGCCATCATTGCGTTCCAGAAGATTCTCGAATTCCGCGGCCGTCAGCGGCTCCGAGAAAAGATAGCCCTGCCCGTAATCGCAACCAGCACTGGCAAGACGCCGTTTCTGCCCATCGTTCTGTATTCCCTCGGCAATGACCTTCATATCCAGTTTGTGGGCCATGACAATGATCGCCTCGCACAGTGCCATATCCTTCGGTTCATTCTCGATATTCCTGACAAATGCCTGATCGATTTTGAGATACTCGATGTCGAACTTCTTCAGATAAGACAATGACGAATAACCCGTTCCGAAATCATCCAGCGCAATCTCCATGCCATGTCTGTGAAATTCGGCCAACTGATCAATGACATGTCTGTTTGAAACCAGCAAAACCCCTTCCGTGATTTCCATGACAATGCTCTGGCCGGACATATTCCGTTTTTCCAGTTCACAGAACCAGTCTGCATAGTCCGGTTTGTCCTGGAACAGGGCTGGCGAAATGTTAAAACTGATCTGGAATGACGCATAATACCGTTTTCTCCATCTTTCCACCTCACGGACCACTTCCGAAAACGCCCAGTCGGAAATGGTCAGAATCAGTCCCGTTTCTTCCGCGATGAAAATGAACTCCGCCGGACTCACTATGCCGCGCAAAGGATGATGCCAGCGAATAAGAGCCTCCGCCTTGTGTATCTTGCCTGTTTCCAGCTCGACAATCGGCTGGTAAAGCATTTCGAACTGATGTTCCTCTACTGCTATGCGCATGTCATTCGACAGCCTGATCCGGTTTTGTGCGGCGGCCTGCATGAAAGCCGCAAAATAACTCATCCTGTTGCTGCCAGCCTGCTTGGCCGCGTAGAGTGCCTGATCCGCATTTTTCAACAGTACATCGATCTGCATTCCGTCGTCAGGATAAACCGTGATGCCGATACTTGCGGAAAGATAGGCCACCTCGTCGTCCAGCCAATATGGCTGTGCCAGTGCATGCAAAATCTTCTGCGCGATTTTTTCCGCCGTTGGCAAATCGGTCAGTTCCGTTAGAATGACTGCAAATTCATCGCTTCCCAACCGGGATACGGTATCGATTTCACGGACACACCCCGTCAGGCGGTGCGCCACATCGGTCAACAGCCTGTCGCCCATGTCATGTCCGAGGGTATCGTTGACATCCTTGAAATTGTCCAGATCCAGAAAAAGAAGCGCCAGCTTCTTGCTGGACTGCGCAACCTTTGTCGTCTCCTGCTGCAACCGGTCCAGAAGCATTCTCCGGTTCGGCAGATCCGTCAGAAAATCGAAATTGGCCTGCCGCCAGATCATGTCTTCCGCTTCTTTCTTTTCAGTGAAATCGTCGGACAACCCGACATAGTACCGGACTGATCCGTCATCGTTATAAATGACATTGATCGTCAGCCAAGCTGCATAAACTTCACCGTTTTTTTTCCGGTTCCACAGTTCTCCACGCCAGACGCCTTTTTCATGAAGAGTATTCCACATTACCTTATAAAACGCCTTGTCCTGTCTGCCGGAACTTAAAATCTTGGGATCTTTTCCCAGAATTTCCGCTGCGGAATACCCCGTGATACGCTCAAAAGCCGGGTTGACGGCAAGAATTTCGTTTCTGGCATTGGTAATCAGGATCGCTTCGCTTGAATTCCGGTACACCAGTGCGGCCAACTGCAGTTTTTCCTCATCTTCCTTCCTGCGGGTCATGTCTCTGGCAATTCCCAGCACACCGATCAAACGCCCGTCCGGCATTCTGACCGGTGCCTTGATAACGTCGAAGAATACGGATTTCCCTGTCCGGACATTCGTTGCCCACTGTTCGATCATCGTCGGCTTTCCGTCTTCCATGACATGTCTGTCCTCAGACTGCATCATCTCCGACCGCCTGCCACCATGTGGCAAATGGGCATCCGTTTTGCCGATAATCCCGCCACCTTTCAGATTGAAAAACCGCTCGAACGCCTGATTGCAAGTCAGATAAACGCCCTGTGTATCTTTCAGCCAGATCAGATCGGGAATATTCTCGAAAACGCTTTTCAGTCGCGCTTCACTCTGCGTCAATACAGCATTGATCCTGTTCAGATCTTCTGTCCGTTCGTCAACCAATTTTTCCAGATCCCGTAACAACTGGTTTCGCATTTCCTGGAGACGTACCATAAACAGAATCCCCAGAAAAAAAAGAGCGAGAAGCGCCAGTGATATGCCGATAATCTTCATTCCCCAATACAGCAGATCAGCGTTATATGCACTTGCCGGCAACAGGGTAACCACCTTCCATTGATACAAACCGGCATCATGCGCCCCCTGCCCGCCGGAAAATATCCGGCTACTGCCAGTACTGGTTTTGGTCCCTGCTTTCAGCGGTGCAAGCGTATTGAACGACCAGAGTCCCTCCCGGGTGACGAACTGCCCTTCTTTCACATTTCTGATTCGTGCCCATACCTGTGGATAACGTGACGCCATGCTCAGTTCACTTCTGTCGAACATGAATCCGAATTCTTCCGTATCTGCCGGACCTCTCAGCCAGTACCCGTCACGGTTGACCAGCCATGCTGCATTGCCTCGCATGCTGGTCAGCTGCTCAAACCGCCTCAGCATCGAATCGGCATAATAATTCAGCAACAGAATGCCTCTCTTCTGGCCCTTGCTGTTGAACACGGGCATACCGAAACGGATCGTCGGTACAAACGGTTCTTCGATCCGGTTGTTTTCGATATTCAGATCCAGTGGAGAAACATACACCTCTCCCTCTTGCAGTGCATTCGTATCCTCGAAAAAATAGCGTCCTTTCCTGTCCAGCAATTCCTCCTCTGGCACGACATACGCCCTTTTGTCCGCGTAATTCACGCGCAACCGCTCGACTCCCCGTTCATCAATCCAGCGTATCTTCTGGTAGGCTTGCTTCGCTTTAGCGAAAGCGACCCAGTCGGCAGCGACACAATCTACATTGGTTTTGTCCGGCCGATCCAGCATGGTTCTGAAATCGGTATTCGAATACAGCACCTGTACGTCCTGCATGACATATTCCAGGCTCCGGTTGATGGATACCACACCGACCAGCACCGTTTCATGCTCCATCTTCCGGTTCTGTTCATGAATAAAATGCAGTTGCGACAGATAATACAAATAACCGCCACCACAAATCAGCAGGGCGACGGGTAAAAACACCAGAAACAGCCGCAAGAACGGATGAAAATTCTTGCCGGGTACACTCAAAAAATTTTTCAATTCCTGTTTCATCGTCGTAACATTCCAGAAAGACTCGAGTAACAGGGAACTGCAACCGCTTCTGACAAACGGCCCGGCGGCCATTCCGGCCGGCATCTTTTCCGCTATCCGGATTCGCTGAACGCACGCACGGCGTGCATGACAGTACACAACGGTTTGCCACGGAACATTACCCCATGAAAACATTCATGTTTTCCCAATATTTTAAATCCATTATTCATTGAAGAGCCCGAATAATGTTGAGTGGGATCAAGAAATGCCCGGACACCGGATGGCAATCCTGAAAACGGATGATACAAATCGCCAGAAATAGCACCGGAAAAAGACAGGAAGAAACAGGCTACTGCAAGACAACCGTCGGCAGATATGTCATCCACTGGAATGGAAAGCGGCTCAATCAGGCAATCCGTCAATCCTGCTGCCGGATTTCAGACCGTTCCTGTCAAACCATCCGGCATTCATTTCCAGTGCATAACGGATCCATCCGGCACTGCAATGCGAATCGGTCGTAAACGGCTTCATTTCCTCAATATTGACGATAACACCTGCATGATCAATAAACGCCACAGAAAGCGGAATAGCGGTATTTTTCATCCACATGCACGATTTCGCTGGCCGGTCGAACACAAAAAGCATACCGTTATTTTCAGGAAGTTTTTTCCGGTACATCAACCCTCGCTCCCGCTGTGCATCAGTTGCTGCAATCTCTGCATGGATAATCCGTCCTCCGGCTTTCAGACGGGTCGTCCTGAAACGGATACTATCCTGACCGGCGGCCATACTCTCTGTCAGTGGAAACAATGCCATAACAACAGCAAAAACAACAATACCGAACCGCGACATACCTGTTTTCCCTTTTACAAAAAAATCCATTTAAAAACGACATCACCCACTATATGAAATATATTCCAATGTGGGCACAACCTTGTCAGGTTTAACTTGCCGATAACTTGGACTTCGAGTTTCGTTGTCTGAATGGTGTACCCCGCCTGCCCTATTTATTCCTGCGAGTCGCCGGCCCCCGGACAATCCAGGTATTTTTGTATTGCACAAAGTGATAGATTTTACCATCCTTCCTGTTGTTCCTGATATCCTGCACATGCCTGTTCGCATCATTCAACGCAGCTTGGCCGTATAAAACGTACCGTCATAACAGGCTGTACTATCGTAGTGAACATTGCCGACATCTTCGATCAGCGTGATTTCTCCCAAGCCGAGCGAACGGAAAACCTGCCGGATTGCCCAAGGCGTTCCATTCCGTTTTTCGATCCGGACTGCAGTTTTGATCAATTGCCTTCTGGCCTCTTCCGATTCCACCAGTTCCTCGCCCGAACCATACAAATTGAATTGCTCGGCAAGTGTTGGAAGGGAAGTGATGAAAACGATATCAATCTGGTAAACCAGCAAGGCCGCCAGATAAAAGAACTCATCCTTCCAGACAGCTCTTCCAGAACACAGCTTCTGGAATCACTGGCCAGTGACGGCGGCAAAATACTGATCACATCATTCATCTTCAACCTCACCCAGTTTCAACGTGATTCCGGTACAGAAAGCACATTCGTTTCTGGCTACCTCAATATCGCCAGATGGAGCATTGAAAACGATTTTCTTGATACCGGATACCGGCAACTGCTTCCATAGCTGGTCTGCTCCCGTTTCCTGCCTGCGTGAACATTCCGGAAACGGCAACCTGTACAATTCTCTCGCGCCGGACCATGGTGATTTCGACGTGATTGGATGGAAAATCCATCTCCCCTATTGTCTTGCCGACGGCTGCCGCTCCTTCTGGCAAACGGAGAGCATGCAGACGCCAGTATGAATCGGTATCAACCGGAATTTCATCGGTTTCTCCATGAAAATATTCCCTCAGCTTGGCATAACGTGACGTTCTCGCTCCCTGAACTCGCTTGATGATCCTATTCATGGGAACACCATATGACAT